>NZ_JBFBND010000029.1:0-62044 GCF_040702905.1 Kineococcus sp. NPDC059986 | reverse complement strand
GCCACCATCGTGACCGGCCAGGCCCTACGTGCCCCAACGCCTCTGCCCCGGGGATGCGGTAGTTGCTCACGCCGCTACTGACAAGGCCTCACTGTCCCTCAGGTCACCCGTACGACCAGGAGAACACCTTGTTCCGCACAGGTGCTCGGACCGGTTGGCGGAGGTGCAAGACCTGTGCGCGGGAGCAGGCGGCATGCAGACGCGCACGCCGTCGCCTCGCGTCAGCTCAACGGCTCCTTGGTCCCGACGAACCTTGAACGTCCAAGACCCAGTGGTGAGGAACGAGCTCAGCGTGCTCCAGGCTGAGTTGGTGACGTCGCAGGAGGATGCGTCGACCCCGGTCATCGGGGCCGGGGTCGCTCGAGGCCCGGCCGGCCGTGAAGCCGTCCCCGTTCATCGGCCGCTCGGCGGTACGACGCCGTCCTGGCGGTCCCAGTGCTGCCAGGCGCGAGCCCACCGGCGCCCGCGCCACCGCAGGGACGCGGAGGTCACGAGCCGCGAACCGGTGATGGCGGCCAGGACGACCGAGCACACCTCGACCGCCCGCAGGAGCATCGCCTGCAGACGGGCAGTCTCGGGCTCCTCAGGTGCCCGCACGATCGAACCGCTGTCACGTTCGATCCACACCCGCGTCACGGACGACGAGACGCCGGCGCGGTCGGCGTGCGCCGCGGCCAGTTCCGCCGGCGTCACGACGTCGTGCACCAGCACCCCGTCCCAGACGTAGCCGAGACGCAGCAGCGCCATCCCCGCCGGTTCGCGGGCGGACCCAGGTGCCTCCTCGCCGGGGGCGCCGCCCACCTCGGTACGGGCCGTCACGATGGTCAGGTTCGCCTGACGCGCGATCGCGGTGCCGGCGGCGGCGTCACCGGCGGCGGGGGCACCCGCGACGAGGACGACGCCCACCACGACGGCGGCGAGGGTGAGGAGCAGACCGGCGACGCCTTCGACGACGTGGGTCGGTGTGACCAGCGGCGAGCGTCGGCGCACCGCGCGGAAGGTCGCGGTCCACATCGCGCGACGCGCCGGACGCTCCTCGTGCGGTGGTTCGGCCTCGTCGGAGGAACCTCCCCGGACCTCGGCGGATCGACTCACCAGCGACTCCCCTCGGTCCGTGCGGAGAGGAGCGACCTCTCTGAGGTCTCGGATCCTCGACCGGCGGGGGCATCAGCAGCAGAGGAGAAGGTCCCCCGCCCGGTCCCGGTTCCGGTCGGGACCTCCGCCCCTGCCGGGATCGGGCGACCGGGAACAGGCTCCGGTCATGACCGTCGCTCGAAGTCAACGACCCGCCACCGGGGACGAGACAGGACACCTCGTCGCGACCCGGGTCCCGCCCGTCGTGGGGCGGGACGGTCTCCGGTGACGATCGGCACCTCGGACCGCAGCGCCGGCACGGGTGAGGCTGCCCCTGCAGGCGGGGAGAACTCGCTGGGGCAGGAGCCGAGAGGGTCCACGTTCGGCCTTCCCACGGCCATCGCCCTGGTCATGGGATCCGTCATCGGCACCGGCGTCTTCGCCCTGCCGTCGGCGCTGGCCGCCTACGGTCCGGTGAGTCTCGTCGCCTTCGTCGTCGTGACGATCGGAGCGCTGGCGCTGGCCTTCACCCTGGGGGCCCTCTCCCGTCGCATCCCCGGGTCCGGCGGGCCCTACGTCTACGCCCGTCACGCCTTCGGTGACTTCGGAGGTTTCCTCAACGCGTGGTCCTACTGGATCACCGCGTGGGCAGGGAACGCGGCCATCGTCGTGGCCCTGGTGGGCTACGTCGAGGTGTTCGTCAACACCGGGCACACCCGGATCTGGTCGATTGTCATTGCGCTCCTCGGCCTGTGGATCCCGGCGGTGGTCAACATCTCCGGGCTGCGCACCATGGGGGCGACCCAGGTGGTCACCACGATCCTGAAGTTCGTACCCCTGGTGTTCATGGCCACCGTCGGGCTGGTGTTCGTCAAGACCGCGAACTTCGGGGCGTTCAACTCCAGCGACACCTCCTTCGGTGGTGCCGTCTCCGCTGCCGCAGCCATCGCCCTCTTCAGCTACCTGGGGATCGAAACGACGGCCGTCGTGGCCGGCAAGGTCCGCAACCCGCGGCGCAACGTGGCCCGCGCGACCATCATCGGCACGATCGGCTGCGCCTTCGTGTACGTCCTCAGCACCATCACGGTCTTCGGCACGGTGCCCAACGCCTCCCTGCGCACCTCGGTGGCCCCGTTCACCGACGCAGCGAACGCCATCTTCGGAGGAGAGTGGGCCGGCCAGGTCGTCGCCCTCTCCGCGATCGTCTCCGGACTGGGCTGCCTCGTGGGCTGGACGCTCGTGGTGGCCGAGATGCCCCGGGCCGCAGCTGCCGACCACCTCTTCCCCGCTCCCTTCGCCCGGACCTGGCGGGGCATCCCGCTCTTCGGCGTCATCGCCTCGACGGTGCTCGCCTCGATCCTGACCGTCGTCAGCTACACGAGCTTCGACAGGGTCTTCACCACGTTGGTCCTGCTGTCCGTCTTCACCGCGGTGGTTCCCTACCTCTTCAGCGCCGCAGCCCAGGTCTACTGGCTGCTGAGCCGCGGCCCACGACTGCCGAGGGCGCAACTGGTCCGTGACGTCACCGTCTCGGCCGTCGCTCTCGTCTTCTCCTTCTGGTCTCTCGCCGGCAGCGGGTACCAGGCGGGGTACTACGGCGTCTTCTGCCTCCTGCTCGGTGTGCCCGTCTACGTCTGGCTCAAGGTCAGCCGGCACGAGTACGGCGAGACACCGGTCACCACCGCCGAGACCACCGCGAGTGACGCGTGACTCCCGTCGACGTCGTCGAACCCACCCCGTCGGGCATCGTGGCGGAGGCGGACGAACGTCGAGGGCTCGACGAACTGTTCCGCGACCTCCGCACCGGACCGGACGGCCTGACCGGCCGTGACGCCACCCGCCGGCTGATCAGCTACGGACCGAACTCGTTGCCGGCGGGCGGCGGACCCCGCTACCTGCGGGAACTCCTGAAGCAGTTCACCCAGCCGCTCGCGGTCCTGCTGCTGATGGCGGCCGCGCTGGCCTGGATCGGACACACGCCGACGTTGGCGATCGCCGTGCTCGCCGTGGTGGTGCTCAACGCCGCCTTCGCCTTCGTCCAGGAGGTCCAGGCGGAACGGGCCGTCGACGCGCTCGCCGCCTTCCTGCCGGCCACCGCGAGGGTTCAACGCGACGGGGTCCGGGTCGACGTCGCGGCCACGGACGTCGTCCCGGGGGATCTCCTGGTCGTCACCGAAGGCGACCGCATCTGCGCCGACGCCCGGATCGTGGAGGGCGACCTGCAGGTCGACCTCTCCGCCCTGAACGGCGAGTCGCTCCCTACCGCTCGCTCCGCGTCCCCGGGCCTGGTCACCGGACCGCTGCTGGAGGCCCGCAACCTCGTGTTCAGCGGCACGAACTGCACCGGGGGGGAGGCGACGGCGACGGTCGTCCGCACCGGAGCCAGCACCGAACTCGGCCGCATCGCCGTCCTGAGCCGACGCGGTGGGACCACTCCGAGCCCGTTGGAGCTGCAGGTCCGGCGCGTCACCTGGCTGATCGCCGCGGTCGCGGTCGGCGTGGGGATCGTCTTCGTGCCCGTCGGCGTCGCGGCGGGCCTGGGCTGGGCGGCGGCGATCACCTTCTCCATCGGGCTGATCGTCGCGAACGTGCCCGAGGGACTCCTCCCCACCATCACCCTCGCCCTCGCGGCGGGGGTGCGGGAACTTGCGCGCTCCGGTGCGGTGGTCAAACGCCTCTCGGCCGTCGAGGCTCTCGGTTCGGTGTCCGTCATCTGCACCGACAAGACCGGAACCCTCACCGAGAACCGCATGCGGGTCACCGCCGTCACCTTCACCGGAACGGAACTCCTCGCCCCGGACTTCTCCGAGGCCAACCGGGGTGCCGACGGGGAACGCCTGCGGCGGTTGGCCCGCAGCGCGGCGGCCTGCACCAGCGCGGAGGCGCCGACGACCGCCCACCCCCAGGGCAGCGGCGATCCGACCGAGCTCGCGCTGCTGACGTTGGCGGGCGACCTCGGGGTCGGCGTCGACAGCGACGCGAGGAAGCGCACCCGCCGTGCGGTGCAACGCTTCGACAGCCACCTGCACCGCATGTCGACGATCGATGAGGGGCCCGACGGCCTCGTCCTGCACACCAAGGGTGCGCCGGAGAGCGTCCTCTCCTGCTGCAGCCAGGCTCTGGACACCGACGGATCGCTCCGTGCCTTCGACGCGGACCTCCGCTCGGCGCTGCAGGCCACCCTGGACCGCTGGGCCTCCCGGGGACTGCGGGTGCTGGCCATCGCCCGCCGTCCGCTCTCGGAGGAGGAAGCAGACCGGCCCCGGGAGGAGCTGGAGTCCGGCCTCGTGCTGCTCGGACTCGTCGGCATGGTCGATCCACCCCGGCCCGGGGTCTCGGGTGCGGTGGAGCAGGCCCACCGGGCCGGTGTCCGCATCCACGTGGTGACGGGTGACTACGGTCCGACGGCCGCGGAGATCGCCCGACAGGTGGGGATCGGCACGGCCGCGTCGCGGATCCTCACCGGTGAGGACGTCGATCGTCTGGGCGACGCAGCGCTCGACGCGGTGCTCGACACGAACTCAGAGATCGTCTTCGCCCGGAGCTCGCCGGAGTCCAAGCTCCGGATCTGTGAAGCGCTGCAGGCGCGGGGCCAGGTCGTGGCGATGACGGGGGACGGGGTGAACGACGCGCCGGCGTTGCGGCACGCGGACGTCGGTGTCGCCATGGGTCGCTCCGGGACCGACGTCGCCCGCGAGGCGGCGACGCTCGTCCTCACCGATGACGACTTCACGACGATCGTCACCGCCATCGCGGCGGGACGCCGGGTCTTCGACAACGTCCGGAAGTTCATCCTCTACATCTTCGCCCACGCCGTCCCGGAACTCGTCCCCTTCCTCGTCTTCGCGCTCTCCGGTGGTGCGGTACCGCTTCCGTTGACCGTCCTGCAGATCCTCGCCATCGACCTGGGTACGGAAACCCTCCCCGCCCTGGCCCTCGGGCGCGAACCGGCCGAACCGGGACTCATGACGCGACCACCTCGGTCTCGCACCAGCGGGGTGGTCGATCGCCGGCTCCTGCTGCGGGCCTGGTTGCTGCTGGGGACCACGTCTGGCGTCCTGGTCATGGCGGCCTACTTCCTCGTCCTGCACCGGGCCGGGTGGAACCCCGGCGATGCCACCGGGGTCGGGACCCCGCTGCACCAGGCCTACCTGGAGGCGACCACCACGACCTTCGTCGGCATCGTCGCCTGCCAGATCGGCACCGCCTTCGCCGCCCGCACCGACCGCGCCTCGCTCTTCGCGATCGGTCTGCGCAGCAACCCGTTGCTGCTTTGGGGGATCGCTTTCGAGATCGCCTTCACCGCAGCCGTCGTCTACCTACCGTGGTTGCAGGACGTCTTCGGCACCAGTTCCCTCAGCCTCGACCAGGTCGCGGTGATCCTGCCCTTCCCGCTCGTCGTCTGGGGTCTGGACGAACTCCACCGGCTTCTGCGCAGGAGGCGCCACCCCGTGTTCGACGTCCCGCTCACCGCGCCACGAACCCTCACCACGTCCCGGAGGAACTCATGACCAGCACCACCATCACCACCACTGCTACCACCGCCACCCTCGACCGGGGCCGGTCGCCGTTCCCCGGAAGTGTCCTCGGTGTCCACTCCGAGGTCGGTCGCCTGCGCCAGGCGGTGATCCACCGGCCCGGACTGGAACTGGACCGGCTGACCCCGTCGAACTGCCGCGAACTCCTCTTCGACGACGTCCTCTGGGCCTCCCGGGCGCGGGAGGAGCACGACGCGTTCTCCGACGTCCTGGTCCAGCACGGGGTCGTGGTCCACCAGTTCGGGCAGTTGCTCGCGGAGACCCTCGAGGTGGAGGCCGCACGCGAGTTCGTCCTCGACCGGACGTTCACCGCGGAGAACGTGGGACCGACGCTCGCCCGCCCGCTGCGCGACCTCGTCGCGCACTACGACGCCGCCACCCTGGCGCAGTTCCTCGTCGGGGGGATCACCCGCAGCGACGCGTCACCCCTGCACGCCCGCAGCCTGCGGTGGCAGACCCTGGGCCTGGAGGACTTCGTCCTCCCGCCCCTGCCCAACACCCTCTTCCAGCGCGACAACTCCGCGTGGATCTACGAGGGGGTCTCGATCAACCCGATGGCCAAGGCCGCTCGCCGTCGCGAATCCCTGCACTCGCGTGCGGTCTACGGGTTCCACCCGCTCTTCGCGCAGGCCTCGTTCCCCACCTACTACGGCGGCGACGACGTCGACCACCAGCCCGCGACGCTCGAGGGGGGCGACATCCACGTCCTCGGGCGCGGTGTCGTGCTCATCGGGATGGGGGAACGCAGCACACCGATGGGCGTGGAGATCCTGGCCCGGGAACTCTTCCGCAGTGCTCGCGCCACGACGGTCATCGCCGTCCGGTTGCCCCACTCCCACGCGCAGATGCACCTGGACACCGTCCTGACGATGGTCGACGTGGACACCTTCGTGAAGTACCCCTACCTCGACCCGGCGGGGCTGCGGACGTGGATCATCACCCCGACCGACCTCGAGGAGGTCGTCGAGGTCGACACCGGCGGTCTGCACGTCGAGCACCGCGACGACCTCTTCGCGACCATCGCCGAGGCCCTGGGGCTGGACCGTGTCCGCGTCCTGGTCGCCGAGGAGGACAGTCGCAGCGCAGAACGGGAGCAGTGGGACGACGCGACGAACTTCCTCGCCCTGGCGCCCGGTGTCGTCGTCGGTTACGACCGCAACACGGTGACCGCCGACATGCTGCAGGACAACGGTATCGAGGTCATCGCCATCCCCGGGAGCGAACTCGGCCGGGGCCGTGGCGGTTCCCGGTGCATGACCTGCCCCATCGAGCGGGGCCCGGCGTGAACCGGCAGACGACGGTCCCCGAGTCCGTCACCCCTCGGGCCGGGGGACGCCATCCCCGCAGCCTCCTGCAGATCACCGATCTCGACGAAGCCGGCTTCGTCCGGCTCCTCGACGCGGCGGTGCTGCTCAAACTGCAGAAGTCTGCGGGCGTCGAGGTGCCGCTCCTGCAGGGGAAGGACATCGCTCTCGTCTTCGAGAAGAGCTCGACCCGCACCCGCTGCGCCTTCGAGGTAGCCGCCCACGACCAGGGCGCGAGTGTGACGTACCTGGGACCGGAGGGATCGCACATCGGTCGCGAGGAGTCCATCCGGGACACCGCACGGGTCCTGGGCCGGATGTTCGACGGCATCGAGTTCCGCGGCTTCGCGCAGGAGACCGTGGAGGAACTGGCGGACCACGCCGGGGTACCGGTCTGGAACGGTCTCACCGATCAGTGGCACCCGACCCAGGCCCTTGCCGACGTCATGACCATGCGGGAGTTCCACCCGGGTCCGGTCCAGGACATCAGCTTCTGCTTCGTCGGTGACGTGCACAACAACGTGGCCCGGTCGCTACTGGTGACCGGCGCCCTCCTCGGCATGGACGTGCGCCTCGCCGGGCCGAAGGCGCTCTGGCCGGCGCCGGAGGTGGTGCAGACGGCACACCGACTGGCCGAGGTGAGCGGGGCGAGGATCCTGCTGACCGAGGACGTCACCGCCGCTGTGGAGGGCGCCGCCTTCGTCCACACCGACGTCTGGGTGAGCATGGGCGAGCCGGAGGAGTCCTGGGACGAACGTGTCCCGCTCCTGACCCCGTACCGGGTCACGGCCGACCTCCTCCGCGCGACCGGACGAGCAGACACGCGCTTCATGCACTGCCTGCCCTCGGTGCACGACACCCGCACCGAGCTGGGACGCAGGGTCCAGCAACGGTTCGGACTGGAAGGGGCAGAGGTCAGCGACGAGGTCTTCGAATCGTCGAGTTCCATCGTCTTCGACCAGGCCGAGAACCGGCTGCACACCATCAAGGCGCTCCTCGTCGACGCACTGGGGCAGTGAGGTGCGTCTCGTGGTCGCCGTCGGCGGCAACGCTCTCCTACGTCGCGGTGAGCGACCGGACGCTGCGGTCCAGGAGGCCCACGTGCGGGCCGCCGCAGCGGCGCTCGCTCCGCTGTGCCACGAGCACGAGGTGTTGCTGTGCCACGGGAACGGTCCCCAGGTCGGTCTCCTGGCCCTGGAGAGTGAGGGAGACACCTCGCTCAGCGGGCCGTACCCGCTGGACGCTCTCGTGGCTCAGACCCAGGGGATGATCGGCTACTGGTTCGTGCAGGCCCTCGCGAACGCGGGGGTGGTCAAACCGGTCGTCGCCCTCGTCACCCAGACCCTCGTCGACCCGGGGGACCCGGGGTTCTCCCGTCCGACGAAGTTCATCGGTGCCGGCCACCCCGAGGCCCTCGCACGCGAGGCGGCAGCAGATGCGGGCTTCGACATCGCGCAGGACGGGGACGTCTGGCGACGCGTGGTCGCTTCACCGGAACCCCAGGGCATCATCGAGATCGACACCATCTCCGGCCTGCTGACCGGTGGCGCCGTGACGATCTGCGCCGGCGGCGGAGGCGCTCCCGTCGTCCGTGGAACCGACGGTCAGGTGCGAGGTGTGGAGGCGGTGGTCGACAAGGACTACGTCGCCGCCTTCCTGGCCCTGGCGGTGAACGCCGACCGGCTGCTGCTGCTGACCGACGTCGCCGCCGTCCAGCGCGACTACGGCACCCCGACAGCCGAACCGATCGACCGTCTCGACGTGAGCGAGGTCGCGGCGCTGCGCCTACCGGCGGGTTCCATGGGGCCCAAGGTCGAAGCGTGCCGGCGCTTCGTCCAGGCCACCGGTCGTCCGGCGTCCATCGGTGCGCTCACCGACGCGGGTGCCGTCCTGTCCGGCGCGGCCGGAACGAGGATCGAGAGGGGCCTGCTGCCCCCGGATGCGGACCACCAGGGCCACCGGTCGGTCGCGAGGGTCCACTGATGGGACAGCATCCGTCGACGCACCAGGTCGTCGTCGGTGTGGACCGACGCGGAGACGCCGACGGCGCCCTGCGGTGGGCCGTCTCCGCGGCGACGACCACCGGGGCGGCCCTGCAGATCGTCCACACCATCGACAGAGGGGGTTCGTCAGGTCCGTTCGCGCGCACCGACTGGGGGGTCCTGGCGGCGGCGCAGGCCGTCGTGGCCTCCCGAGCCCCCGATCTCGAGGTGCACTGCCACCTCTCCTGGTCCTCGCCGTGGGCGACCTTGGCCGAAGCAGCGGACGGAGCAGCCGGTCTCGTCCTCGGGGCACGCGGGCGCGACACCTGGCGGGACGACTGGGCTCATCCGGTGGGTCACCTGATCCACTCGACGTCGTGCCCGGTGGTCCTCGTCCCTCGGGGCTGGGACGCGGCGACCGGTGATGTCGTCGTCGGGTGCGACGGCACGGCGTCGTCGGAGGAGTCTGTGGGTGTGACGGTCCAGCTGTCCCTCGCCGTGGGTTCGCCGTCGATCGTGCTCCACAGCAGCGGACCTGCACGACACGGTCGACCGGTCTCCTTCGACCGGACCCGTCCCTTCCGGCCGTCATCGCGGTGGGGGTGACCGCGCTGCGCCCGATCGCCGCGAACAGAGCTCAGCCGGCTCCTGGCGGGCCCGTTCAGGACAGAAGAGCACCCAGGGCGATCCCGCCGACGGCGACGAGCAGCAGCGCAGAAGGCAAACCGGTCCGAACGACCGCCGACACGTCGTGTGACGGCGACTCGATGTTCTCGAACACTGACGGAGTACCTCCAGGGTGGTGGGAACCGGGCAGTGCACGGCTCGCAACCTGGCCGGCAGCGGAACCCGGCACCCGTTCCAGGACCGGGGTTCGGCAACGTCGGGAGGGCGACGTCCAACCTCAGCGGGCACCGGTGACGAGCCGGTTGCGCAGGTCGAGCGACGGGGGAACGGCGAGCACGGGACGACCCAGCCGGGCCAGCAGGGCCTGCGACCTCGCACCGGGGAGGATCCCGGCGACGGCTTCGAGGCCCTCGACCCGTGCCACGACCAGGTCAGCACGGGCCACCGCGCGCCTCAGCGCCTCGACGTGGTCGTCGTAGAACCGACAGTCGAGGAGATGGCTGTCCCGGTGCAGGGTCTCCAGCCGGCACCACGACGCCCGGCCCCGATCGGCGGGAAGGGTGAGGACGTGGACGGCTCCGCGGAACCGCTGGGCGAGTTCGAGACCCTCGTGCAGGACGGTGTCGTCGAGCGCTTCGCCCGTCAGGGTGACGAGGATCCTCGGGGCGTCGCGTCCGGTGGCGCTCAGGAGGTCGTTCCCGGCGTGCGCGACCAGGACCGGGCAGGCGGCCTGCCCTGTCACCCGACCGGTGACCTCGCCCCAGGCGGGGGCGAACTCGTGCCCCGCTCCTCGGGCCCCGACCGCCAGCAACCGGGCGTCGGCGGCGACCGCGAGGAGAGCGGCGGCGACGGGACCCCGGGCCGTTCGGTGGTGCACCTCGAGGGTCGGGTGACGGGAGAGCACCAAGGCCTGCGCGCGGTCGAGCATCTCGGCGGCCGAGGTCGCGCCGATCCGCTCGTACGCCCGCGGGGGTGGCGACTGCACGCGGTCGTCCCCGACGACGGACACCCACAACGCCGACCCGGTGGTCCCGGCATCGGCCGCAGCCAGGAACAGGGCCGCGGTGCTGTCGGGGGAGCCGTCGTACCCCACCACCACCGCCCGGTCGTCGATCCGGCCATCGCTCACGGCGTCTCCTCGCAACGTGCTGCCGGATCCGCGTCGCAACGCCGAGATCTCGGACGCACGTGCTGCCCGGGCGGACGACACGACCGCGGACGCTGTCCGTCGACCGCATGAGCTGAGCTCGCGGACGGTGCTCCGCGGCCGTCTCCGGGTGCGGTCGAGAGAACGGCGGGCGGGGAGTTCGATCCGGTCGCCGAGGAGGAACCGCACGGTGGCGTGGCCCCGGACGAGAGCCGCTTCACCAGGTGATCCTCCGCCCGCTGATCGCGCGGACGCGGACGGTCAGCAGGAGGGAGCGGTCCTGCTGCACCCAGGGGTGCACAGCGACCGGTTCCGGGGTCGTGCTGGTGCCGGGTTCCGCGTGCCGCGCGTCTCCGTGCAGCAGCACGCTCCATCCGCCGCTCGTGACGTCGTCGAGGCGGTCGACCTCCACGGTCACCCGGCCCTCGGGATCCGTGTGCGCGGCCAGTTGCGAGTCCGGCGAGGTCCGGATCCACAGGGTGCCGTGGTCGACGGCGTAGTTGATCGGAACGACCAGGACGTCCTGGTGGAGGGGGTGGGCGATCCGTCCCACGCCGTGATCGGAGATCAGCTGCCAGCACTCCTCCTCCGGCAGGAGGGCGAGCTGCGAGCCGGGCGAGGGAGCCCCTCGACCCGGTGGCCGGCCCTGGGTGCCGCCGAGGAGGTCCACGTCGGTGGTGTGCAGGATCCGGGCCAGGACCCGCAGGGTGGAGAGCGGGGGATGGGACGGGGCGTTCTCCAGGTATTCCAAGTAGGGCAGCGAGATGCCGGCCCGATGTGCGAGGTCGGACCGTTCGAGACCGAGCGCGGCCCTGCGGGCGGTGATGCGTCGTCCCAGGTCGCCGCAGTCGAGGTGGTAGCGGTCACCCTCGGTCGGGAGACGCGGGCTCAGCTGCCCCGAGTTTCCGGTGCCGCGGTTCGATGTGCTCGTCACTCGACCGATCCTCCTCATCGGGCGGTCTGCGACGTAGGGGAGAAAGGCCCCTCGAGCGCGAGATCGGCGATCCCCACCCGGCCGGGCGCATCCCGGATCGGGATCGACGGCACCCCGGCGGACACAGCCGCGGATACCCGATGATTCTGCTGGTGCGGGCGTGGGCATCGGTAGGGATCACGCACGTCGGCCCGCTGCGACAGCGATCGTGGACCCGGGGTTCCCGCTCACCGTTCGGCGTGTCCGCGACGTCATCACCGACCCGGGTCTTTCCGGACCGGACGAGGACCCCGACAGGGGACCAACTCCCCTACCTCCCCCGGTCCCGTCCCACCAGGCTGGTTGCAACCGGAGGAGGATCCATGAGCGCCGTCGTGATCTACGAATCGATGTTCGGCAACACCCGACAGATCGCCGACGCCATCGCGGAGGGTCTCGGAGCGGATCAGCAGGTCACGGTCCGGAACGTCAACGACGTCTCCCCGGGCTGGTGCGAAGGCAACGAGCTCATGGTCATCGGGGGCCCGACCCACGTCCACGGGATGAGCAGGGTGGCCACCAGGGCCCAGGCCAGGAGCTGGGCCCTGCAACCCGAGCGGAACCTCGCGCTCGAGCCCGGCGCGCCCGGACGGGGGATGCGCGACTGGATCGCTGACCCGACCACGGTGCTCAGCCCCCACTTCGCCGCCTTCGCCTCCCGCGCCGACGGACCGGTCCTCCTCAGCGGCAACGCCGCCGTGCAGCTCGATCGCGCCGCCCGTCGTCGGGGGAGCAGCCGGCTGGCCCGCCCGGAGAGCTTCCGGGTGACGAAGGCGAACACGACCTGCGTCGGTGAGGTCCCGCGCGCCCGGGAGTGGGGACGACGACTGGCTGCGGAAGCGGTGGCGAACGGTGTGGGAAGGCGTGCGGCACCCTCCCCGGGATCGTGACGACGGGGGTGGTGCCGGTGTGGGCCCGCGCCGGGGAGGAGTCGTCTCGAGAAACCGCCGGAACCCGACGTTTCGCGTTCCCCGCCGCCGTCGGGGTGATCGTCCTGAGCATCGGGTACGGCGTCCCGCTCGCGGTCGGTCTCCTCACCCTGAAGACGCCCGATTCCCCATCGCCGAGCCCTGGTTCTCGCTCGTGGAAGCCCTCATCCTGCTCTCGACGCCGATGATGGTTGGACCGGTGCCCTTCCCTGTGCAGCCGTGCTGAGGAGCTGGCCCGAACGCTCGAAGGGGAGGGTCGAGCTGGACCCCTCCGGACAGGACCTGGTCTCCAGCGGTCCAGCGGGTTCGGTCCATTCCGAGGACTTCGCAGCCGGCGCGGCCGGAGCTGACTTAGTCGAACAGAAGTTTCGATGAGGAGTGAGGACTTGCGACCCTGGCGGCGCGGTGTTCACGGCGGCACGGTCAGGATGAGGCTCGCCACCGCGAGGCTCCTGCATGACGGAAGCGGTCAGCCCGGGTCCCGGTGCCGGTCGACACCGTCACGACGGGAAGTGGGCTGTTCATGCGAGTCATCGCCGTGGGTGTCGACCGTCGAGGTGACGCCGATGAGGCCGTCCGGTGGGCTGCGACCCTCGCCGACCGGACGGTCTCGGAACTGCACCTCGTCCACGCCGTGGAGCGCAACGGTTCGCCCGATCCGTGGACGCTCGCCGATCAGAGGGTTCTCGAGCAGGCACAGCAGGTGGCGCAGAGCGTCGGCCCCACGTTGGTGATCCGCCACCAGCTGTCCTGGCAGTCCCTGCAGGAGACGCTGACCAGCGCGACCCGCACCGCCGACGTCCTGGTCGTGGGTGCGCGCCAGGGTGGGCGGACGCTGCGACCCGGTGGCGTGCCGGTGGGAACTCTCATCGCCCGGGCCGCGTCGTGCCCGGTGGTGGTCGTCCCTCGTGGCTGGGCGGCAAGTGTCGCGGGCCACGCTCGCGGGGGAGGCTACGGCGTTGTCGTCTGCGACGACGGCTCGAACCGTTCGACTGCCGTCCTCCAAGCTGCAGTGGGACTCGCGCGGGGCACGGACGCCACGCTGACGGTCGTCCACTGTCCTCCTGGCGTCGGGCCGGCGAGGTCGGACGCGGACCCGCCGGCGTCTGCGCTCCCCGAGGCAGGGGAACCGGTGCGGCGCCTGACCGAGGTCGTGCAGCGCATCCAGGACCGCAACCCGGATCTGCACATCCGCTCCGGGTCCTTTCGCGGGACGAGCCCGTCCACCGACGTCCTCGCGGCGGCAGCGGACGCTGACATCGTGGTGCTCGGTGGGCGCGGTGTGGCCGAGAGCGGTTCCGACCCTTTCGGCGACACCATCGACGCCGTCCTGGACGCCGCCGAGCTGCCTGTCATGATCGTCCCCCTGGAGTCCCGTTCCCCGTTCGGTGCCGCCCTGGTGGCCTGAAGCTGAGCGCCTCGAGCATCCCCGATCGCCGCAGGACCAATCCTCGTCGTGCCCGGGCGGTTCTGCTTCCTGTACCCGGACCCGAACTGACACGATCGAACGTGAACGCCGCAGGGAGTTTGACCCGGTTTCCCGGGCAGGCTGATCACGACCTGCTTCTCCGGAATCGCGGATCGGGAGACGGTGGCCGCTCGGACACCCGAGAGGATCGCCTGTGGTCAGGGCGTACCCGCCGGCTTTCCGTCACCGAGCACTGGCGTTGATCACCGCCGGCCGCACCGTCAGCAATGTCGCCGGATCCCTCGGCGTCGCCGAGACCTGCTGCTCTACCGCTGGGGCGGACAAGATCTCATCGACCGCGGCCAGGTCGATGGCGCGCGAGCCGCCGCGGAAGCTCCGAGCCGGTCAGAGCGACGACGCAGATCCGCGACCTGGAGGAAGAGGTCAGGATCCTTCGCACGGCTGCGCTGCCGTGAGGACGTGGTGCCCCCGAGAATCCGTTCCTGCCTGCTCACGGAACTGCACGCTGACGTTGTCCGCATCGGGCGGTCCGGCCACGCGCGCCGGGGTCTGGTGCTCGGGCTACTCCAGGTGAGCTTCCCGGGCGCCTTCGGCGCGCGGCATCCGCCACGCTTGGCTGAGTGACCTGATCGGATCGTCCACCAGGCCCCGTGCAGAACGTGCGGTCGCCCCGAGTGCACGAGAACCAGAGAACACGACCGTTGTGTCGAGGCTGGCACGGGAAGGGGGCAGACATCGAGCGGCCACTCGTTCGCGCATCAGAAGTTGTCGACCAGTTCGTCGTGCACCGCAGTCACCCCGGGGGAAGCCCAGCACGCGTGCGTCGCAGCTCGGCGTTCGGAAGCCGAGCGCACGAAGCCTCGCATCGTCACCGTCCCGCCTTCGGTGGTGGAGAGGTTGATCGCCTTGCTGTCGAGTTCTGCCGAGCGCACGAAGGCGGCGTGGATGCGGTCGGCCATGTCGACGGGGGCGGGAACGGCCGTGAGGGTGATCGTGTTCCGCACCCTCTGCACACCCCGCAGGTGCTCTACGGCGTGCTCGGCAGCCATCCGCTGGAACTGCCAGCCCGTCTCGCCGCTGAGGGTGATCACCCGGTTGTCGACGACCACGCGCACCGTCTCCGGGACGTTGATGGAGGCCTCCAGTGCAGTCTCCGCTGCCGCGGCCACCTCCGCATCGGTGATCATCCAGGGGCTGCGCACTGTGATCTCCTGGGCGACGGCGCGGACACCGTGGACCCGCATCGCCGCTTTCGCCGCCCGTACCTTCTCGGAGTAGCTGCCCACCTGACCGAGGAGCGTCACGATCCCGCCGGTGACTGCGACACCGATCTCGGTGCTGTCGACATCGGGGACCCACCTGAGTTCGTCGATGACCAATTCTTTGAGCTTGCTGTCCGTCGTGGTCTGGAGGTTGGCCATACCTCGATCCTCGTCCCGGTCGACAGTCCGGGACAGGGCAGGAGGTCCCGACGGGTTGGACGTGACACCAGCGGGAGCGACTGCACGGCGGTGCGACCGGCTCCGGAGTGCGGGCCGAGGTCATCGGGGTGGCGGAGAAGGTCGGGGGGTTGTCGAAGAAGTCGTCGCTGCTCGCGGTGCGTCCACCAGCACCAGGGAACGAGAGGGCGGTCTGCGACGGTCAGGCGGTCTTCAGCGGTCAACGCACCACCCGTGGGATGATCGTGACGCCTCCACGACGGAGTCTGATGCAGCCGGATTCCTCACGACGACGTAGGAACAGCAGGCAACTCGACTTCCTCAACGCTCGTCCCGTGAGACGCAGCAGTTCACGTACTGCACGGTGGGCCTGGTGGAGGTGTTTCACGTGGTGTCGTGAGCAGGGCCGACCTCAGACGCCCGCTGTCGAGTCGCCGCTCGATCACCCCGGTGCGACGGTTGACCACCACGAGGTGGGGGCGTAGCTTCGAGCTGCTGGGAAACAGCCGGCCCGGAACGGGAACGCTGCGATGTGCCGCCTTCCGTGAGCAGGAGCTCGAGCCGGGCGCCCTCGGGGATCTGTCGTAGCGGGAGAGCGTTCGATCGCCTCCCGCTCGCCGAGCTGACGCGTTGTCCGCGGTCGACTGGCGATCGTTGTCGAACGATGGGCCTTCTGTCGTGGGCCTGCGGGCGCGTTTCGTGCGAAACCCATCGTCGAACGCCCGCCACCACCGTGCCGGGCGGTTCGTCACCCCACTCCTGGAGGTCCCGTGACGGTCGTCGATGCTCCAACGGTCAGGTACAGCAGTGAGGACATCGATCGCGACCTGCGGTGGTGGGCTGCGGCCAACTACCTCACAGCGGCGCAGATCTACCTGCAGGACAACGTCCTCCTCCGCGAACCACTCACCGTCGCGCAGGTCAAACCGCGTCTCCTCGGGCACTGGGGGACCAGCCCCGGTCTCTCGGCCCTCTACGTGCAGGTCAACCGGCTGATCCGTCGAACGGGTACCCCAGTGCTCTACGTCACCGGACCAGGACACGGCGGACCCGCCCTGGTCGCGAACACCTACCTGGAGGGCAGCTACTCGGAGTTCTACCCCGACGTCACGGAGGACACCGCAGGCCTGCGCCGGTTGGCGCGGCAGTTCTCGACACCGGGCGGGATCCCCAGTCACGTCAGTGTCCAGACCCCCGGAAGCATCCACGAGGGCGGCGAACTCGGCTACGCCCTCGCGCACGCGGCTGGGGCGGCCATCGACCACCCGGACCTCCTGGTCTGCTGCGTCGTCGGTGACGGCGAGGCCGAGACCGGGCCATTGGCGGCCTCCTGGAGACTGCCGGCCTTCCTGGACGCGCGGCGCGACGGAGCGGTCCTGCCCGTCCTGCACTTGAACGGGTACAAGATCTCCGGACCCACCGTCATGGGTCGTCAGAGCGACGCCGACGTGTGCTCCTACCTGCACTCCCAGGGCTGGGACCCGGTGGTGGTGAGCGGCCACGAACCTGCGGCGGTCTTCGCCGACCTCGAGGCGGCGTTGGCCGGAGCTCACGACCGGATCCGCGCCGTCCAGGACGCAGCACGGGCCGGTTCCGGCAGCGGGTTCTCCGGTGTCGGCGCTCAGGTGCGGTGGCCCGCGATCGTCCTGCGCACCCCCAAGGGGTGGACCGGACCGGCCGTCGTGGACGGCGTGCCGATCGAGGGGACCCAGCGCGCCCACCAGGTGCCGTTGGCCGGTGTCCGGGAGAACCCGGCGCACCTCGCGCTCCTGGAGGAGTGGTTGCGGTCCTACCGGCCGGAGGAACTGTTCGACGGTGATGGTCGTCTGGCGCCCGACGTCAAGGCGCTGGCCCCGGAGGGTGATCTCCGACCCGGCGCCTCGCCCTACGCCAACGGTGGTCGCCTCCGGCGCCCGCTGGACCTGCCCGACCTGCGCGACTACGCCGTCGAGGTGCAGCGGCCGGGTGCGGCGTTCGCCCCGACGACCCACCCCCTCGGTGAGCTCTTCCGCGACGTTTACCGGCGGACCACGACACCCGACGGCGGCGGGACGTTCCGGCTGTTCTGCCCGGACGAGACCGCGTCGAACAAGCTGGATGCGGTCTTCGAGGCCACGGACCGCTGCTTCGCGGCGGCCGAGCCGGGGGAGGACGGCATCAGCCCGCACGGACGGGTCATGGAGGTCCTCTCGGAGCACCTGTGCGAAGGGTGGTTGGAGGGCTACGTCCTCAGCGGCCGGCACGGGTTCTTCGCGACCTACGAGGCGTTCGCCATGGTGAGTGCGTCCATGCTCGTCCAGCACGTGAAGTGGTTGCAGCACAGCGTCGACGTGCCCTGGCGCGAACCGGTCTCCTCACTGAACGTGCTGCTGACCAGCACCTGCTGGCGCAACGACCACAACGGGTTCAGCCACCAGGGTCCAGGGCTCATCGACACCGTCCTGCCGCTGGCTCCGGGAGTCGCGCGGGTCTACCTGCCGCCGGACGCGAACTGCCTGCTCGCCATCGCGCGGCACTGCCTGCTCAGCACCGACCACGTGAACCTCGTCGTGGCCGACAAGCAGCCGCACCTGCAGTACCTCACCCTCGCCGAGGCCGAGGATCACTGCGCCGCCGGAGCGTCGGCGTGGACGTGGGCCGGTAACGACCCGGGCGGTGCAGCCGCGGACGGTGAGGTCGACGTGGTCCTGGCGTGCGCGGGTGACGTCCCGACCCAGGAGGCCCTGGCCGCGGCCGAGATCCTGCGCGATCGTGCCCCCAGCCTGCGGGTGCGCTTCGTCAACGTCGTGGACCTCATGGCCCTGCTGCCCCGGCAGGAGCACCCGCACGGCCTCGACGAGGAGCACTTCCGCGCCCTCTTCGGCGACCGCACCGAAGTGGTCATGGCCTTCCACGGCTACCCCCGCGCGGTTCACCAGCTGCTGCACGGGCGTCCCGCACCGCAGCGGTTCCACGTGCGGGGTTTCGAACAGCAGGGGACCACGACGACGCCGTTCGACATGGTGGTCCTGAACCGGATGAGCCGGTTTCACCTGGTCCTCGCCGTCCTGGAACGCGTGGGGGACCTGCTCCCCGGCGGAGCGGAGCTCGCGGACTTCTGCGAGCAGCGGCTGCGGGACCACCACAGCTACGTCCGTGAGCACTTCGAGGACCTTCCCGAGATCCGCGACTGGACCTGGGACGCGTCGAGGGAAGGACGGGGCTGAGCACGCCCGTCGGTGGGCTGGGACGGTAACCACGGTGACGGCGGGACCTGGTCGCCTCACGTCCTCCGTGGTCACCGACCACCAGCGGTGCGATCTCGGTCACCGGGGGACGTTCTCCTCTGGGGGCGGCGCCCCGGCCGGGCGACTCTTGGTCCATGACGAAGCCCGCAACGGCCGCGCTGGACGAATCGATGGACGATCTCTTCGCCACCGACTCCATGACTACCCGCGCACCCAAGACCCGCTTCCCGCAGGAAGAGCACGAGCCCCGGCAGATCTACCAGCTCGTCCGCGACGAGCTGATGCTCGACGGCGTGGCGCGGATGAACCTCGCCACGTTCTGCACGACCTGGGTCGAACCCGAGGTGCGCCAGCTCATGGCCGACTCCCTCGACAAGAACATCGTCGACAAGGACGAGTACCCGCAGACCGCCGAACTCGAGACGCGCTGCATCCACATGCTCGCCGACCTCTTCCACTCTCCCGAGGCGGCGACCACGCTCGGTACCTCGACGACGGGATCGAGCGAAGCGGCCATGCTCGGCGGTCTCGCGGCCAAGTGGCGCTGGAAGGCGCGAGGGATCGCCGAGGGCAGGTCGACCGCGTCGCCCAACATCGTCTGCGGCCCGGTACAGGTCTGCTGGGAGAAGTTCGCCCGCTACTTCGACGTCGAGATCCGCCAGGCGGCGATGGACGAGAACCACGTCCTCACCGTGCAACAGGTGCTCGACCGGTTCGACGAGAACACCATCGCAGTCGTCGTCACCTTCGGTCAGACGTTCACCGGGAAGTTCGAGGACGTGGCTGCGATCAGCGTGGCCCTCGACGACCTGGAGGCGCGTACGGGTCAGAGCATCGACATCCACGTCGACGCGGCCAGCGGCGGGTTCGTCGCCCCGTTCTGCGCACCCGACATCCTCTGGGACTTCCGGCTTCCGCGCGTCAAATCGATCAACGTCTCCGGCCACAAGACCGGCCTCGCGCCCCTGGGTAGCGGCTGGGTCATCTGGCGGACGACGAGCGACCTCCCCGAAGAGCTGATCTTCAACGTCAACTACCTCGGTGGCCAGATGCCGACCTTCAACCTCAACTTCTCCCGTCCCGGTGGGCAGGTCGTCGCCTCGTACTACAACTTCCTGCGCCTCGGGCGCGACGGCTACCGCAAGGTGCAGTCCGCCACCTACCTCGTCGCCCAGCACATCGCTGCAGGTCTGGACGCGACAGGCCGGTTCGACATCGTCTCCGACGGCGACCCCCGCAGAGGCATCCCCGCTGTGGCCTGGACCCTCCGCGACAGCGGCGACAGCGCCTGGAACCTCTTCGACCTCGCCGACGAACTTCGTGCTCGCGGCTG
The DNA here is from genome assembly GCF_040702905.1 of Kineococcus sp. NPDC059986. Taxonomy (NCBI): domain Bacteria; kingdom Bacillati; phylum Actinomycetota; class Actinomycetes; order Kineosporiales; family Kineosporiaceae; genus Kineococcus; species Kineococcus sp. NPDC059986. The sequence goes on along the minus strand of NZ_JBFBND010000029.1, from coordinate 42,042 downwards.
GCTGGTGCCCGCCTACACGCTCCCGGCCGACCAGCAGGAGACGATCCTGCAACGCGTCATCGTGCGCCACGGTCTGAGCCTCGACATGGCCGACCTCGTGCTGGCCGACCTCGAGAAGGCCGTCCGGAAGCTGGATCTCCGGCCACCGTCGCGTCCTCTCGCCTCCCATGAGGGCACGTCCTTCAACCACTCCGCCACGGCCGTCGTCGCGACCGAGAAGGTCGTCTCGTGAGTCCGCGATCCGACACCCGCCCGCCGGCGGCGTCCGCGGACGAGCAGCCCGGGCGCACCCCTTCGGCGAAGAGCATCGCCACCATGTCCGTTCCGACGGTGGGTTTCCTGACCGCCGCAGCCGTCGTGACGAGCCTCCGGGGGCTCCCGGTCATGGCCGCCGAGGAATGGACGATGTTCGTCTACATCGGCTTCGCCGTGATCCTGTTCCTCATCCCGGCGGCCCTCGTGTCCGCAGAACTCGGGAGTGCGTTCTCCAACCGCAGAGGAGGTGTCTACACCTGGATCGGTGAGGCCTTCGGTCAGCGGTGGGGCTTCGTCGGCGTCTGGCTCCAGTGGATCCAGAACGTCGTCTGGTACCCCACCGGGCTCGCCTTCGCCGCAGCTGCAGCCGCCTATGCGCTGAACGCCGCCGGGCTCGCCGAGACGCACGTCTACGTCGGCGTCTTCTGCATCGTCAGCTACTGGTTGGCCACGCTGCTGGCGCTGAAGGGCAACGCCCTCCTGGCCAAGGTCGCGAAGTACGGTTTCGTCGTCGGCACCATCGTGCCGGGTGCCGTCCTCGTCGTGTTGTTCGTCTACTGGGTCGCGACGGGTCACACCCTCGGCTGGAACACCACGACGAACAGTGCCGTGACCCACGTGGTCGACGGGTCGAGCGTGCCGCGCATCCTGCCGGCCCTCGCCGGGTTCGGCTCCCTCGCGTTCCTCGGCAACATCATGCTGCTGTTCGCCGGTGTCGAGGCGCAGGCCGTGCACGTCGGCGACATGAAGAACCCGAAGCGTGGCTTCCCGGCCGCCATGCTGATCGCGTCGCTCGTCTCCGTCGCCGTCTTCCTGCTCGGCTCCATCGCCGTCGCCGGTCTCGTCCCCTACGAGGACATCGTCCTGCAGACCGGTGTCTTCGACGCCCTCGGCGTCGTCCTGGTCGGACTCTGGCACGCCAACTGGATCGTCCAGATCCTGTCCGTCTTGGTCTGCTACGGAGCGCTCAGTGGCGCACTGGCCTGGATCTCCGCACCGAGCAGGGCTCTGCTGGCGACAGCTCACGACGGTCTCCTCCCTCCACTGATGCAGAAGACCAACGAGCAGGGTGTCCCTCGCAACATCCTGCTGATCCAAGCGGTCATCGTCACCGCCGTCTCCTCGATCTACCTGGTCACCAGCGACGTCAGCGCGGCGTTCTTCCTCATCTCGACGGTCACGATCAGCCTGTACATCGTCATGTACCTCTTCATGTACGCGGCGGCGATCAGACTCCGCTACACCCAGCCCCACCTTCCCCGGGCGTTCCGGATTCCTGGTGGCACGGTCGGCATGTGGCTCGTCGCCGGCGTCGGCTTCCTGGCCGTCGCGTTCTCCCTCCTGGTCGCGTTCTTCCCGCCCACCCAGCTCCCGGTGGGCAACCCGGTCGGCTACGTGTCGCTGGTCGCAGCCGGCCTGATCCTCTTCGTCGGCGCGGCTCTGCTCGTCTTCCGCGTCCGCAAGCCCTCGTGGAAGGAGGCGCCGCTGGGACACGAGCGTCATGAGGTGAGTTTCACCGGGCCCGCTGCGCCGTCCGCTCCCACCGATGAGAAGACCTCGTGACCGGCGCCGCCACCGGCCGACGGAGGACCGCAGGCGGAGTTTTCCAGCGAGAACGGGACGCGGTGTGGTCAAGACGTGAAACGGCAGGATCCGCAGCGGGCCGTTCAGTTCTCGGCTCGAGGTGGCTGGCCTCGCCGGTGATGCCCCGCCGCAACGAAGACGACCGCGGATGGCTGCGACAGCCTCGCCGTTTCGACGTGAGGGTGTGCATCTGGTTCGTGGGACGACCACCCGTGAGCCTCGGTGTCGTGCAGCAGGAGTTCTCGACGCCGACTGCCGCGCCCGTGCCACGACGTCCGTCACCGCCTCGTCCTGACGGGACCTCCTGCCCTGTCGGGCTGACCTGTCGGCACCCAGGATCACGGGTATGACGAACCTCCGGACCACGACGGACAGCAAGCTCAAGGACGCCGTCGTCGAGGAACTCAGCTGGGTTCCCGACGTCGACAGCACGAAGATCGGAGTCGCGGTCTCGGACGGGACCGTGACCCTGCTCGGAGAGGTGACCAGCTACTCCGAGAAGGTCCGAGCGGCCAAGGCGGTGATGAGGGTCCACGGGGTGCGCGCCGTCGCCCAGGAGATCACCGTGAAGAGCCCCTGGACGTTGACGGACGCTGACATCGCCGCGAAGGCACAGTCGGCCCTCGCGGCGTCCGGCAACGTCCCGGAGACCGTGCACGTCGTCGTGGACAACCGGGTCCTTACCCTCAGCGGCGAGACCCGGTGGCAGTTCCAGCGCCTGGCCGCGGAGCACGCGGTGGAACACCTGCGCGGTGTCCACGGTGTCCGCAACACGACGACCATCAAGACCGGTCCGGCGCCCGCCGACATGGCGAACCGCATCCACGCCGCCTTCCTCCGCTCCGCCGATCTCGACAGCAAGGCGATCAACCTCACCACCGACGCGGAGGGAACGGTCACTCTGCGGGGTTTCGTGCACTCCGCCGCCGAACATCGCACCGCAGCACACGCCTGCTGGGCTGCCCCCGGGGTGACCGCCGTGCACGACGAACTCGTCGTCAGGCTCTGATGCAGTCGAAGCGGCAGAACGTCGTCAGGAACCCGACGACGAGGAACCGCGACTCCGGCGGTGGGCTCCGCAGCATCGCGGAGACCGTCGAGGCCCACGAACAGGTGACCGCCGTGCGCAGTGCCCTCGTCCAGCCGTACCTCCCCTTCGGTCTCGAGCAGGCCTCGCTGGGCGCTCACACCACCTACGCCGAGGCACGGACCCTGGTCGACGAGCTGGCCCGGCAGGACTTCGAGGTGGAGCGGACCCAGATCGTCGGAACCGACCTCCGGATGGTGGAACAGATCACCGGTCGGATGGACTGGCCGCGCGCCGTCGCCTCCGGGGCGATCTCCGGGGCGTGGTTCGGCCTCTTCGTCGGGGTGCTCCTCGTCTTCCTGAGCGGGGAGGACGTGCTGCGCTCGATGCTGTTCGGCGTCGCCTGGGGCGTGGTGTTCGGCATCGTCCTCTCCTGCGTCCGCTACGGGATGACCCGTGGCCGACGAGACTTCCGCTCCCGCAGCACGATCGAACCCACGAGGTTCGAGGTACTGGTCGAGCGCGCCTACCTGGCGCGCGCGCTGGACGTCCTCGCGCGCTGAGAAGCACCCCCAGCCACACCCCGGTTCCACCGCAGAGAGGTCGACTCCGTGAAAGCAGCAGTCATCACCGCGTTCGGGCAGCAGCTCGAGATCGTCCAGCGCCCCATCCCCCGGCCGGGACCGCACCAGGTCCTCGTCCGGCTGGAGACGTGCGGGCTGTGTCACACCGACATCCACGCCGCACAGGGGGACTGGCCCGTCCAGCCGGTGCTGCCGGTGATCCCGGGCCACGAGGGCATCGGCATCGTGGAGGAGCTGGGTGACCAGGTCGGCGACCGCACGGTCGGTGAACGGGTCGCCATCGCCTGGCTCGGTTCTGCCTGCGGCCGGTGCCGGTACTGCGTGGACGGTCGGGAGACCCTCTGCCCGGCGCAGCAGAACAGCGGCTACTCCGTGGACGGTGCCTTCACCGAGTACGCCGTGGCGAACTCGGGCTACGTCGTCCCCGTCCCCGACGGGATCAGTTCCTTCGACGCCGCGCCGCTCAGCTGCGCCGGCCTGACGGCCTACAAGGCGCTGAAGGTGGCCGGCGTCGTCCCCACCGAGAACGTCGGGGTCTTCGGGATCGGTGGCCTCGGCCACCTCGCCGTCCAGTACGCCCAGATCCTGGGGGGCACCGTCTTCGCCGTCGACGTCGAGGAGGTCAAGCTCGACCTCGCGCAGGAACTCGGCGCCCGGCACGTCGTCAACGCGGCGGTCGTGGACCCGGTCGCGGCGATCACCGCGCTCGGGGGGCTCGACGTGGCCGTCGTCCTCGCCGCCTCACCCCGGGTCTTCGAGCAGGCCTTCGCCTCCCTCCGCCCCGGGGGTCGGCTGGTGTGCGTCGCGCTTCCGGGGAAGGAGACGATGGCCATCCCGATCTTCGAGACCGTCCTCAAGGGCATCACCGTGGTGGGGTCCATCGTCGGCACGCGGCAGGACCTCAGCGAGGTCTTCGCCCTGCACGCGGCCGGGAGGACGAGGGTGATGGCGCAGAGCCGCCGCTTGGAGGACCTCGACGCGGCCATGGCCGACGTGCTGTCCGGTCGAGTTCCCGCCCGGCTGGTCGTGGAGTTCGAGGGGGCGGCGTGGCCGGTCCCGCGAGCCCACACCGTCGTCGCCGACGTCACCTCCTGAGGCGACGGTGGACGGCGACGGTACGACTCCGAACCCCGTGGTCCGGGTCATGTCGCCCGTGGTCGTGGTGGTCCGCGACACGGCCCGCGACCTGACCGCGGTCCTCTGGGCGGCGCGCTACGCGGAGGCCACGACCGACCGGCTGCACGTCCTGCTCCTCGAGCCCCCCGGGGAACCAACGGTCGCCGGGCTCGGGCAGGGCCGCGTCGACATGACGGAGCTGCAGGCCGCGGTGGGGGAGAAGAACCCCTCGGTCCGGCTCACCTGGGACCTCACCTGGCGTTCCCCGGCCCGCGGCGAGTTCGGCGTGCCGGGATCCGACGGTCTCCTGGTGTCCGGCCGGTGGAGCGATGGCCGGCCCTTCCGGGCCCCCTCCGCCGGGTGCACCGTCGTCGTCGTCCCTGAGCGCCTCCGCGGGGGTGCCGCCGGCGTGGTCGCGGTGCTCGATCCCGACGTCGACAGCGACCACGTCGTCGCCGCAGCCCGGGAGTTCGCCAGGGTCCGGGAGACCACCCTGCTGGTCGTGACCCCGTCCGAGGCGACGAGGGCGTCCCGGCACGCCGAACTCCTCGTCGTCGGGGAGGGGCGGCTCGACTTCCCCGGCGTCGCGTTCTCCGCGCTGTCCTGGATGATGCGGCGGACGGTCGCGGTCGTCCCCTCCGAGGTCGGCGTGCGCGGTCCGCACCCACCGCAGCGCGCGGCGGCCCGCGCCGTCACACCGTTCGTCCCCGCCCCGATCGGTCCGTGACCCCGACGGGGGAGGTGCCCGGGGGAACCGGTGCTCTCCACCCACCCCCGGCCTGGTCCGGGCGCCGGCTGGGCACCCACCAGCCTGGTTGCGCGTCACCGTTCCCGCCGTCGTGGCCGCCGTCCTGCTGTGGCGGGTGGTGGTGCCCCAGTACTCCGCGGCCGTGGACGCCCTGCGCTCCCTGGAGAGCGTGTCGTTGGTCCTCGTGGGGTCGGCGGTCGCTCTGGAGATGGCGTCCCTGCTGGCGAACACCCTCGTGACGGCAACCGTCCTCGGCCGGCGCGGCCCGCGCTACGCGACGCTGCTGCGGATCGATCTGACCAACCTCGGGGCCAGCCACGTCACCCCCGGGGGAGCTGTGGTGGCCGCGGCCGTCCGCTACCGGTTGCTGGTCCGCGCGGGAGTTCCCCAGCAGGAGGCACTCACCGCCGCGGCCATTCAGGCCACGGGGTCGAACGTGGTGCTCGGGGCAGTCTTCGCCGTGGGACTCGTCCTCTCCCTCGCCGCCGTCGGGGGGAACGCGTTGTACGGCTCCGCCGTCGGGGGCGTCGTCGTCCTGGTGATGACGAGTTCCGCGGCCGTCTGGCTCGTCGCCGGCCACATCGACCGCGCTGTGGCCATCGTCAGGGCGGTCGTCGATCGCGTGGGACTCGTCGACGCGCGGGTCGCCGAGTCCTTCCTCCGCACGATCGCCGCCCGCCTCGCTGAGTTCTCCTCCGACCCCCGGCGTGCGGTGACCGCGATCTCCTGGGCCGTGCTGAACTGGTTGTTCGACGCCGCCGCCCTCTGGGTGGTCCTCTGCGCCTTCGGGTTCCGGCTGGGGCTCCCCGGCCTGCTGACCGTCTACGGCTTGGGAGGGGTCCTGGCGTTGGTGCCGGTGACCCCTGGTGGACTCGGCATCGTGGAGAGCGTCATGGTCCCGGCGTTCGGCGCCCTGGGCGTTCCGCTGGACACCGCCCTGCTGGGCGTCGTCGGCTGGCGGTTGCTCGAGTTCTGGATCCCGATCCCGGTGGCCCTGCTCGCCTGGTCCTCGCTCCGGCTCGGCACGTTGCGGCACACCCGAGCGGGGACGACCGGGGCCTCCGCCCCTGGTGAGCACCCGCGGAGGCAGCAACACTTCCACCATGGAGGAGAACTCGAGCACGGCCAGGCGTGTACTGGGTTCTGGTGTGGACCACCTCGACGAGAGCGAGTGCTGGAGGTACTTGAGGGTCGCGTCCTTCGGGCGTCCCGCGGTGGTGGACGACGACGGGAGGGTCGACATCTTCCCGGTCAACCACGCGGTCGACCACGCGGACGTCCACGACAGTCTGGTGCTCCGGACGGCTGACGGGGCGGAACTCCGAGCCTCCACGTCCGGACGCGACATCGCCTACGAGGTCGACGGCGTCACGGGGTCGCGGTCGTGGCCCCGGACGGCGTGGAGCGTCGTGCTGCGGGGACGAGCCGAGACGATCACGGACCTGGCCGGGTTGTCGGCTCTCCGCCCCGTGGCCGTCGCTCCGTGGTAGGGCGGGTCGAAGACGAACGTCGTCCGGCTGAGCGGCTCCGTCTCCGGCCGGCGGTTCGCGGTCACCGACTCGGGGTGGTGGTCGAAGCGTCCTGCCGGTTCTTCCGGATCAGGGGACTTCCTCCTCTGACGGGGTGGAGTCGCCGCGCAGACCATGTCGGTATGACGAGGCACGGGGACACCACCGACGGGAAACTCAAAGCGTCCGTGGTCCGGGAGTTCGTCCGGGCTCCCGATGTCGACTCCACCGTCCTCGGCGTGACCGTCGTCGACGGGGTGGCGCCGATCTTGGGGGAGGTCGGGAGCCACGCGGAGAAGGTGGCGGCCACGGAGGCCGTGCTCCGGGTCGAGGGGGTGCGAGCCCTCGCCCAGGAGGTCCAGATCAGGACGGCGTGGTCCCAGGTCACCGACACCGACATCGCCCGTGACGCGGAATCCGCGCTGGAACAGGACGAGGACCTCCCGGACACGATCGACCTCGTCGTCGACCACAGGGTGGTGACGCTGCACTGAACGGTTCGTGCGGCGTTCGAACGTGCTGTCGCAGAGCGCACGGTCTTCCGCGTGCGGGGTGTCCAGGGAGTCATCGACCGGACCGTGCTGGACCGGGCTGCCACTCAGGACGGGCCGCTCGACCTGGTCCAGCCGCACGTGCGACCCCTGTCCGCGTGAGGGCGGGTGTCGATCCTCGAGGTTGACGCGCGGGGTTCCCGGGCGTAGCGGCAACACGCTGGGTCACAGCCAGTTCGGAACGGGATCGCCGCTCACGCCGCCCCCCCGGGAGCACGCCGCTCACGGCCGGAGACCTCGGTGGGTCTCCTCCCGTCTGGACCGCTCATGTCTGTTCTGCTCTCGTTCTTCGTGCCACTCTCCTTCCTCGCGCTGACGCTGCTCCTCGCTGGAGCGACCCTGGTCGCTGCCCGACGCGACGACCTCGACCGGCAGCGTTCGCGACGAGTTGACCGGCTGCTCGTCCTCGTCCGTCGCGCCGCGGCCGTCGACGGCGCTCCAGGTGGACAGGGGCGGGTCCCGCGCCCGGCCGGTTCTGCCCTGAGCCTCCTCGTCGGAGGCCGGTCGGAGGGGGCCGGTGCACCCCACCACGACACCGTGTCGGGACGACGGGACACGGCCGGCCGGGACGGGGCCGAAAGAGGTTGTGGGTCTCCGTCTGGTTCGCGACAGGCGTCCTGGAGGACCGGCAGGTCTGTGAACGCAACTCCCGACCACCCTGTCCGGGATCAGGCGGTCGCGGACACGTCCTCGGCTCCCGGGACGGATGCCTCGGCCCTGACCGGATCACCGAGCAGGTCGGCGATCCGGTCCAGGAGGTAGTGCTGCTGAGCGACGTCGTGGACGTCCCCCAGCAGTTCAGCCAGCGCGCGCAGGGAGAGGACGTTGACCTCGAAGTCGTGTTCCGCCTTGACCCGGTCACGTTCAGCGGTCCGGTTCTGACTCAGCAGGATCAACGGCGCCGCGTAGGCGGCCTGGGTCGAGAACAACAGGTTCAGGAGGATGAACGGGTAGGGGTCGAACTCGTGGTCGACCACCCAGCGTCCTGCAGCCCAGCCGTTGTACCCCAGCCAGAGGACGATCAGGAGGGTCTGGGCCACGATGAAGAACCACGACCCGAACACGGCGGTCACCTTGTCCGCGACCCGTGCCGACAGCGGTTGGTCGTCGTGGCGCACCTGGTTCGCGGGTGAGCGGTGGCGCTGGGGCAGGTGGAGTCGCGTGGGACGGGACCGGTCCCGGGACGTCGTCATCTCGCCGGTTCCACGGGAACGTCCTCGCGGAGGAACGACGCACGGGGACGGTGGGACCGCGACCAGGCCTCCACCCGCGGCAGGTCGACCGGGTCGAGGGTGGGGGGACCGGTGAGGTCACACCGGTCGTCGTGGTCGCGGCCGACGTGCGAAGAACCCCAGCCCGCAGGCGTTCGCAGCACGATGACGGGCCCCCGGACCCCCGGGGTGGTGCGTCCCTGAGCACGGGACGCCGTCGCCGATCCGTCCCGGAGGGCGGAGGTCTGGGCGAGAACACGTTCCAACGCCGCAGTGATCTCCATGTGGGGGGATTCCGTCGTGCCCAGGTCCAGGACCAGCGGCTCCCGGCCGTGGGCCCTGACCATCGAGCAGACGGCCTCGTCGCTGCGGGCTTCGTCGCTGTGCCGGGGCAGGTCGAGCACGGTCACCACTACCCCGTTCCGCCGGGCGTCGAGCGGGAGACCTCCGACCCACCCCGCCGCTGACGGGCAGGCCGAGGGCGGGACGTCACTGACGACGTGGACCACGAGCCGTGCGGGCGTCCGGTCCACCGCGTCGTAGCACCGCAGGACCGCGTACCCGAGATCCCCCGGTTCGGGCACGGTCGATCCACGTCGCCGCAGTGCCACGGACCGTCGAGAACGCTCATCGAGGTGCCTCGCCCACGCGCGGAGCTTCGCAGACGCGCCGGCGGGGTCCACCGGTGGCCACACCGGTGGGAACTCCGCTGCGACGTCCCCCATGACGTCGCCGGCGTGGTCGGCCACGACGAGCGGGGCGCACCCCGCCGCCAGGACGAGGTGCTCGACGTGGGCACGGACCAGGTTCTGCAGGGAGGAACGGCCCCACCGTTCCCGTGGTGGCGGGAGCAGATCCGTGGGGTGCAGCGGCCGCGCGAGCAGGTGGTCCTCCCGCAGCCGCAGCAGGGCCAGGGTCAGGTGGTCCAGGGTGAGCCAGCGCTCGGACACCACGTCGCGCGGCGTCCGCGACGCGGACGCCGCGGCCTCCCGCGTGGAAGGTGCTGATCGACTCAGACCGGGTGGCGTGACCACGAACGGACCTCCGAGGTCTGCGATCAGGATCTGATCGGCGTGGGTGGGACGGCGACTCGCCGACCCAGCTGGGTCCCCGTGGCGTCACGAAATATCACCACCGTAGGACGTCACGAGGCCCGTGGCCCGGGGCGAACGTCCCGTCGCGACGACGGGGTCGTGACCCCGCTTGTCCTCGGGCAGGCGGGAGCGTACGGTCATCGGGCTGGGAAACAGCTGGTCCGGAACGGAAACGCTGCCACTCGCCGCCTTCCGTGAGCAGTTCGCTCGCGCCGGACACCCCGGGTACCTCCACGTGAGGAACCGCTCGTGATCCCCCTCTTCGTCGGTCTCGCTGTTCTGCTCCTCCTCCTCGCCGCCCTCTCGCTGCGGATCGTCCAGCAGTTCGAACGAGGCGTCCCCTTCCGCCTGGGCCGGGTCGTCGGGGTCCGCTCCGCCGGCCTGCACGTGATCGTGCCGGTCGTCGACGTCCTGCGACGGGTGAGCCTGCGGATCGTGACCATGCCGATCCAGTCGCAGGGGATCATCACCCGCGACAACGTCAGCGTCGACGTGTCGGCCGTCACCTACTACCGGATCGTGGACGCCGAGAAGTCCGTCGTGGCCATCGAGGACGTGCGCGCGGCGATCAACCAGATCGCCCAGACCACGCTGCGCAAGGTGGTGGGCCAGCACACGCTGGACGAGACCCTCTCCGAGACCGACCGCATCAACGTCGACATCCGCGAGATCCTCGACGTCCAGACCGTCGAGTGGGGCGTCGCCGTCACCCTGGTGGAACTGAAGGACATCCAGCTCCCCGACAGCGTGAAACGCGCGATGGCCCGCCAGGCCGAGGCGGAACGCGAGAAGCGCGCGAAGATCATCGCCGCGGAGGGGGAATCCCTGGCGGCGCAGGCGCTGGGAGAGGCCTCCGACATCATGGTGCGCCACCCGCTGGCCCTGCAGCTGCGCAACCTGCAGAGCCTGGTCGAACTCGGGGTCGACAAGAACACGACGGTGGTCTTCCCGGCGCCGCTGATGAGCACGATCGCCGAACTGGGGGCGTTCCTGGCCCGTGAGCATGACGCGTCCGAACTCCACGCGCCGCCCGCGGCGACACCCGTGACGGGTGAGTCGGCGACGCCGGCGACGACGGCGACTCCCCGTCCGGTCTCCGTGGACGTCTCGGTACCGAACGGATCCGTACCCGCACCCGTCGCCTGAGGCGGCTCGACTCCTCGGACCGCCACCGGTGGCCGACCCCGAACTCCTCCCGCGTCTTGGTTCGACGGAGCGCGGGACGCTTCAGAAGGGAACGACATGAACCGCATCGTCGTAGGACTCGCCGAGCAGGCGACGTCGGCCGCCGCCGTCCAGTGGGCCGGTGCGCAGGCGCAGAGGTCAGGGAGTTCCCTGGAGATCCTCCGCGCCCTGCAGTACCCGAGCACCACCGCAGCAGGAATGGGCGCCTGGTACCCCGACGACCTGATGGGCGAGCTCGACGCCCTCGCGCTCACCGAGCTCGAGGAGGCCCGGGCCTCGGTTTCGGCCACGTTCCCGGACCTCGAGGTCGACACCCGGCTCGTGCACACCCACCCGCGTCTCGCCCTGACCAGAGCGTCCGAGACCGCGCGGATGGTCGTCACCGGGGCCCGGCGCCGACGGACGTTGGCCGGCGCGCTCCTGGGCTCCACCAGCATGCACGTCGCTGCCCACTCCCGCTGTCCCACGGCGGTCATCCACGCCGAACCCGTGCCGGGCGCCCGAGGTGTCGTCGTCGGCTACGACGGGTCTCCAGCGGCCGACGAGGCCGTGACCGTGGCGGCCGAGCAGGCGAGCGCGGTCGGGGAGGAACTCCTCGTCGTCCACGCGTGGTTCCTCGAAGGCGTCGTCCCCGTCGGGTTCGAGCCCACCCGATACGTCGCCCGCTCGACGCGGCAGGAAGCCGATCAGCGCCACCGTCTCGATCAGGTGGCCCGGGCCGTGGCGGGTCTCCACCCGGGACTGGTGGTGCGTGCCGACCTGCTGGTCGACGGGTTCGCCTCCGACGGCCTCGTGACGGCGGCCCTCACCGCCCGCCTCCTCGTCGTGGGGAGCCGTGGTCACGGTGCCTTCGCCTCGATGCTCCTCGGATCCACCAGCAGCAACGTCCTCCAGCACACCCTGACCCCCGTCATCGTCGTTCCCGACCGCGTCCGCGTGGCCGGGGCGACTCCGCTCGAGGCGGACGACGAGGGAGACGGCAAGGCGGTCCGGCCCCCGGTGGGTGCTTCCGGTGGCGGCACCCAGTGACCGCCGTCCCCGGGGTCCTGCTGGTCGACGACCACGCTGTGGTCCGGGCCGGTCTGCGGGCGATCCTCGAGGCCTCGGGTCGGGCGCGAGTCGTGGGGGAGGCGGGGTCGGTCGCCGAGGCGTTGGAAGCGCTGACGAGACTGCAACCGGACGTGGCCGTCGTCGACGGTCGGCTGCCCGACGGCTCGGGGGTCGAGGCGGCGCGTCAGGCCCGGGCCATCTCACCTCGGACGCGGATCCTGATGCTCACCTCCTTCGACGACGACGACGCCTTCCTCGCCGCCGTCCTCGCCGGTGCCGTCGGGTACCTGCGCAAGGAGGCCCGCACGCTGGACCTCACGGCGGCGGTCCTCTTCGCGGCCTCGGGCGGCTCCACCATCGATCGCGCCCAGGTCGAGCGGGTCAAGCTGCGGTTGGACGATCCGCTCGGTGGGGACGAACGGTTCGGCGCGCTCACCACCCAGGAACGTCGCGTGCTGGGACACATCGCCGACGGGCTCAGCAACCGCGACATCGCCGGCGCCATGAACCTCGCGGAGAAGACCGTCAAGAACTACGTCTCCAGCGTGTTCGACAAGCTGCACCTGCGCAGTCGCACCCAGGCGGCACTGATGGTCTCGCCCGGAGGAGGACGACGTGATGAGCACCAGGCCGACCTCGGTCACGACCGCTGACGTGGCGGTGGCGGAGAACCCCGTGCTGGTCCCGATCGGTCCACCGGAACTCGGGATCGGCTCGGGCGCTGCGACTTCCGTCACCCGCCGGACCGGGTGGTCGGTAGCCGCAGCTGACGCCGCCGACGTGCTGCTCGGAGACCGGACGGACGTGCGGGCGGGTCTGGACGACGTGCTCGAAACCCTGGGTGTCCTCGAGCGGGCCGATGTCCTCGTCCTCTTCGCCGACGACGGGACGGGGTTGGTGGAAATCAGCTCCGTGGCGGGTCCCGACCTCCCCCGCGGGACGCGGGAGGCGACGATCGTCCCCGCGGGCGAAGCGCTGGAGGGGCTGGTGGGCCCGAACGTCGTGGCGCCGCAGGTCCTGGGCTGGGAGGTGGCGCGGGCCGCGGTGGTGCTCCCCGAGGTGGACCAGCGACCGGGGGTGGTGCTGGCGGTGGGGTGGCTGCGCGACCCCGGATGGCGGGGACGCCTCGACCGTCGCAGCACCGTGATGTTCCTCGATCACGTGGGCACGGCGCACCGGCTGGCCGGCCGGTTCCGCACCCGGGTCGAGCACGCGGTGGCGCAGGACAGGCTGCGGATCGCCAGGGACCTCCACGACCACGTGATCCAGCGGCTGTTCGCCGTGGGGATGTCGCTGCAGGCAGCGACGGTGGCCCCGGGCGCCGGGGACGCGGTGGACCGGGCGGTCGACAGCCTCGACGCCACGATCAGGGACCTTCGGCGCGTCACCTTCTCGTTGCAGGAGCGGCAGACCGACCCGGACGGTCGCGCCGATCTCGATTCTCTCCTCGGCGATGCGGGCGCCGCGCTGGGTTTCAGCCCGAGCTTGGTCGTCCAGGGCCGGCTGGGCACCCTGTCGGACGTGCTCCGTCGCGAGACGACGGCCGTCGTGCGGGAGTCGCTGTCCAACGTCGCCCGACACGCACGGGCGCGCCAGGCGTCGGTGGACATCTCCATCGTCGACGGTGTCAGCCTGGCCGTCACGATCACCGATGACGGGGCCGGTGTGCCCGACTCCTCCCTGGGCGCGTCGTCCGGGATCGCGAACGTGCGGGAACGGGCTCGCGTCCTGGGGGGCTGGGCATCCGTCCGCGGCGGCACCCGGGGAGGTACCGAGGTCCGTTGGTTCGTGCCGCTGCCGCGCATCCGCCCGGGTCCGGCCGGACCCCCGTGAACCCGGGACCCGCGAGCCTCCGACCGACCCCTCGGTCGCACTTGACTCCGGAACTGCCAGAACCACCAGGCGGCCTCGGCGCGCGGGGACGTTCTTCCCTACCGCTGCCACACCGGGGCAGGGCAGCCTTGCCGGATGCGCGTGGTGGGGGAGATCGGAGCGGTCGAGGGCCGACGACTGTTGGGTTCGGCGGGGGTGGGACGTGCTCTGCACACGTCCCGGGCGATGCCGGCGGTCACGGTCCTGGACTACGAGGTCTCCGACGGTGTCCTGAACTTCGTCGCAGACGCCGGAGGGGAGGTGGCGGGGGCCGTTCGCGACCACGTCATCGCCTTCCACGTCGAGCAGATCGACCCGTCGGGTGAGAACGGCTGGAGCGTCACCGTCCTCGGAACCGCCTACCTCATCGAGGAGCCCGGCCCGGTGGGAGTGCGGGGGCACCTCGGCCTGCACAGTGGTGAGGTCCGCGAGCAGCTGTTCGGTCTCTCGTTGGAACACGTGAGTGGGCAGCGGCTGCGGCGGAGGACGCCGGCCGAGCGGGCGGCCGCGCCGGATGGTCCGGTAGGGCCCGTGACGGCCTGACGCGGTTCCGCTCAGCGCCGACCGCCGTCGGCGTCAAGTGTAGGGTCCGCCGCAGGATCGCAGCGCGGTCGCTCGTCACTTCTGGAGGATCGAGGCGCGGATGGCCGAGGACGATCTCAACGACAGTCTGATCAGCCTGTCCAGGTTGCTGACCGGACATCAACCGCTCCGGGACACGCTGACCCGCATCGCGGAGTTCGCGGTCCACGCCATCCCGGGGGCGGACGGGGCCGGGTTGACGATGCTGGAGGCGGACCGGCCCCAGACGGTGGTGGCGACCGCGGACTTCGTCCAGCAGGTCGACGACGTGCAGTACGGCATCGGCGAGGGGCCCTGCCTGATGGCCGTCGCCACCGGCCGGACCCAGGTGGCGGGTTCCCTGGGTGGTGAGGAGAGGTGGCCCCGGTTCGGGCCGCGGGTAGGTCGCCTGGGTGTCCACAGCGCCCTGTCCTTGCCGTTGCTGCTGGGGGACCAGGTGCTGGGCGCGATGAACGTCTACGCGCACGAGAAGAACGCCTTCGGCCCCGAGGCAGTACGGGTCGGGGAGGCGTATTCCGGCCCAGCGGCCGTCTCCGTCCACAACGCCCAGATCCTGGCCACGTCGCAGCGGCTCGCGGAGCAGTTGCAGCAAGCGTTGAGCACCCGCGCGGTCATCGACCAGGCGATGGGGGTGATGCGTTCCCGGACGGGTTGCTCCGCCGCCGAAGCACGCGACCGGTTGATGGAAATCAGCCGCAAGCAGGGCCTGAAGGTGTCACTCGTCGCCCAGAACCTGATCGACGGGGCCGTCCGCAGCGCGAGGGCCCGGTCGGTGAGGAGCACCCAGGAAGCCCCGTGAGGCGCCCCGCGGCCGCAGGTGACCGGTAGCCGCGTCCGTCCCGTCCGACAACTCGACCGTCCCTGACGCAGGAGCGGACGAGGACCGCTGCAGGTGCACGTGGGGAGAGCCTTCTGAGAACCACAACAGCTCTCGTGCGCCACCTCACAGCGCTCGACGCCGGGAATGCCTCCTCCGCGGCGGAACTGCCGGCCGCTCTCGAGGAACTACTCCATGCCGTCGTCGCCCTCGTTCCCTCGTGCGACCGGTTGTCCTTCGTCCTGCAGCGTCCCGGTGGTCCCCTCGTGGTGGACGTGGCGGAACCGGTCGTCGACACGACCGCCGGACGGGAGAGTGCGGCGTCCGTGGCCATCCCCCTCGAGAACACGACCGGCGACCAGTTGATCTTCCGTGCTCGCGTCGCCGGGGCCTTCGCCCTCTTCGTAGAAGAGCTGCGCGAGGTGCTCGGTCCTGCGGCCGCCGTCGTCCTCGACGGAGACCTCGATCCGCGGTCGGGTCGCTCGGGCGGGCTGCGGAGCTTCTCCGACGTGCAGCTCGTCGACCAGGCGGTGGGTGCCCTGCTGGACGGGGGCCTCGAACCCCTGGAGGCGATGGAGGAACTGCAGCGGCGTGCTGCCGACGAGGGGATACCGCTCGTCGAGGCGGCCCGCCGCCTCTTCGACGACCTGCCCCGCGGTTCTCCACCGCCACCCTCGACGGACGGCTCCTGATCGCGGTTCGATCCCGACTCCGGGGTGGCGGCGCGCCGCACGGTAGGACGTTCTGCTCTGACGTGCGTACGTCGCGGCGGACAGCATGGCGTCCGAGCACACTCATCGACGGTGACCGGAGTTGACGTGAACGCCACACCCCGCGCGGTAGTCGTGGGCATCGACGGGACACCGACGTCGGGCCGTGCCCTCGCCTGGGCCTGCGAGGAGGCGGACCGGTCCGGGCGCCCCCTCCACCTCCTCAACGTGCACCGCATCGACGCACTGCACGACACGTTCGACGGCATCTCCGATGACCTTGACGAGGACGTCGTGCAGGGGGCGGCCGAAGACGCCGTCGCGGCAGCGGTCGCGGGCGTCCGTCGTGCGGTGCCGAACGTCCACGTGACGGGTTCCGCCGTCACGGGGTCTGCGGCCGGCGTCCTGGTGCGCTGCTCGGCGGGGGCCGCACTGGTGGTGCTCGGGTCGCACGGTCGCGGTGCACTCGCCGGGATGCTCCTGGGGTCGGTCTCCACGCAGGTCGCCACCCACGCGCGGTGCCCCGTCGTGGTGCTCCGGGAGAACTTTTCTCCGGAGCGGAGCCGAGGCCCCGCGGCCGCAGAGCGGACCCCGCACGTCGTGGTCGGCATCGACGGTCCGGGACCGACGACCGAGACGGTCCTCGCGTTCGCGTTCGAGCAGGCGGATCGACGGGGTGCGTTCCTCGAGGTGATCGCCACGTGGCAGTTCCACCACGACAGGCTCGCCTCGGTGCGGAAGGACCACGACCTCGTCGAACGTCGGCTCGTCGCCGAGAGCGAACGGTTCCTGGACAGGACCGTCACGCCCTGGTCGGAGAAGTTCCCCGACGTCCACGTCCGTCGGTACGCGAGCGAGGGGGAGCCGGTGACCGTCCTCGTTCGGCGTGGGCTCGACGCAGACCTCCTCGTCGTGGGGAGCCGCGGTCACGGCGGATTCGTGGACCTCCTGCTCGGCTCCGTCAGTCACGGAGTTCTCCAGCGCGCACAGTGCCCGGTCGCGGTCGTCCGCGTGCAGCCGTGATGACGACTCGAGCTCAGGACGAGCTCGTCGAGACCGGACCCGATCCGGTGTCGAGGGACGATCACCGCCCTCGGATCGTGGTGGCTATCGACGGTGGAGCCTCGAGTCAGGAGGCGGTGACGTGGGCGGGTGCCGAAGCGACCCGGCGGCGGGTGGAGATCGACCTCTTCCGTGCGTTGCGACCCACCGGACGCCGGACTGTTCTCCCACGACGTCCTGCAGGAGGCCGAACGCAGCGCACGAGAATGGTTGACCCGCAGTCGACGACGCTTGCACCGAACCGACCCCAGCGTCCAGGTGAGGTCGTGGCTGGTTCGAGGTCGTGTCGTGGACGTCCTGGCGAGGCGTCCGAGGTGGCCCTGCTCGTCGTGGTCGGTGCACGTCGGGACGAGTTGCGGGGACGGGAGATCGGCCCGTTCTTCGACTCCACCAGTCTGCAGGTGGCCGCCCGGTCGGCGTGCCCCGTCGTCGTCGCCCCGGGGCCGGAACCGTCCGGCGCCTCCGGGGTGGTGGTGGGGTGGGACGGGACGGTCGCCGGGGACGCGGTTCTGAACCCCGCCGCCGGTGCGGCGGCGTCCCGTCGGGGCGGGTCGTTGGTCGTCCAGGTGGTGCCACCCGGAGCCCCGGGCGGTGGACCCGGGACGAGCGGAGCCCGTTCCCGGCGGCGTCATCCGTGCGGAGCGGAGCCGGAGCTGTCGTCGTCGTCCGTTCGACGGATCGCAGGCGAGCATCCCGGCCTCGCGGCGGACCGGCGGGTGGTCGGAGCGGCCTCCGTGCCCGAAGGCCTCGTGCGGGAGGCGCAGGGGGGAGAACTTCTTGTGCTGGGCATCAGGGGGCGAGGTGCCCTCGCCTCCCTGCTGCCGGGTTTCACCAGCAGGAACACGCTGCGGCGCAGCACGATCCCCACTGTCATCGTCCAGCCGGAGGGCCCTCGCCCAGGGGTGGAGGGGTCCTGACCCAGTGCACCGCCCCGACACCACCTCGACGATGCGCCGTGACACCGACTCCAGGGAGACCGTCATCACCACCCCACCGTCCGTCCCGCAGGAACTCGGCCCGACCTCGATCGACCAGGAACCGCCGGCGATCGAACCGGGATCCCTCACGCTCGTGGAGGGAGCGACGTTCGCCGTGAGCGATAGCCTGGGTGACATCGACGCTCGACGCGCTCACGGGCTCTTCTACCGGGACACCCGACTGCTCTCGCGGTGGGAGTTGCGCGTGGACGGTCACCGTCCGGAGGTGCTGGCCGTCCACCAGGCCGAACCGTTCCGGGCCGAGATCCTCGCCCGCGTCGTCGGGGCGGGGGGCGCCAGTCAGCTGCTGGTCCGACGCCGCCGCTACGTCAGTGACGGGATGCGGGAGGACGTGCAGGTCCGCAACCTGTCCCGCGCGGCGATCTGCGTCACCGTGGACCTCTTCATCGCCGCCGACTTCGCCGACATCTTCGACGTCAAGGACCGCCGCCGGCCCCCGGAGCGCCGGTTGACCGTGCACGCGCAGGGTGGGGCGCTCTCCCTGGGTCTGGCGGACCACCGCCGCGGCGTGCAGATCCGCGCGGAGGGTGGCGAGGCCACGGTGGACGGCCTGCGTTTCGAGGTGGAGCTCGCGGGCGGTGCCCGGTGGGAGGCGCACGTCCTGGTGCGACCCAGTGTCGACGGCCACGACGTCACCCCGCCGTTCCCGGTGGACCGACCGCTCGAGCAGGCCGTTCCGCTCCTGCGCTTGCAGGAGTGGCGTGCCCGGGCCCCGGTGATGACCAGTGCGGACCCGATGGTCCAGCGCACGCTCCACCGGAGCCTGGACGACCTCGGGGGTCTGCGGATCAGCGACCCGGTGGATCCCGGCGCGGAGGTCATCGCGGCCGGGGCGCCCTGGTTCATGGCGTTGTTCGGTCGCGACTCCCTCCTGACCTCGTACATGGTGCTCCCGCTCGACGCCGGCCTGGCGTTGGGGACCCTGCGTGCCCTCGCCAGGGCGCAGGGCACGATTTCCAACCCCGACACCGAGGAGGAACCGGGCAGGATCCTGCACGAGACGAGGATGGGAGTGGACTTCCCCCTGGCTCGTGGTGGGGCTTCCACGTACTACGGCACGGCGGACGCCACGCCCCTGTTCGTGACCGTGCTGGGCGAACTCTCACGACAGGGGGAGTTCCCGGAAGCCGTGGCGGAGCTGCTCCCCCACGCAGACCGGGCGCTGGAGTGGATCCTGGCGTCGGGGGATCGAGACGGTGACGGGTTCGTGGAGTACCAGCGCGCGACCGCCACGGGGTTGCTCAACCAGGGCTGGAAGGACTCCTTCGATGGCATCAACCACGCGGACGGGCGCATGGCCGAAGGACCGATCGCGTTGTGCGAGGTGCAGGGTTACGTCTACGCCGCCTACCTGGCGCGCGGACGACTGGCCCGGGCCGCCGGTGAGCCGGTGGGAGCGACCCTCTGGGACGAACGGGCGGAGAAGCTCAAGACCGCCTTCGACGAGGCCTTCTGGATGCCGCAGCGCGGTTGGTACGCCGTCGCTCTGGACGGCGAGAAGTCCGTCGTCGACGCCCTGACCTCCAACGTGGGGCACTGCCTCTGGTCGGGCATCGTGCAGCAGGACCGGGCAGCGGAGCTGGTCGGACACCTGATGTCGCCCGAGATGTTCACCGGGTGGGGAGTTCGGACGCTCGCCACCTCGATGGGTGCCTACAACCCCATCAGTTACCACAACGGCTCGGTGTGGCCCCACGACAACGCCCTGCTGGTGGCCGGCCTGATGCGCTACGGGTTCGTCGAGGAGGCTCAGCGCGTGGCGTGTGCGCTGTTCGACGCGGCCGAAGCGTTCGGCGGCAGGCTTCCCGAGTTGTTCTGCGGTTTCGACCGCGGGGAGTACCCCGTGCCACTGCCCTACCCCACCTCCTGCTCCCCACAGGCCTGGGCGGCGGCGACACCGGTGCAGCTCATCAGTTCGCTGCTGCGCACCCAGCTTGAACCGCGTGCCGGCGGTCCCCTCGACTGGAGGCCCGCCTGGCCACGGACCCTGGGACGACTCTCGATCGAACACCTGAAACTGGGCGGTCAGGACACGGACCTCCTCATCGACGACGGCCGCGCGACGCTGACGAGCGGCGACACCATCCTGTCCGCCATCAACGAGATCGGTGACACCGCATGAGCACTCGAACGTCGAGGTCCACCCCGGGACCGGTAGCGCAACGGGACGGACTGCACGTGGTGCAGATCGCCACCCCGTGGTTCGAGGTCCCACCTGCTGGTTACGGGGGCATCGAGGCCGTGGTGGCGGGTGTCGTCGATGCGCTCGTGGACCGCGGCCACCGAGTCACCCTCATCGGTGCGGGGCGCCACGGCACGAAGGGGGACTTCCTGGCGACCACCCTGCACCCGCAGGGCCCACGGGTCGGCCAGGCGAACCCTGAGGTTCTGCACGCTGCTCGGGCGGGACACCTGCTGGCGGGTCTGGGGGCCGACATCGTCCACGACCACAGCACAGCGGGTCCGCTGCAGGCGGCCCAGCGGAGCGCACCCACCGTGGTGACGGCGCACGGCCC
The DNA here is from genome assembly GCF_040702905.1 of Kineococcus sp. NPDC059986. Taxonomy (NCBI): domain Bacteria; kingdom Bacillati; phylum Actinomycetota; class Actinomycetes; order Kineosporiales; family Kineosporiaceae; genus Kineococcus; species Kineococcus sp. NPDC059986. The sequence continues at coordinate 21,572 of NZ_JBFBND010000029.1, read as the reverse complement.
GGTGACGGGGGAGATCGGCGACTACTACGGGGCGATCGGGAACCAGACGCACCTGGTGGCCATCTCCGCGGCGCAGCAGCACCAGGCGCCGACCTTGCCCTGGGTGGGACTGGTGCACAACGCCGTCGACACCGGCGCCTACCCGTGGCGGAACCTGAAGGAGGACTTCGCCTTGTTCCTCGGCCGGTTCTCGCCCGAGAAGGGCGTTCACCTCGCCATCGATGCGGCAGAGCGTGCGGGCGTCCGGCTGGTGCTCGCCGGGGCGGCGCACCCCGCGGAGAAGGAGTACTTCGACCGCCAGATCGGGCCTCGGCTGTCTTCCCGGGTCGTGTGGGTCGGGGAAGTCGGAGGAGCTGAGAAACGGGACCTCCTGGCCCGGGCGAGCTGTCTGCTCTTCCCGGTCGAGTGGGAAGAACCGTTCGGGATGGTGCTCATCGAAGCCATGGCCTCCGGCACGCCCGTCGTCGCGCTGCGCAGAGGATCGGTACCCGAGGTGGTCGAGGACGGAGTCACGGGCTTCGTCCGCGACGACCTCGATGGGCTCGTCGCCGGACTGCGTGAGATCCAGAGGCTCGACCCTTCGATCGTGCGGGCGCGGACCGTGCTCCGCTTCGACGTGAAGGCGATGGCGGCAGGGTACGAAGCGGTTTACCGTCGGGTACTCGTCGATGCAGGACGAACAGAAGTCGTCGATCTGCGGAAGACGTCTTCGGCTCGAGGGTCCAGCTACGTGAAGCGGTTGCTGACCCCTGCTCGCCTCGCCGATGATGCGGTTCCCTGGCAAGTGTGAAGAAGAACTCGAGGGTCGGTGGGACCGGAAACGACGTCGGTCCGGACGGGCGCTGGAGGTCGGAAGGCAGCACCTCCACGACGTTGCGGGGGCGGCTGATCTCGTGGTGTGAGAGGGGGGTTGACACGGTGTGGATCTCCTGGAGTAGGGCATCAGCTGCTCCACGCGCCGGGATGCAGGGCACTCACGAGTGGCGCCTCGGGCTGTTCGCAGGGTGGGGCGGGTCAGCGAGTTCCATGATGAAGCGGATCCGAGCTGCGCCGGCACAACTCTGGTCAGGTTCACGGGCTGGGCAGCGGGTCACGGTAGGCGTCGATCTGCTAGGCAGGTCGTCAGCTCATGCAGCTCCTCAGGAACTTCCCGGGGGGCAGCATGGACACGATCCCCTCTCGGAAGTTTTCGATCGGAGGTCCTCACGTCGAATCCGGGTCTGGACTCTGGCCGGTGGGGAGCTCCCTGGCGCGGCTGCCTGCGGCATGGTTTCCCCCGGGCACGGCTGTCTGGGGTAGCAGGCGGGCGATGCTGGTGGCCAGAGCAGCATCGGTGGTGCCCCGCCGTCCGCGGTAGACGTCGAACATGACCTGCGCCACCCGGCGGGCCTTGACGTTGAGGTGTTGGGAGATGCGGCTGAGCAGGTTCCACGCCTGGTCAGGGTCCAGGCCGTAGCGCTGGGCCAGGACACCGGTGGTGAAGCCGAGACGCTGGCGGCTCTCCAGAGCCTGGCTCAGAGTCGCCGTCTCCCGCTCCAGCGCCCTGAGCTGATTGCCCAACGACTCGACGTCGACGATCGTGGCGTCGGGTGGCTCCGGTGCCGGTGCCGGTGCCGGTGCCGGTGCCGGTGCCGGCTCCGGTGCGGGCGGGAAGTCGCTCTGAGGCATGGCCGTCCTTTCCGTGCTGCCCGCCGAGTCGGGCGAGGTCGCCGAGGGTTCGAGCCGTTGCTCCCACCGTGGGGCGGGACTGCCGAGAACGCGCCGCCGACGCTGCGGCGCTGACCACCAGCGACCGCCGAGGTCTCACGGAGCGGCCCGTGCCTTCAGGAGAGCGCTGATCGCGTCAGCGGGTTGTGGGCGGGCGAGGTAGTAGCCCTGCAGCAGATCCACTCCGGCCCGGGCCAGGTGGCGCCGCTGCCCTTCGGTCTCGACCCCTTCGCCGATGACCCGCACGCGCAGTCCTTTGGCCACCACGAGGACGGCGTCGACCAACGCCCGGGAACGCGGGTCCTCGGGGAGTGCGGTGACGAAGCTGCGGTCGATCTTGGCGTAGTCCACCGGTAGCCCGACCAGTCGGGACAGGGAGGAGTAGCCGGTGCCGAAGTCGTCGACGGCCAGCGGGTGCCCTGCGGTGGAGTACACATCGAGTGCGGGGAGCAGCAGGGGGTCGGTGAAGGCGTCCTCGAGGACCTCCAGGCCGACGTCGCTCGGGTGCAGGCCGTGGGCGGCCAGGCTCGCGGCGAGCACACCCGAGGTGGTGGGGTCGATGAGGTCGCGGGGGTGCAGGTTGCAGAACACCCGGTCGGGGGCAGCAGGCCCCAGCGCGGTACGCCACGCGGCCAGCTGGGCGCAGGCTGCCTCCAGGACCCAGCGACTGATGCCGGGTAGGGCGCTGCTGTTCTCGGCACGGTCGATGAAGTCGACGGCTTCCAACAGGCCGTAGTCGGGGTGCTGCCAGCGCAGCAGCGCTTCGACGACCTCGACGCGGCCGGTGACGGCGTTGAAGATCGGTTGGTAGTGCAGGCGCAGTTGGTCACGTTCGACGGCGTGGGGGAGGTCACGTTCGAGGCGTCGACCGAAACCGTGGACGTCGCCGAAGACGTGGTCGCGGATGACGACCCGGCTGCGTCCGGCGTCCTTCGCCGCGTACATCGCGGTGTCCGCGTCGTGCAGCAGGGTGTCCGCGTCGGGGGCGTCGCGTGCGGTGGTGACGCCGATGCTGGCGGAGACGAGCAGGTCCAGACCGTCCACGCGCACCGGCTGCGCCAAGGCCTCGCGCAGCCGGGAGGTGATCAGGGACAGGGTCAGGTGCAGTTGGGCGGGGTCGTCAGGCAGGTTCTCGCACAGCAGGACGAACTCGTCGCCGGCCAGACGTCCCAGGGTGTCACCCGAGCGCAGGGTGGTGGCCATGCGGGCGGTGACCTCGACCAGGACCCGGTCCCCGGCGCCGTGACCGAAGGTGTCGTTGATGCCTTTGAAGCGGTCGAAGTCGATGAACATGACCGCGACCGTGGAGTGGCGGCGCCGGGCGGTGAGCAGGGCGTGTTCGATGCGGTCGTAGAGCAGGCCACGGTTGGGCAAGCCGGTGAGCTGGTCGTGCATCGAGCGGTGTTCCAGCTCGCGTCGGGACTCCTTCGCCTCGTCCCGGTCGTGGGCCATGACCAGGTAGGAGACGGAGACGTCAGCCAGCAGCGCCGCGAGGTCGAGGGTGGCGCCATCCCAGGGGCCGGCCTGGCGGCGGTAGAGGTCCAGGCTGCCCCAGGACTTCCCCCGGCTGCGCAGCGGTAGCGCGACCACCGCCAGCATCTCCGCTCGCAGTGCCGAGCCGGTGTACTCGCTCCACCGCCCCCGCTGTTCGCGCAGGTCGCTGATGACCACCGGCAACCCTGAGTCCATCGCGTCACGGCAGGGTCCCTGCTGAAGGGCTTCCTGCAGCCTCTCCGGTTCCTCGGTTCCGGTGGTGGCGTGCACGAAGCGACCGCGAGAGGAGGCGCCGTTCTCACCACCGAGGCCCATGACCCCGACGCTGTCCACCTGCAGGCAGGCACCTGCGCTCTCGCACAGCTCGCGCAGCATCGTGTCGGCGGCGAAGTCACCGGTCGAGGCCCGGGACAACCGGGCCACCGCGTGGACCAGCGCGATGGGTCCGGGCCTGTCTCCTTCGAGGTCTTCGTCCTCAGAGGCCTGGCGATCGGATCTGTCGTCGTCGGTCATGGCGTCCCGTCCGCGACGCGCGACGACGTCGATCCCACCGGCTGCGGGCGATCCCACTGGCAGGCGGGAGGGAGCAGCGGTTGATCTGCACGACGAACCGTTGCAGTGAGGAACACGGTTCGAGGCGAGATGCGGGGTGTCGGTCGTTCGGGCGCCGCTGTCCTTCAGCGCGTCCAGAAGACGTCGACCGAAAACGGCGCTGGGTGGCGAGACAGCGCGCGAGGAGCCCTCGGTGAGGAGGACTGTAGCCCACATCGAGAGGTTCGGCTGGCTACGGTTCCCGCCTCGCCCGAGGAGGTCAACCGGGGGTACGTGGCTGGGGCGGTACTCACCCCAGGCTCCTCGACGATGGGCGTGGTCCCGTGCGGCCGTCAGTTGCGGCACGGGAAGCTTGCATCCGGAGATCGTCATGTCCCGGACTTCGCCGGCAGCTCAGGATCTCGCACAACGCGGGATGACCGTGAAGTCGGTCTGGACCCGAATCGCTGTCTGAGTCACCTCGCATCCGCAGTAGAGAAATCAGCGGTGCGCTTCCCTTGTCTCGGCTCGGGCGAAGAGCTGGGCGTGGTCGGCCCGGGCGCCTAGACGGGCAGCGTCCCCGTCTCGGCCCTGCTGTTCATCAGTGACCGCGAGTTCTTGCTACGTCTGGGCCACCTCGCCTTCGACGGCGGCCACCTCACCCGCCAGCTGAGGGGCCGCGTCGACCAGGGCTCGGGCTTGCTCCTGGAGTTGTCGAGGACGCCGACCTTCGCGGGCGAGACGTTCGGCCGTGCCCGCGGCGGAACCATCGCGGTTGTCGGAGCGGTTGTCGTCAGGCACCGGGACCATGACCCGAGTCTGCGATTGGTAACACCAAGAGGCCAGTCAAGGTCGGCTGCGGGGAGTCCAGAGCTGCTCGACGACGTCTTGGGCGATGTCGCGCAGCTTGCGGTTGGCGCGCTGGGAACGCAGCGCCATGTGCTGGAAGGCCTCTTCGGCGGTGCAGTGCAGCTTGGTCATCAGGACGCCTTCGACCTGCTCGAAGACCGCTCGGGACTGCGTCGCGGGGGTCTGCCCCGACTTCAGGTGGGGGTGGGGGCGGTCTCCCCGTTGGCTACCTCCTCGATCCAGTCGACGGCTGCGTCGGACAACTGCAGACTGGTGCGTCCTGCGTGGCCCACCCACCACGCCTGCGCGGGTACGGGGCCTGCCACCCGCTGGATGTCGTGGATGACGGGCTGGCTGAGTTCTTCACCGTTGTGGGCGATCAGCCAGTCACGGGAGTCCTGCCGTAGGTGGGGCCACCACATCTCGAGGCTCATGGTGTCGAGACTCCTCCACGGCAGGGCGTCATGACGACGGCTGCGGCCGGTGATCCAGCTGTCGCGCGATCGCTCGCCCTTCGCATGACCGAGCGTTGCCTCGGTGCGTCTCGTCGACGGGCATGGTCAAGCCCGCCACGATCGGCTGGACCACCGATCGATCGACGAACGACTGCACCGTGCACCACTCCTCCAAGCCGCCGGCCTTGGTCTACTCACACGATGCGGTGAACGAGCAAGTTGTCGTGTTCGTCAGGCGTTGCACCGGAAAGCCTCGTTCGAGGTGGGCGCGACGTGGTGAACCGACGAGGCTTGACCGAACACGACGAGGTCTTCGTCCATTGAAGTGCATGTCGTCAGGGGTGGCGCATGGCGTGCTTCCTCCCAGGGTTTCTTATGTGGTCGGATACCAGTTCTCCTGCAGATCCGTCTAGTTCGACACCCTTCAGGTTCCCAGGAGAGAGGTCGAGGCCCGCGCGGACGTCGTACTGTCGACGATCCTCTGCGCTGCCACCCACTCTGCCACCTCCGAGCGACGAAAGCGCAGTCCGCGGCCGACGCGGTACCGCGGGATGTCTTGCGCGTGGTGGTAAATCCAAGACAGGGGCGCGTGGAGGTAGACGGCGAGTTCCTTGGTCGTTCTCAAGAGGTCGTCGTGCACAGGGTCGCTCGCGTCCATCACTGCTCCTCGATGCGGTGAGTTGCGTCTACGGGACTGCATCGTCAGTGGCCGTTCGGGAATGAACTCCGGTCTCGCCGTCTCGCGCCTTGTCGACACAACGGCCGTCACTGTGACAACAGACCTCGGTGGAGGTCGAACCACCGCAGCAGTGCGACTTCCGAGGACGGCGGTCACATCCCGTGTTCACGAGCCGTTGCGCCAGGCCGGTCCCGGCGGACGCGCAGGTACGCCGATCCTGGGGCGCCGGAGCTCGACCATGAAAGGCGGTGTGCGGAACAAGGGGCAGTACGAGCGAGCGCTGGCCGCCCGGCACGTCACGACCACGGCACGAGGGTGAGGTAGGAGAGGCGAGCCACCAGCCCCGACACGTGCTCGGTCAAGGTGACCGCTCCCTCCTTCAGTCCCAACGTCCACTTCGGGTGTTCGGGGACAGGGCTCGTGATGTTCTCGGCCACGAGGTCTCGGTACCACCGGCCCCCGTCCTGGCTCATCAGTGCTTGGAGGTCCTGGACACCGACCATCACGGAGGTGGCCTGCTCACCGAAGGCGAGGGGGTGGCCGGCGAGGCTCAGACTGCCGGGGAGGAAGACGTCGCCGTCGATCGCCACGCAGGACGAGATGCCGGTCCGCCGCAGAACCAGTCGGTCGGTGGGGATGTGATGAGGGCCCGCGAGACCGACGGCACCGTGGACCTGGTGGATGAGACCGGCGTCGGGCCAGGTGCGGGCGATGGTCGTCAACAGGTCGACGTTCACGGTCCACAACGGATCGGCGTCGTCGTGCGGCACCACGTCGACGGCGTAGAAGTCGTCGGGCCGCACGACGGCCATCAGCACGGGTTCGGTCCTCTCGATGAACCCGTCCTCCTCGATGCGGGTACCGAGGTGCAGGTGGTGAACGCCCCACGCGTGCAGCAGGCGGTCGAGACCGAGGCGCAACGGTTGACCGGAGCGCCGCCGCCAGGCGTAGGCGAAGCGGGTCTGCCGGCTGAGGTGGGGAGTGAGGTCCTGGCCTGTTCGGGCCTGCAGCAGGACGTGCTGAAGACCGCGACCCACGGCAGGATCGGTGATGGCGCCGCCGCGACGGGCGGCATCCGACAGGTGCACCCGACGAGCCCGGCGGGAGATCCTCCGGGACGCCCAGGTCAGGTGGTCGATGACGAGTTGCTCGGTGCTGCGCAGAGCAACGGCCTCGCGTTCGCTGGTTCTCAAGGGGAGCGCCGCGATGAGGCCCTCGCGCAGATCCTGCTCGAAGTCGGCCTCAGGTCCCACGGCCCTCCGATACCGCGTGTCGTGGTGGTCACCGTTCGATGGTCGTGGAGAGGCACTCCACGACGCGTCAGGCGCCTACCGTGGTGACCGTGGAGAGGCAGGAGATCCTCATCGCCTTCGGCCTCGGTGGTCAGGGTGCTCTGGGCAACGTCTGGCGCATCACCGCGAAGGGGACCGACTTCTACCTCGACCCCCTGGGGGCAGCCGACGCGGTGCACCTCTAGGCCCACGGACCGAACCGCAGGTTCCCCGGCGGACACCGCTTCCACGTGAAGGTCGCCCCGAGGGCTGCCGCCGTGGCGAGGGAACGGGGAGACCTCGTCCTGCACGGACTACCGTCGGCCGGTTGGGCCCTCGATGGTGAAGAAGCCGCGCCGGGCGCCTTCCGCGTCGCACGGATCAGGTGGACGTGGGACCTGCAGCGACCCCGGTACCGGTCGGCAGCCTTCAGCGGACCCGCTCCCGACATCGGGGAGCACCAGTCCGGCGCGGCGCTCACCGGGGCACTGCCACCGAACGAGGCGGCAGACGTCGACATCGTGGTCTCCTACGGGAAGCCGCACTGGCCGAACGCCTCAGGCTCCTTCAGGGACGACGCCCGTCTCGGCCCGCTGGGCAACCAGGCCGGCATGTGGCTGACGGCCACCAGCTACCGGCGCTCGCAGATGACCCACCCCGCGCCCGAGCAGGTGGGCGTTCCGCGCCCGGGAGCGCGAGACGTGGCGAACCGCATCCTGTGCGGGGGCCCGGACGAGGTCGCGAGCACCTACTGGTTCGTCGAGTCCGTGACGACCAGGCGGGCCGTCCAGAACGCGATCACCGGGGGAGCCGGTTCACCGGGATGACAGCAACGGCGACAGCAACGCGCGCCGGACGACGGCGGACCCGCCCGGTCACCGGCGGCCGCGGAACCAGCTGACGTGCGGCGACGCGGACGTCGGCGAACGTCTGCGAACCCCGCGCACATACCTGGGGGTCAAGGAGTCGCAGGTTCAAATCCTGTCAGCCCGACCGGATCGCAGAGCGGGTGTCCACCTGAGGGTGGGCACCCGCTCTGTCGTTCCAGGGGCGCCGCGCGCTCTCCCCCGACGCCGGCGGTCCGCTCGCCGGTACGCCCGTGGACCACTCCGGTGGGGAACCCGACGGCGGCCAGGCCGACCGGACGATCACTGCGGGGGAGGTCAGGGGCGGCGGGACGGGACAGCGGCGCTCGCGGGCACCGTGGGGTCACCGGGGAAGAAGCGGCGCCCGGCCCACAGGGCCACGTGGACCAGCGCCACGAGGACGGGCACCTCGATCAGCGGGCCGACGACCCCGGCCAGGGCCTGCCCGGAGGTGACGCCGAACGTGCCGACCGCCACCGCGATGGCCAGCTCGAAGTTGTTGCCGGTGGCGGTGAAGGACAATGTGGACGTCTTGGCGTAGCTCAGGCCGATCGCGCGACCGAGCACGAAGGAGCCCGCGAACATGATCGCGAAGTAGGCGAGCAGCGGCAGGGCGATGTGCGCGACGTCGCCGGGGCGGGAGGTGATGGCGTCCCCCTGCAGGGCGAAGAGGACCACGATGGTGAACAGCAGCCCGTACAGCGCGACCGGGCCGATCGTGGGCAGGAAGCGGTCCTCGTACCAGGCGCGTCCCCTGGCCCGCTCGCCCAGCGTGCGGGTCAGGACGCCGGCGACCAGGGGGATGCCCAGGAAGACGAGCACCGAGACGACGATCGCGCCGACGGAGAAGTCCGCGCTGGTCGTCGGCAGGCCCAGCCAGCCGGGCAGGACCTGCAGGTAGAACCACCCGAGGCCGGCGAACGCCAGGACCTGGAAGACGGAGTTGATCGCCACCAGGACGGCGGCGGCCTCGCGGTCCCCGCAGGACAGCTCGTTCCAGATGAGCACCATGGCGATGCAGCGGGCAAGGCCGACGATGATCAGCCCGGTGCGGTACTCGGGCTGGTCGGGCAGCAGCAGCCAGGCGAGGGCGAACATCAGCGCGGGGCCGACGAGCCAGTTCAGGACCAGGGAGGTGACCAGGAGGCGGCGGTCGGCGGCGATGCGGCCCGTCTCGGAGTAGCGGACCTTCGCCAGGACCGGGTACATCATCAGCAGCAGGCCGACGGCGATGGGCAGGCTGACCGAGCCGACCTCCACGGCGCTGAGGGCGTCGTCGAGACCGGGGACGAGTCGGCCCAGCAGCAGCCCGAGGGCCATCGCCGCGACGATCCACACGGGCAGGAAGCGGTCCAGCACCGAGAGTCGGGCCAGGACCGGGGCGTCGGCGCCGGTCCGGGGTCCTCCTGCGACGACGTCGCTCACGAGCAGTCCCCTCCATCGATCGACAGCGGTGCGACCCTGGCACCGGACATCGACACCTGTCAATATCGACAGCCCTCGATGCCTGCGGCACCATGGAGCCATGGTCACGCTCACCTCGACGACGCTCGACGACACCCGTCCGGGCGCGGACCCCGTCGCCTGCTGCGCCCCGCTGGTCCGCGCACCGCTCACCGCCGAGGCCGCCACCACCCTCGCGCGCACCATGAAGGCGCTCGCGGACCCCGCCCGCCTCCGACTGCTGTCCCTGGTCGCCGCCCACGAGGGCGGTGAAGCCTGCGTCTGCGACCTCACCGAGCCGCTGGGTCTGAGCCAACCGACCGTTTCCCACCACCTGAAGGTCCTCGTCGACGCGGGCCTGCTCACGCGGGAGAAGAGGGGCGTCTGGGCCTACTACACCCTGGTCACCGAGGCCATGAACGCCGTCGCGGCCGTCCTGGCCGCACCGTCCGGCCGCACCAGCGCCTCCACCTGCTGAGGACCGTGACCACACCGTCCCCCGACGGCCCGCACGACATCGCGGTCCTCCCGCTCACCGAGCTGGACTGGCCCGAGGTCCGCACCGTCCACACCGCGGGGATCGCCACCGGCCACGCGACCTTCGAAGCCGACGCCCCGGCCACCTGGACCGTGTTCGACGCCGGCAAGCACCCCGACCACCGGTTCGTCGCCCGGGACGGGAGCGGCGCCCTGCTCGGCTGGGTCGCGGTCTCACCCGTCTCGTCCCGCCCGGTCTACGCCGGCGTCGTCGAGCACTCCGTCTACGTCGCCCCCGGCGCTCGCGGGCGCGGCGTCGGGCGACGACTGCTCGACGAGCTGGTCACCTCCACCGAGGCCGGCGGCCTCTGGACGATCCAGTCCTCCCTGTTCCCCGAGAACCTCGCCAGCAGGGCCCTGCACCGAGCGGCCGGCTTCCGCGAGGTCGGCCATCGGGAGCGCATCGCCCTCATGACCCACGGCCCGCTCGCCGGGCAGTGGCGCGACACCGTCCTCGTCGAACGCCGCAGCCCCGTCGCGGGGACCGCGGCCTCGTCAGCCCGCTGACACCTCCGCCGTCCCGCATCCGTCACGTCCCCAGGAGATCGTCGTGCCCAAGCCCACCGTCCTGTTCGTGTGCGTGAAGAACGGCGGCAAGTCGCAGATGGCCGCCGGCCTGATGCGTCAGGCCGTCGGGGACGCCGTGTCCGTCGACTCCGCCGGCACCCGGGCCGGGGTCGGGCTCAACGCCTTGTCGGTCCAGAGCCTGGCCGACGTCGGCGTGGACATCAGCGCCGAGCGCCCGCAGCAGTTGACCGACGACCTCGTCCGCGCGGCCGACCTGGTCGTCGTCCTCGGTGGCGAGGCGACGGTCGAGCCCGTCGACGGCACCCCGGTCGAGGTCTGGGAGACCGACGAGCCGTCCCGGCGCGGGATCGAGGGCCCGGAGCGGATGCGGCTCGTCCGCGACGACATCGCCCGCCGGGTCGAGCGGCTCGCGACGCGTCTGGGGGCGACGCGGGACGGGTCCGCCGGCTGACGGGAACGGTGCGCGCGACCGCCCGGGGCCGGCCTCAGCCCCCGGCGCGGGTCGGCCACCACGGCGGCACGAGGTGGGCGAAGACCTCCAGGAACGCGTCCGGGTCCCGATCGTCCCGTGCCAGCCACGCCGAGACCGCGCCGACCGTGCCCTGGGAGACGAAGCGGGCCACGATGTCGAGGTCGGCCACGGGGGAGCGCAGGACGCCCCGGTCGGCCAGCAGCAGGATCGAGGCCGCGAAGTGCTCGGCCAGCAGCGTCCGCAGCGAGCCGTCGGCGGGACTGGCGAGGCTGCGCAGGTACACGGACCGGTGCCGTTCGAGGTGCTCCAGCACCTCCCGCGTCACGGCGGCCACGGCCAAGGCCCAGTCGCGGTCGGCCGCGCCGTCCAGGTGGCGTTCCCGGGCGTCGTCGAGCTCGTCGCGCAGCACGGCGCGCAGGAGGGCCGACGGGGAGTCGCTGTGCTCGTAGAACGTCGAGCGGTGCACGCCCGCCGTGCGGGCGATCTCGGACACGGACAAGCTCTCGGGGGCCTTGTCCGCCGCGAGCTCCAGCACGGCCGCCGACAGGCGTTCGAAGCTGCGTTGCGCCCTCGCGTCCACCCGGCGACCCTAACCCTCGCGCGCTCAGGCCCCCGACCGGGGCGCGAAGACGATCAGCCCCGCACCGACCACGCAGACCAGGGCTCCCGCCACGTCCCAGCGGTCCGGCCGGTAGCCGTCGACGACGGCCGCCCACACGAGCGACCCGACGACGAAGACGCCGCCGTAGGCGGCCAGGACGCGCCCGAACGACGCGTCCGGCTGCAGGGCGGCGACGAACCCGTACAGCCCGAGCGCGACGACGCCGGCGCCCATCCACAGCAGGCCGCGGTGCTCGCGCACCCCCTGCCAGACGAGCCACGCCCCGCCGATCTCCAGCAGCGCCGCGAGGACGAAGAGGACGACGGAGCGCAGCACGTCCACGGCGGTCTCAGTGGTGGGGCGCGACGTGGCGCACCGGCGCGGGCAGCCCGGCCTCGGCGCGCACCCGGGTGGAGAACCGCTCCACGGACCGCAGCGCGGCCACGACGTCGGCGGCGCTGACGGGGAAGGGCATGCTGTGGATGGTCTCACCCGGGACGGTCGCGGCCTGGGCCACCGCCCGCAGGACGTCGACGTCGTCGACCGTCAGGCCCACCTCGGTGAGGGTGTTCGGCAGGCCCACCCGCGTCGTGAACTCCACGAAGTCCCGGATCTCGCTCGTGGGGGCGCCCTCCAGCACCAGCTGCGTCACCGAGCCGAGGTTGACCTTCTGCCCGTGCGCCAGCCCGTGGGCCTGCGGGGCGGCGGTCAGGCCGTTGTGCACGGCGTGCGCGGCGGCCAGACCGCCCGACTCGAACCCCAGCCCGGACAGCAGCGTGTTCGCCTCGACGACCTTCTCCACGGCCGGGGTGACGAGGTGGTCGCGGACGGCGTCGAGCGCGGGCAGGGCGTTGTCCCACAGCACGTCCCACGACAACCGGGCCAGCGCGGTGCCCGCCAGCGTGGGCCGGCCGCCGGCCATCGTCGTCGACCCCGAGGCCGCCGTGGCCCGCGCCTCCAGCCACGTCGCGAGCGCGTCCCCGACCCCCGCCGCGAGCAGGGCCGCGGGCGCGTTCGCGACGACCTGGGTGTCGACGAGGACGAGGTCGGGGTTGCGGGGGAAGAACCGGTACTCCTCGAACGCGCCCTCGGCCGTGTAGACGACCGCGAGGGCCGACGTCGGCGCGTCGGTGGAGGCGACGGTCGGCACGCTCGCCCACCGGATCCCGGCCAGGTGCCCGGCCGCCTTGACGGAGTCGATCGTGCTGCCGCCCCCGACGCCCACGAGGACGTCCGCCCCGTGCTCGCGCACGACGTCGACGAGGCGGTCGATGGTCGCGGCCGTGGCGAGCCCCGAGAACACGTCCCGGTGCACGGGCAGGCCGGCGGCCTGCAGGGAGGCCGTCACGTCGTGGCCCACGAGTCCCCACACGACGTCGTCGGCGACGACCACCGGGGTCGGGCCGAGGGGGCGGAGGTGCTCGCCCAGGCGGCTCAGGGCTCCGGGGCCCTGGACGTAGCGGCCGGGGCTGACGAGGCTTCGGACGGGGGCGGGGACGGGTGCGGGGTTCTCGGACACGGGTTCCTCCTTGGACCGGTCGTCGTCGCCACCGGTGGGGTGGCGACGTCGATGGTGCGCCTGCGCCCCCCGGCGCCGACGGCGGGGTGTCACCGTCGGGGCGGCCTGCGCTGAGTAGGGTCACCGCATGTCCAGCCCGACGCCGTCCGACGCGCCCTTCGTGGCCGTCAACGACGCCTGCAAGACGTACGGCACGGGCCCGGACGCCGTCCAGGCCCTGGCCCACGTCGACCTGCAGGTGCCGCGCGGGCGGTTCGTCAGCGTCATCGGGCCCTCGGGCTGCGGCAAGTCCACCCTGCTGCGCCTCGTCGCCGGCCTGGAGGCACCCGACGCCGGGAACGTCCGCATCTGCGGCCGCACGACGGCCGAGGCGCGGGCGGCCAAGGTCGTGGGGTTCGTCCCGCAGGCCCCGGCCCTGCTGCCGTGGCTCGACGTCCTCGGCAACGTCCGCGTCCTGGACAAGGTGAACCGCGGGGCGAGCCGGCGCGAGGCCCGGCGCGGCCTCGCCTCCGACCCCGTCGCCCTGCTCACGCGGCTCGGGCTGGGCGACGTCCTGCACCGGCGGCCCGGACAGCTGTCCGGCGGCATGCAGCAGCGGACGGCGCTCGCGCGTGCGTTCGCCCTCGAACCGGACGTCCTGCTCATGGACGAACCCTTCTCCGCCCTCGACGAGTTCACCCGGGAGTCCGCGCAGCTGCAGCTGCTCGACGTGTGGCAGGAGCTGCGGACGACCGTCGTCTTCGTGACGCACTCGATCGCCGAGGCCGTGCTGCTGTCGGACACGGTCGTCGTCATGGCCGCCGCCCCGGGACGTGTCGCGGGCGTGGTGGAGGTCGAGCTCGACCGGCCCCGGCACCACGGCCTGTTGGACTCGGTCGCCATGCACGAGCACGAGCACCGGGTGCGCGCCCTCCTGGAGACGGCGTGGGACCCCTTGGCGGGCAGCCCCACCGCGCCGGGACGGGACGTGGCGTGAGGCGGCTGGCCCACCTCGTGCACCCGCGGACCTGGTCGCCGACGGTCCTGGCGGTCGTGGTCGTCGGGTTGCTGTGGACGTGGGTCGCGCGCGAGAACCCGTACGTCCTGCCGACCCTGTCGAGCGTCGGCCGGCAGTTCCTCGAGCAGCCCGACCTGTACCTGACGAACGCGTGGACGACGCTGCAGGAGGCCCTGCTCGGGCTGCTCGCCGGCGGGGTGTCGGCCGTCGTGCTGGCCGTCCTGGTCGGGGAGTCCGCGCTCGTCCGGCGGGCCGTCACCCCGCTCGCGGTCGTCCTCAACGTCACACCCGTGGTGGCCATCGCCCCGGCCCTCGTCGTGGCGTTCGGGTTCGGGCTGACGCCCAAGGTCCTCGTGACGGGCCTCATCACGTTCTTCCCCGTCCTCATGAACACCGTGACGGGGTTGCGGTCGGTCGACCGGCACGTCCTGCAGGTGTTCCGCACGGTCGACGCCTCCCGGCTCGACGTGCTCGTCCGGCTGCGGTTCCCCAGCGCGCTGCCCTACGTCTTCTCCGCCCTGCGCGTGGTGTTCCCGCTCTCGCTCGTGGGGGCCGTCGTCGCCGAGTTCGCGGCCGCCGGGGCCCGCTCGGGGCTCGGGACGCTCATCAGCGTCGCGAGTTCGAACTCCCAGCTGGACCGCGTGTTCGCCGCCATCGCGTGCCTGGCCCTCATGGGGACGCTCATGCTGCTGCTCGTCTCCACCATCGAACGCCGGGCCCTGTCCTGGCACGAGTCCCAGCACCGCTGACCCGACCCCCGCTCAGCCGACCGACGCCGACCCCGCCCGCACCGCAGAACCCCAGGAGCCGCCGTGAACGCCACCCGCACCGCCCTCGCCGTCGGCGCGGCCGCCACCCTGTTCCTAGCCGGGTGCAGCGGTTCCGCGCAGGAACCCGACGGCGGGTCCACGCCCACCGGCAGCCGCGGTTCCGCCGTCTCCGCGGACCGGTGCCGGCAGAACGAGGCGGCCGGGAAGATCACCTACGTCACGGGTTTCCAGTACCAGGCGTCGGCGAGCATCCTCGACCCGATCGCGGCCAAGGCCCTCGGCTACTTCGACGACGTGTGCCTCGACGTCGAGGTCCAGCCGGGCACGGGGGAGACGGCGCAGAACGCGCAACTCGTCGCCGCGGGGACGGCGCAGATCTCCTCCATCGCCGGCAACGGCGACGTCCTCGTCAACGTCGCCAACGGCGTCGACGTGCAGGCCGTCGCGATGTTCGGGCACGTCCCGGTCGCCACGCTCATGACGAAACCCGACATCACCGACCTCAAGCAGCTCGAGGGCAAGACGTTGGGGCAGAAGGGCGCGCTGCCCGTGACGATCGAGGCCATGCTGCGGGCCGCGGGCGTCGACGTCGCGAAGATCACCCAGGTGACCGTCGGCTACGACCCGACGGTCCTCGCCCGCGGGCAGGTCCAGGCCCTCACGGGGTACAAGTCCAACGAACCCCTGACCCTCGCGGCGAAGGGCGTGAAGATCACCGAGTGGAACCCCGAGGACTACGGGGTTCCCGGGTCCATCGCCACGACGATCGTCAACCCCGCGTTCCTCACGCAGCACCGTTCGGCCGTGGAGGACTTCCTGCGCGCCCAGCTGCGGGCCTTCTCCTACTGCGAGCAGCACGCGGACGAGTGCGTCGCGGACGCGGCGAAGCTGTCGCAGGCCGGGTACGACAGCGAGCACAACGTCCAGGTGTGGCAGACCGAGACGAAGCTCGTCGACTCCTCGCTGCCGCAGGGGCAGGTGCTCGGGCAGATCGACGACGCGGCCGTCACCACCGAGGGGGACTTCCTCGTGGAGATGGGGCAGATCCCGGCTGTCCCGGACCTGTCGAAGGTCGTCGTGCCGGACCTCGTGCCGTCGCTGTACTCGAGCGGCCAGCTGGTCTGGCCCGTCCCGTGAGGAGAGGTCGCGAACGGTGAAGGACCTGAGGCTCGGACTGTTCGAGAACGTCGCCGTGAACGTCGGGGGCACGGTGACGTGGCGCCACGAGGACGACCAGCGGTACCGCTTCGACGACCTCCGGTACTGGCTGGAGCTCGGGAACGTGCTGGAGGAGGCCGAGTTCGACTTCCTCTTCCTCGGCGACGCCTGGGGGTGGGCGGAGGTCGACGGCGTCCGGCCGCCCGTCGCCACCGAGGAGAGCCTGGACCTGCCCCGTCTCGACCCCGTGGTCGTCGCCTCGGCCCTGCTGGCCACCACGAGGAACCTCGGGCTGGTGGTCACCGGTTCCGTGCTGGTCGAACCCCCGTACGCGTTCGTGCGCCGGATGGCGACCCTGGACCACCTGTCGGGCGGCCGGATCGGCTGGAACGTCGTGACGACCGGGACCGCGGAGACGGCCGTGCGGGCCTTCGGCATGGACATGGTCGCCCACGACGAGCGGTACGCCATGGCCGAGGAGTTCCTCGAGGTGGCCTACGCGTACTGGGAGGGCGCCTGGGAGTCGGACGCCGTCGAGAGGGACAAGCGGGGACGGTTCGCCGATCCGGCGAAGGTGCACGCCGTGGAGCACGAGGGCCGCTTCTTCCGGTCCCAGGGCTACGGCAACGCGTCCTACTCCCCGCAGGGGACACCCGTGCTGTTCCAGGCCGGCTCGTCCACCGCGGGGCGGCGACTGGCGGGCCGGCACGGCGAGGCGGTGTTCATCGGCAGCGGATCGGCGGCGGAACTGCGTCGCCACGCCTCCGCCGTCCGCGCCGAGGCCGTCCAGGCGGGACGGGTGGCCTCGGACGTGCAGGTCATGGCCGCGGTCGCCTGCGTGATCGGCGCGAGCACCGGTGACGCCCGGCGCCGCCACGCGTCGGTGCTGCGGTCCCAGACCCCGGAGGCGACGGTGGCGAGCTACGCGATGTTCACCGGCATCGACCTGTCGGCCCACCCGCTCCGGACGCCGATGGCCGACCTGCGCACCGAGCTGTCCCGCACGCAGCTCGAGCGCTTCGCGGACCAGACGGTCGGGGACGTCCTGGACGCCTGGCGCGTCCACGGCGTCGGGGCGGAGCCGATCGTGGGGACGGCCGAGGAGGTGGCCGACGAGATCTGCGCCCGGGCCGAGGGGGCAGACCTCGACGGCATCCTGCTGTCCCCGGTCCTGCAGCCCAGCTCGACCCTCGAGTTCGTCGAGGAGGTGCTGCCCCTGCTGCGCGCCCGGGGGGCCGTCACCGGCGGGTACCGGGACGGGGAGACGCTCCGCGAACGCCTGACCGGATCGCGCTCACCCGTCCTGCCCCGCACGCACCCCGCCGCCGCGCACCGCCGGCCGGGAGGCGACCGGAATCCCGGGGGCGGCTGAGGCCCGGGCGGACCTAGACTCGGCGGGTCATGTCCCGCACCCCGCAGCGCTCCCGCAGCTCCCGCCCGTCCTCCTCCCGGGGGCGCTCCGGGCGACCCGCGGGCCGCCGCCCGGGTCCGGAGGCCCGTGCCCTGCCCGACGACCCCCGTGCGCGGGCGCTGGCGCAGCGGCTGGCCACGGTCTCGCTGCGCGACGAGCACCGGCTGCGTCGCCGGCTCGCCGCGCTGGCCCGGCGTCCGGCCGAGGCGTTCGCCGCCGACCTGGACCAGCTCGAGGAGCTGACGGCCGCGGCCGAGGCGCGCACCGCGCGGCGGGCGGCGTCCGTCCCGGAGCTGGAGTACCCCGAGCAGCTGCCGGTCAGCCAGGCGAAGGACGAGATCGCCCGCGCCCTCGCCGGGCACCAGGTGATCGTCGTGGCGGGCGAGACCGGCTCGGGCAAGACGACCCAGCTGCCGAAGATCGCCCTCGAGGTCGGTCGCGGGGTCCGCGGGCGGATCGGGCACACCCAGCCCCGGCGGATCGCCGCCCGCGCCGTGGCCGAACGCGTCGCGGAGGAACTGCACACCGAACTCGGCGGCACCGTCGGCTACGCGGTCCGGTTCACCGACACCGTCGGTGAGGACAGCCTCGTCAAGGTCATGACCGACGGGATCCTGCTGGCCGAGATCCAGCGCGACCCCGAGCTCCTGCAGTACGACACGCTCATCGTGGACGAGGCCCACGAGCGCAGCCTCACCATCGACTTCCTGCTCGGGTACCTCGCGCAGCTGCTGCCGCGCCGGCCCGACCTCAAGCTCGTCATCACCTCGGCCACCATCGACCCGCAGCGGTTCTCCCGGCACTTCGGCGGGGCGCCCGTCCTGGAGGTGTCGGGGCGCACGTACCCCGTCGAGGTGCGGTACCGGCCCCTGCTGGCCACCGAACTGGCCGAGGAACTCCTCGGCGACCTCGGCGAGGAGGACGGCGACTCCCTCGACGACCGCGACGACCTGACGGCTCTGGTCGGCGACGACCGCGACCAGACCGAGGCCATCCTCGACGCCGTCAAGGAACTCGCCGCCGAGGGCCCGGGGGACGTCCTGGTGTTCCTGCCGGGGGAGCGGGAGATCCGCGACACCGCCGACGCCCTCGCCGACCTCGTCAAGACCCGGGAACTGCGCGGGACGGAGATCCTGCCGCTGTTCGCCCGGCTGTCCGCCGAGGAGCAGCACCGGGTGTTCCGCACCTCCGGGAACCGGCGGATCGTGCTGGCCACCAACGTCGCCGAGACGTCGCTGACGGTCCCGGGGATCCGGTACGTCGTGGACGCCGGGACGGCGCGCATCTCCCGGTACAGCCACCGCACGAAGGTGCAACGCCTTCCCGTGGAACGGATCTCGCAGGCGTCGGCGAACCAGCGGGCCGGTCGGTGCGGTCGTGTCGCCGACGGGATCTGCATCCGGCTGTACTCCCAGGCCGACTACGAGTCCCGTCCGGAGTTCACCGACCCCGAGATCCTGCGCACCAACCTGGCCGCCGTCATCCTGCAGATGACGTCGCTGGGACTCGGCGACATCGCGGCGTTCCCGTTCGTCGAACCCCCCGAGTCCCGCGCCGTGGCCGACGGTCTGGCGCTGCTGTCCGAGCTGGGCGCTCTGGAGGACGCCCGTGCCGGTGACCGCGGGGTGCCGCGGCTGACGCGCACCGGCCGCGACCTCGCCCGGCTGCCCATCGACCCGCGGCTGGGCCGGATGGTGCTGGAGGGCCAGCGCAACGGCTGCCTGCGGGACGTCCTCGTCATCGTGGCCGCGCTGTCCGTGCAGGACCCGCGGGAACGGCCGCTGGAACAGCGCGACCGGGCCGCGCAGCTGCACGCGCGGTTCCGCGACGAGACGTCCGACTTCCTCACCTACCTCAACCTCTGGTCCTACCTGCAGCACCTGCAGGCCGACCTGTCGAGCTCGGCGTTCCGCCGCCGGGTGAAGTCCGAGATGCTGCACTTCCTGCGCATCCGGGAGTGGCAGGACACGTTCTCCCAGCTGCGCCGGGTCGTCCGCGACCTGCAGTTCGAGGTCGACCGGCCGGAACCGGCCGAGCTCGCCGAGGGGGAGGTGTTCCCCGATCCCGGGTACGACGCCGACGCCGTGCACCGCTCGCTGCTCGCGGGGTTGCTGGGGAACATCGGCCTCAAGGACGTCCGCGAGGAGAAGACCGGGACGAAGGCCGGGGATCGGGGCGGGCGCCGTGAACCGCGCCGCGCCCAGGTGGAGTACCTCGGCGCCCGCGGGGCGAAGTTCGCGCTCTCGCCGGGGTCGGCGCTGGGGCGCAAGAACCCCGACTGGGTGGTGGCCGCCGAACTCGTCGAGACGTCGCGGCTGTGGGCGCGCGTCGTCGGCGGCATCGACCCGCGGTGGATCGAGCCGCTCGCGGAGCACGTCGTCAAGCGCACGTACTCCGAACCGCGGTGGTCGCGCAAGCGGGCGGCCGTCGTCGCGACCGAACGCGTGACCCTGTACGGGGTGCCGGTCGTCGCGGGCCGCACGGTGACCTACGGCGGGATCGACGCGGAGCTCTCGCGCGACCTGTTCCTGCGGCACGCGCTCGTGGAGGGCGACTTCGAGACCCGGCACGCGTTCTTCCACCGCAACCGCGAACTCCTCGCCGAGGCGGAGGAGCTCGAGCACCGCGCGCGGCGACGCGACATCGTCGTCGACGACGAGGTGCTCTTCGCGTTCTACGACGCGCGGGTCCCGGCCGACGTCGTCTCCGGTCGGCACTTCGACGCCTGGTGGAAGCAGGCCCGGCGCGAGGACCCCGACCTCCTGACGTTCGACCCGGCCATGCTCGTCACCGAGGACGACGCCGTGAGCGAGGAGCAGTTCCCGCGCTCGTGGCGCCAGGGCGACCTGGACCTGGTGCTGGAGTACGTCTTCGAACCGGGGTCGGCGGCCGACGGGCTCACCGTCGAGGTCCCGGTGGAGGTCGTCAACCGCTTCGACGACCGGGACCTGCTGTGGCAGGTCCCGGGGTTCCGGCTCGACCTGGTGACCGCGATGATCCGCTCGCTGCCCAAGGAGCTGCGCAAGAACCTCGCGCCGGCTCCGGACAAGGCGGCGCGGTTCCTCGAACGCGTCGACCCGCGGCGAGAACAGTTCTGGGCGGCCTTCGAACGGGAACTGCCGCTCCTGGGCGACGGGACGGAGATCTACGAACAGGACGTCGACTGGTCCAAGGTGCCCGCGCACCTGCGGCCCACGTTCCGCGTGCGCGGGGCCGACGGGACGGTCATCGCGGCGGGCAAGGACTTCCCCCGGCTGCGGGCGCAGCTGGAGACGACGGTCGAGGAGACCCTCACGGCGGCCGCCGACGACGTGCAGCGCACGGGGGCGACGGAGTGGGACGAGCTGCCCGACCCGGTGCCGGTGACGCACACGAGCGTCGTGCGCGGCACCGACGTCACGTCCTTCCCGGCCCTGGTCGACGAGGGGGAGTCCGTCGGGCTGCGCACGTTCCCGACCGAGGCCGCCGCGCGGACGGCGCACCGCGAGGGCGTGCTGCGGCTGCTCCTGCTCGCGCTCCCGTCCCCGGCCCGCGCCGTGCAGGACGGGTTGGCCAACGACGCCAAGCTGCTCCTGGCCCGTGCCCCGCACGGGAACGCGAACGCCGTCGTGGCCGACGCGGCCCACGCGGCGGCGGCCCACCTGCTAGAGGAGCTCGGGGGTGCGCAGGTCCGGACGCGGGACGCGTTCGGCGCCCTCGTGGCCGCCGCCCGCCCGCGCTTCGACGAGCTCACGAGGACCACCGTCGACCGCACCCTGCGCGTGCTGCGGACGGCCGCCGCGGTCGAGCGGAACATCTCCCGCACGAGCAGCCTGGCCCTCGTGCCGTCGCTGGCGGACGTGCGCGAGCAGTTCACCGGCCTCGTCCACGCGGGGTTCGTGGCGCAGACGGGGGTCGACCGGCTCCCGGACCTGCTGCGGTACCTGCAGGGCATCGACCGGCGGCTGGCGACCATGCCGGACAACCCCCAGCGCGACCGGGTGCGGATGGCCGAGTTCACCCGGGTCCGGGACGCGTGGCGGGCCGCGGTCCGGCGGGCCGCGGGTGCGGGCGGGGGACAGGTGCCCCCGGACCTCGCGCGCCTGCGCTGGACCCTGGAGGAACTGCGGTTGCAGAAGTTCGCCCAGGGGGTTCCGACGGCCCACCCGGTGAGCGACGAGAGGGTGCTCAAAGCCCTGGCCGAGTTCGGCTAGTGTCGTGAGTCGATGATTCGTTGGCAGTAGTCGCCGAGCGACTCCAGGATCTGCTCGGCGGTCTTGACCCAGACGTAGGGACGAGGGTTCT
>NZ_JBFBND010000028.1:0-62790 GCF_040702905.1 Kineococcus sp. NPDC059986 | reverse complement strand
AGAGGTCCTTCGAAGCATCACGCGGTGGCCGCCTTCTACGTCTCAGCCACGCCGGTCAGCGGGGGTGGTCATACACCACTCTGGTGGACTCCACTAGGTACGAACGCTCACCGTTCTCCGCCTTGTGACCACCGGGCACCTCCTCACGCAGGTAGCTGCCGGAGTACGCCGTTCGCTTTCGGCTCTCGAGCCGCTCGAGGGGCCCCCCGACGTAGACGTGGAGACTGAAGTTGTGCGACCCCTCGACCAGGCAGAAGTCGCCGCAGTCGACGTAGATCACCGCGGTGCTGTCCATGCCCGACCCTTCCAGGCGCGCGGCGTCACGAAGGTCGACGCTGGCCGAGCGGCGAATCCAGCTGGAGATGCTGGAACCGAGCATGAGGCGAACGTCGACGATGCGGTCTTGCTCGTACAAGCCGTTGAGAAGCCGCTTTCGCCGCTCCAGCATCCGCTCCATGGCCTGGTTGCCCGATGCCTTGGCGTAGGCCTCGACACCGTTGAGGAAGGCCGCCAAGTTGATGCCGTTCATCCACCGAACAGCGCGAGTCCGGTTCTCCAGCGGCAGCTTCGCCCACCAGGTGCGCCAGGGCTGAGTCTGCTCAGAACGCGGATCCCCGGCAATGAGCAGGACGGCCTCGAGCCACGGCGCGCTGGGACGACGGGTCTCCTTGTCCGTCAGCGCGGTGAGGATCCGGTGTCCGAAGTAGCGACCGTCTTCATCGGTGGTCTCAGTCCGCTGCCGATTGAGGACTTCGCCGGTGACAACGCCGAGGAAAGCATGATCACCGCTCTCGGGGTCGGCCGCCCTGATCTGCGCCATGTAGAACTCGTCCCGTGCTACCCGAGCGAAACGGGTCGTCGAGTACGCCGAGAGCAGGCTCACGCGGAGCCAGGCGTCGAAGTCCCCGCCCACCTCGACGAGATGATCCGCCAGACGGCGGGGACCGTCTGGGGTGAAGAGGTAGTGGTCCTGACGGCGCAGCGATTCCATGACGTCCACGTGCGGCCGAGTCGGCTGAGCGCTGACCGAGGACCGCACGAGTTCGCGCAGGGATGCCTGGAGCCCCGTCTCCCATGAGTCGAGTCGATCGAGGTGGTCCAGGAACAGACGCGCGAGGAGGAGGGTGCTCAGCCGGGAGACGTCATCACGGACGATCGCGTCGACGAGGGGCGTCGACAGCGAACGCTGAGCGAGGTCGACGTCCTCGGCCCACGCGGTCGCGACGGCCCGGACGAATCGTCGATCGGCCAGCCGACGCTCGAGGTCTGGCACGTTGCCCAGGGCGAGGAGATGCCGAGCCTCATCCACGAGACCGGCGAAGTGGCGACCCGTACCCGCGCCACGGCACAGCTCTTCGGCACGCTTGATCTGCCGAGCCCAAGCGGCGTGACCGACCCCACCCCATTCGGGGAGCGCGGGTACAGGCGTCGGTGGAACGTTCTTCAGCTTCACGACCCCACTCCAGCTGCCGTCCGGATCTGACCGATCTCCTCGTCGGAGAGGCGGTGCTCGGTGAACCTGATGTCGATGCGGCGGTTGGCGGCGCGGTCTTCCGGCGTCACCTGCACCGGCACGACAGGACGTGTGTCGGCGTATCCGGACACGGAGAACAAGCGCTCGCCAGTGTGACCGTTCAACGTCTCGAGGTCGCCGGGGAGCTTGTCCTCCCACAGACGCCAAAGCGAGATGGCGCGGTTCGCCGACAAACCCCAGTTGCCGCCGTAGACGCCGCCGATCGGGACGTCGTCGGTGTGTCCCTCGACGAAGACGGTGTCGAGCTGTAGGTATCCGTCTCCTTCGTGCAGGACGTCATTAACGACCTGCCCGATGGCGAGGGCGTTGGCCTCGTGCTCCGGACGAATGTCGGCCGACCCGCTGTCGAAGCCGAGCAGGTCCGTGGGTACCCGCAGCACGCTGCTGGTCGGGTCGGTCTCGACCTGAATGCCTTGGGCCGCGAGGCGATCGCGCATCTGCGCGACCATGGCACCCCGAACCTGCTCGCTGGTGCCGAGACTGCCGAGGACCTGGTCGAACGCTTCGTTGCGCGTCTTCGCCGCGGCGGCGTCCTTCTGGGCGTCCGCGAGCGCACTCTGTTCCTGGGTGAGGGAGAACACGAGGGCTACGGCTGCCAGCATGAAGACCGTCAGGAGAGCAGTCATCAGGTCGGCGAACGAGATCCAGACCGACTCCTCCTCCCCCTCGACCCGTCGCGCTCGACCGGTGAACCGGCGACTCATGCCGCGGCCGCCTGCTCGTTCGCGTCCCGCAGCCGGCGGACGGTGTCGTACTCGTCGATGGCGTGCGACAGCGCCTCGATGGCCGCGAGCATGTTCGAGGTGAACTTCTCGGTCTGGGCGTTCCACTCGCCCATGCGGTGACCCGTCTGCTTGCTGACCTGGTCGGAGTAGTTGGTGAGCCAACCGGCGACCGTCTTGGAATGCTCAACCAGCTGACGGTTGAGGTCCTCCAGGAAGGAGTCCTGGTGCGACCGCATGCCGGTGAACCCGTCGTGGAGGAGCTTCGCCGCCCACTGGAGGGCCTCGACCGAGGTGGCGGTCTTCTGGGCCAGGTCAGAGACGGCGGATTGCTGGTGCGCGAGCGTCGCTGCCGCCGCGGAGGTCTTACCCGCGAGCCCGTCCATCGTGGTGATGGCGTCGCCGAGCATGGCGGCGAGCGTCGTGCTGGTGCCCCCGATCTCGGTGGCGACGCGGGAGAGGTTCTCGCTGATGGATTCCATGCCGCCGGTAGCGGCGCCGACGACGCTCGCTGCCTGCTCCAGGCCGGCGACGACCTTGGGCAGGGACTCGTCGAGCATGCGCACCTGGCGCTCGGTGGCCTCGTTGACGGCCGTCATCTGCGCCGCCACAGTCGACCGTATTTCCGACATCTGCTGCACCGTCGCGGCCTGCAGGGTCTCCAGGTGCTGAGCGGATGCTCGCTGGAGGTCGTCGAGCGTGCGGGTCGAGGTCTCCTGCATGTGCTGCGCCTGCTCGGCCGTGGCCGACTGCAGCTCACCGATCTGCTGAGTCGTCGTGGTCCGGACCTCCTCGAGGTACGCGGCTGAGGCGCGCTGCAGCTCGTCGAGTGTGCGCGTCGACGTCTCCTGCATGTGCCGCGCCTGCTCAAGAGCTACCGAACGCAGCTCGGTCGCCTGCTCAGTCGTCGCGGTCCGTACGTCCTCCCAATGCGCAGCTGAGACACGCTGCAGACCGTCCAGAGCCTGAGTCGACGTCTCCTGCATGTGCCGCGCCTGCTCGCTCGCCACGGCCTGGAGCTCGACCAACTGCTGCGTGCTGGTCTCTCGGACCTGCTCGACGTGCTGTGCGACAGCGGTCTGCAGGGCGTCCAGCGCCTGCACGGAAGACTCGTGCAGCTGCCGCGACTGCTTGATGCTCGTCAGCTGCATCGCCTCGAGGCGCTGCGCGTGCTCGTCGGAGTGGCGCGCCATCTCCGCACCCATGTGGTTCAGCGTGGAGCGCATCGACTCCGACGACGTCTTCAGCTCGTGCGCGAGGGAGAGCCCCATCTCGCGGAAGGAGCTCGTGAGTTCCGCGGAGACCTTCTCGAAGAGCTCCGCCGAGTGCTCGACGCTCTTGTCCGCCAGCTCGCGGATGATCGGAGTGAGTGAATCGTGGATGGCGCTGCTCACCGAGGCGCTGACCGCCCGGCTCGTCTCATCCCCGACGCGCTGGAACGATTCCTGGAGGACGCTCCCGAGCTTCTCGTGCAGAACCTTCAACGCCTCGTTCGACTCGCCCGTCTGGTGCGCGATGTCGGACAGGGACTGCTCGGGCGCCTTCAAGGGGAAGATCCCGTCGATCTCCACCTGGAGCCGGCGCAGCGCTTCGAGGACCCGGCGCTCGTTGTGGCGCAGGACGACGTTGGTGATCAGGCTCATCAAGACGCCCCACAGCGATGCGGTGAAGCCGAGCGCGGCCCCGTCGACGAGCGTCTGGATGCCGGTGCGCAGCTCGTCAGGGGTCGAGCCGAGGTCCAGGCCCCGCAGGCCGACGGTGAGGCCGAGGAAGGTCCCGAAGAGGCCGAGGGTGGTCAGCACCGTCGGCATCGCTGCGAGGACGCGGTTGCCGACGAGTCCCGGAGAGAAACGCTGCTCGGTGAAGAAGGTCTCCGCCGGTACGGACGCGAAGACCGTGGTCCCCGCAGCGACGAGGCTCCCGTCGAAGTCCGTCCACGCGTCACTCACCGGGCCGGGACTGCGCTTGGCCAACTGGGCGAGCCCAGCCCGCTGACTCCGCAGATCGCCGGTCGAAGCAGTCGTGACGAGGCTGGAGGCAACCTTCACCAGACGGAGGGCGCGACGGGCGCGACGGCCCGCGGAGAACAGCACCACAGCGGTCAGCGCCAGGATCACGAACCACAAGATCGGGGTGACCGACTCGATGCTGCCGCTGAAGGTCTTGCCGAAGTCCGGCATGATCAACTCGACGAAGCCGACTCCCGAGGTGGGCATGGTCCTTCTTCCTGACGGGGCAGCTGATGCTCGTGCCGCCCGGTCGGCGACCATTAGAAAGTCGGACCGGTGTCAAGGGGACGTGAGGTTCGGCGTCGGATCTCATCCGAACGGCCGTGCGAGTGGACCGTCAGCAGTCAACTCTTGATGTCGATCCTCGCCCTCCAGCTCGACTGAAAGGGGCGACCCTCACGAATGGATCGAGGCGACCCCTTGGACCACTTCCGCGCGTCTCAGCTGGTTCGCACCTCTGCCGTCATGAGCGTGTGAGCACACCGTCGTGCAGGAGGTCCTCCACGTGATCGCGTAGGCGAGCCGGGTGGTGCCCACCGCGGATGAGGACCCCGCACTCGATGTTCCGCTCGAAGGCCCAGTCGGTGATGTTGGCGCTGCCGATCAACGCCACGCGTCGGTCGGCGATGAGGACCTTCGCGTGCAGCGACGCACCTCCCGGTTGCCGCTGCCCCGCCAGCCACCTCAGCCGGCGGACCGGCAGTCCGGCAAAGGGATCGCTACCGCCGTGAAACGACGGGTTGTCTTCCGGCCGCTCCAGGAGGGTGGTGACCTCCACGTTGCGTTCCAGTGCGCTGGAGACAGCAGCGACGACCTGGGCCTGCTTCTGCACGGCGTAACCGATGATGAGCAGGTCATTCTGAGCCCCGTCGATGACCTCGAGGAGACTGGCTGCGGTGAGCCGATCGAGCTGGGTGGCGGTGCTGGGTCCCGTCCAGACAACGTCGACCCTTTCCTGACGGCGCGCAGCCCGTGCTGCTGCGGCAGCCCCCTCCAACAGACCGGCCATCCTCCGGGCGTCGACTCCGGCGTGGAGGGCGGCGAGAACCGCGGTACCGGCGACCTTCATCAGAGGCGACCCGGATCCAGCCAGCACGTGAACCGCTCCCAAGCCCTTTACGACGGCTCCTGCTAGCGCTTGCACCGACTTCTCGGGCAGCTCAAGCGCAGCGTCGACCGCGGCCTCGACAGCTCGGTCAGGAGCCATTGAGGAACGCCAGGTGTTCCTTGCCGGGCAGGGCGAGCACGAGCGCACGGTCGAGCCAGGCGTTGTTGCACTCGCACGACGTCTCCGACGCCAGGAGGCAGGCGTGGCAGGCAGCGGCGTGCCGGGTTTCCGAGAAGTCGGTTGGGACGTGGTCGGCGCACAGGGGGTCCGAAGAGCAGCGCGTGCCGTCGGCCACGGCTCGGTCCAGCAGGTACTTCAAGTACTTGGGCTCGCCGAGAGCGACGAGCCCGCCGAGGGTCCCCTCGCTGTCGGCGCTGGCCGTGGACAGCAGGATGCCGGCGGCTGGTTGGTGGGGCATGCCCACGTAGAGCCGCTCGCGGATGCTCGAGGAGGAGTACCCGCACTCCAGGGCGACCTGCCGCATCAACAGGTGGCTCAGCGTGTGCAGCAGGAGGTAGCGCTCGATGGGCCAGGTGTCGTCGTACTCCTGGCCACGGTTGCTCTTCCAGCGACGGCCGGCCTCGGCGATGCTCCGGATCCGCTCGTTGCCGTGGACGTGCTTCACCCAGCGCGCCACGGCAGCCTCCTCGAGCTCGAGGAAGATCCCCTCCCCCCGCTGCTCGACGGCGGGCAGCCACTGCGGCACTCCACGAGCGGGTGAGACGTAGTTGGGCGGTCGGAGCATGTTGTTGGGCCCGTCGATGCGGGTGAAGCCCAGGAGCGCCTTCACCTCGAGGAGCCGCTTGACGAGCACCACCTGGGTGATGACGTCACCGTAGCCGGCCGGGGCGGAGGTCGGTTCGGCCCGGAAGTCGGCGTCCTGCCGGTCGGTCGTGGGGCGGGACAGGAGGTCCCACTCAGCGCTCAGGAGATCCTCCTGGACCGTCGCGGGCGCAGGACCCCCCTCGGCCCGGACCTTCTCGACGAGCGACCACACGGCGTCGGTGGGGACGTCGCGCAGGGCGCGCAGGTCGGGCATGCCGGCGATGAGCCGGCCGAGCACCCCGGCGTTGGGCAGTTCCCCGAGGAGGTCCCAGTTGGCGACGACCACGTCGCGAGCGGCACCCTCCTGAGGCAGGTGCAACGCGCTCGCTGTGATGCTGAACCACAGGTTGGAGGCGCCGAGCACCATCATCTTCAGCTCGCGGCCGCACTTCTCGAACGTGCCCAGGTGAGGGTGGCGACCCCGGCACCGCGGCAGGCGAGCCGAGCCCACCGTGCCGGCTGCTTCGATCATGTTGCGCTGCTGCCCGCACTCGCACCGGACGACCACGTTCGGCCCCCGGGTGCTGGCGGTGTCGCGCATCGTGTAGCGGGGGCCGGGGCATGCCGCACCCACGCCGTGGTGGACGAAAGGCTCGTAGGGGAAGTCGTCGACGTGCCCGGCTTCGCAGGTGGCGATGAAACGGGCGGGCAGGCAGGCCCGGCGCTTGGCCGTGGATCGGCCGGCCTGCTTGGTGCACCCGGAGTGCACCCACTTCGCGAGGTCGGGCCGACGGCCGTAGCGGTGGACGAAGTCGAACTGGCCGGGTTGCATCGGGCCGAGACGGTGGCAGCGCGGACACCGCAGCCACCCGGGGAAGGGCGCGACGGGTACGCCGACCCGCGTCCAGGGGTCATCGTCGGCGGACGGGTCGTGCGGAGCGCTCTGCAGGCGCTGCACACCGCCGCCGAGGGCCATCTGCACCCGCTGCAGCAGCCGTGGTTCTTGGATGACCGACGACCGCTCGAGCGACCAGTCGTCGAGTCCGCGGACGATGACGCTCATCGAGGGGAGGTCGACGACCGAGCCGACGCCGGTGGTCGTCACCAGGTGGCTCGGGCGGGCGGAGCCGATGCGGGTGGGCTCGCCCTTCGACGTCGTCGGCCCGGCCGGGAAGCGGGCGGGGCTCACTGTTGTCCCCCGTCCGGTCCCGCGTAGGACCAGTCGGGTTCATCACCGCTCTGCTTGGGTCGCTTGATCTGCAGCAGCACTTCGTCCTCCACCCCGCGCAGGCTCATCGGAGCCGTCCACGTCGTCCACTCCTCGTCGGCCGGCTTGCGCAGCAACCCGGTGACGTCGGGCTCGTCGCTGTAGCCGAGGACACCTGACTTCAGCTTCGTCCTCTTGGTCGACCACTCGTCGAGGCGCTTGCGGATGCCGTCGGCGACGTCGCTGATCGTCTTCTGCTCACCCGAGACGCGGCCCGCGCGCTGGGCGATGACCCTGATGAGCCGCTCCGCGGTCGAGGAGGAGACGTCGGCTACCTGCGCGCCGGTGTTGGGGAGGGCGCTGGGGTCGTCGTGGCGGAGCATCGTGGTGAGCACGGCACTGAGGCCGCGGTCGACGGCGCGGTTGCTGAAGGGAGTGGTGGTGAGCCCCTCGACGTTCATGCCGAAGGTGGCGTGGTCGTAGGCGAAGGACTCGTAGTGCGCCAGGTCTCGGGGGCGGGTCCACTGGTAGATCGTGACGACCAGTCCGGGGCGCCGGCGGTCACGTCCGACACGGGAGGACGCCTGGATGTACTCGGCGGTGTTCTTCGGCTGCCCGGTGACGACCATGAGGCCGAGGCGCTGCACGTCGACTCCCACCTGCAGCATCGAGGTGGCGAGGAGCACGTCGGTGGGGAAGCCCGACTCGCGCTTGGCGTCCTGCCCCGCATCGCGGTTGAGCATCTGCCGGCGAAAGGCGTCGGTCGTGTCGTGCTTCCGGTCGTAGGGGGTCTCGAGGTCCGCCAGGGTCGAGGAGATCTTGCTGCTCGGCATGCGGCTGGTCAGCTCGGCGATGGTGGGCCGCCGGCGGTTGGTGCGCACGCGCCGGCTCGCCAGCCGGTCGGTGATGTCGTCCTCGACGAGACGGCGCATGCCGGCGAGCTCGCGCGTGGAGGTGAAGTAGTCGACCAGCGTCATGTAGGGGTCAGCAGCGTCCCCACAGCGGTCGAACAACTCCTGGGCGTGCTCCATGAGCGCGGAGGCGACGCGGATCTCGACGGCCTTGAGGCGCTCCCCGGAGGCGCAGATACCGCGGTACCGGCGGCTCGGGGTGTCGGGTGACGGTGGTTCGACCGTCGAGAAGAACGTCTCCCCCGCGTCGATGACCTGCGGCGGGAAGATCGCCAACGACCGGTCGAAGACCTGCCGGACCTGCTGGTGCGCCCGGCGGACGGTCGCGGTCGACGCCACCACGACAGGCCGCACGGGCATCCCCTCGACCTGGCGCGTGGCGAGGTGGTCGATGGCGGTCTCGTAGAGGCCCACCATGGACCCCAGCGCGTCGGCGATGAGGTGCAGCTCGTCCTGGATGATGAGGTCCGGAGGCCGGACGGGCAGCACCGTCGACGGTTCGGTCCGCGGTAGGCCGCCGGCGGCGGTGTGCCGGCCAGTGCAGTAGGCCTGACTGTCGGGCGTCATCCAGCCGTGCCGTTCGCAACGCTGCGTGGCGCGACCGAAGAGCGTGGTGGTGGCCGCCTTCCACGGGAGCTGGGCGAACTTGTCGACGGTGCCGATGATGAGCGATGGGGTCAGGCGGTAGATCTCCTCGTCCACGGTGAGAACCGGCAGACCTTCCGCGGAGCGGGCGGGCGTGAACTCGCACCGCCCGTCGGGATCGCTGCAGTGCAAGAGGACACGCCGCCGCAAGCCGTCGGTGCGCAGGGAGGCGGCGGTGAGGCGCTCTCCGCACCACGGGCAGACGACGAGCTGCAGCGGTCCACCGGCTGGGTTCTCCTTGTCCTTCTTGTCCTCGACCTGCTGCTTGGCGTCCTCGAAGGTGTTGGGCGTCACGCTGGAACCGACCCACAACCCGATCCGGAAGGGTGACCCGTCCCAACGGCGGTCACCGGCGGCGGCGCGTTCCAGGCGCAGCTGCTCGCAGGCGCAGATGAGGGCGGCTGCTCGTTGGAACTGCTGCGCGGTGAGCAGTCGCAACGTGTAGCGCATCAGGACGGCGACGCCGTCGCTGCCGCTGCGGGTCTCGGGCCCGGAGCCGACCGTGCCCTGCAGCCGGCGGATGGCCAGGGTGTAGGCGGTGAGTCCCAGGTACGCCTCGGTCTTGCCGCCACCCGTGGGGAAGAAGAGGAGCGCCACCTCACCCTCCTCCCCCGGACCCCGGTGCGCGTCCGGGTGTCCGGGGTCGGTGAGGCCGGGCAGGCACAGGAGGACGAAGGCGAGCTGGAAGGGGCGCCAGCTGCGGTTCTCCTCGATGTCGATGTCGTGCAGCACTTGGGCGGCGCTGCGCTCGGGCTTGGTCGTGCGGATGCGGACGAGCTCGCTGCGGATGCGCTGAGCGGCCATGGCCTGGTTCGCGAAGCGGAACGCCTCGCGGGCGACGGGGTTGTCGCGGAGGAAGTCGATCGCCCGGTCGAGCCGCCCGCACAACTCGTCGGCGCGCTCGAGGGCGAGGAGGGCTGCGTCCGCGTAGGCGGCGACGTCCGGCTCCTGCAGGTCGACTTTGCGCTTGCCGGCGAGCCAGGCCCGGTACTGGGTCGCCAGCGGGCGCAGAGCGGTGATGAGCTGGTCGGTGGCCAGGTCGCTGCTGCCGAGCCGAGCCATGTCGAGGACGACGCCGGGGAGCTGCTTCGCCCCCGCCGGCACGGTGAGCTTGACGTCCGCCGCGGGGAAGCACGTCGTGCTCAGCCGCCAGGCGCGGTCCTCGCCGTCACGCACATCGGCGTCGACTGCGCACAGCCGGCCGGTGGCGTACTTGCGGGTGCGGCGGTGCAGGAGCGCGAGGTGTTCTCGCTCCATGTCGTCGTTGGCGGTGCGCGGGATGATCGGGTCGTTGTGGCCGACGAAGATCGCTGAGGTGCTGTCGAGCGCCGTCACCTGGAGCGCAGTCTGGTACAGGACGAAGGCGTCGTCGTGCACGTGGTCCTCGCCCTGGTCGTTGACCAGGGCGAGGTCCACGACGAGGCACCCGTCGTCCCCTTGGACGGTTGCCGTGAGCACGACGCGTTCCACGTCTGGCAGGACAGGCCGGGGGTCGTGCTTGCCCTCCCGAGTGAGGTCGACCTCCAGGGCCGCTGAGCGCGGGCGGCGGTGCCAGACCTTGCGGGGCCGCCCCTGTTCGCTCTCGTGCTGGGTGGAGTCACCCTTCTCGTACTGCCCCCAGGAGGCGGTCACCGTGAGCCTCGTTGTGCTCCTCGGCACCCGGAAGGACAGCCCGAGCGACGAGGCGGCCATGCTGCGGGCCCGCTGCTGCGCCGGCGCTTCCGTGTGGACGTCGGAGTCGCCGGAGGTGCCGATGTTCTCCACGTCAGCGAGCGACGGGTCGTCCTCGAGCGCTCTCGCCGCAGTGGCGGTTGCCTCCGAGTCGACGTCCTCCCCTTCCGGCAGCTCCACCCGTGTCCCGGTGCCCACGGCCCGGCGCGGCACGAGGCGTCCGAGGAGGTACCGCTCTGCCGGGGTGTCGTGGGGAGGCAGCTCCTCCTCGGGGCCGTCCCACGGGCCGAGGAGGTCCCGCTCGAGGAGGTCCTCCAGCTCGGCCCGCACCTGGAAGGAGGTGACGTCGTTCGTCATGAGGTGAACGTAGCGGTCACGGAGGACACCACACGCGCCACCGCGTGTGATTGCGGTGATCGGTACGGCAAGATGCCTTCAACCGACGTCTGAGGGGGCGTAGACCGATGGTGGCCGCACAGGAGACCTCGCTGCGAAAGCTGCTCGAGGGCGCGAAGCAATACCAGGTGCCGCTGTACCAGCGGACGTACTCGTGGGAGCAGAGTCAGCTCAAGCGGCTGTGGCAGGACGTCGTCCAGCTCGCCGAGGACATGCGGGACGACGCCTCCACCACGCACTTCATCGGCTCCCTGGTGCTGGCGCCCAGCCCCGTCAACAACCCCGCCGCGGTGCAGACCTACCTCGTCGTCGACGGTCAGCAGCGCTTGACGACGCTGACCCTGCTGCTGTGCGCGGTGCGCGACCACCGCGCGGCGCACGAGCACCCCATGCACCGCGACCGAATCGACGAGAAGTACCTCACCAACAAGTGGGAAGCCGATGCGCAGCGGGCGAAGCTCGTGCCCACCCAGGACGACCGCGCGTCCTACCGGGCCTGCCTCGACGCGACCGCTGCCGCCGGAGGCACCGACCGCGTCGGCGCCGCCTACCGCTTCTTCCTGACGCAGCTCACCACGCTGGCCACCACCGGCGACGACGACCAAGCC
Organism: Kineococcus sp. NPDC059986; assembly: GCF_040702905.1. Taxonomy (NCBI): domain Bacteria; kingdom Bacillati; phylum Actinomycetota; class Actinomycetes; order Kineosporiales; family Kineosporiaceae; genus Kineococcus; species Kineococcus sp. NPDC059986. The sequence goes on along the minus strand of NZ_JBFBND010000028.1, from coordinate 51,214 downwards.
GCGCCGGTGACCGTCGAAGACGTCGAGAACGCCGTGCTCGGGGGACTCGCGGTGGTCTCCGTGACGGCTCAGCCCAGCGACAACGTGCACCGCATTTTCGAGTCCCTGAACAACACCGGACTGAAACTCTCCCAAGCCGACCTGCTGCGCAACTACCTCTTCATGCAGCTCCCGACACGCGGGGAATCGGTCTACCACTCCCAGTGGGTGCCCCTGCAGCAGACGCTGACGAACGCCGAGCTGGAAAGCCTCTTCTGGATCGACCTGGTTCACCGGGACTCCCGGGTGAAGCAGACGTCGACCTACGACGGTCAGCAGAAGCGACTGGAGAAGCTGCCCGACGAGGCGGCCATCGAGGCCGAGGTGGCGCGCTTCGCCCGGTTGGGCGTCCTGCTCCGCACCGTCCTCCACCCCGAGACGGAGGCGGACCCAACCGTTCGCACGCGCCTGGAGCACCTCAAGGCGTGGGGCACCACGACGGTCACCCCGTTGCTGCTGCACCTCCTCGAGCGTCGGGCTGAAGGGAATGCGACATCGACGCAGATCGCCGCCGCGATGCTGTACGTGGAGAGTTACCTGGTGCGCCGCCAGATCATCGGGCGACCCAGCGCCGGCCTCAACCGCACCCTGCTGGACGTGGTGACCGACATGGACAAGACGTTGCCGGTCGACGAGGCCGTGCGGACGTACTTGTCAAAGGGGCGCAAGCACTTCGCCACCGATCAGGCCGTGCGCGCAGCGGTGTTGTCTATTCCGTTCTACCTCAACGGGCGCTGGAACCAGCGGGGGAACGTGCTGCGCTGGCTGGAGGAGTCCTACGCATCCAAGGAACCGGTGAGTATGGATCAGCTCACCATCGAGCACGTCCTCCCCCAGACGCTGAACGACGACTGGCGGGCCATCTTGGAGCAGGAGCTGAACGACGGCGAGACCGTCGAGCAGCTCCACACCAGCCTCGTGCACACTCTCGGCAACCTGACGCTGACCGGCTACAACTCCTCGCTGAGCAACCACGACTTCGCGTCGAAGCGTCAGCAGCTCGCCACGAGCGGCCTCCACATGAACCAGCGGATTGCTCAGCAGGACATCTGGGGACCGACGCAGATTCGCGCCCGAGCCGCCGAGCTGGCGGATCGGATCATCGGCTTGTGGCCCGGACCTCTTGAGGCGGCCGAGGCACCGGCGGCGACGGCGTGGGGCCTGCTGGTCACGGCCCTCGCCGCTCTACCGGCGGGCCGCTGGACGACGTACGGGGACCTCGCCGCGTTGATCGGCACGTACCCGACCTCGGTCGGTCACTACCTGACCAGCGCGCCGGTGTCCAACGTCCACCGCGTCCTCCAGGCGGACGGGACGGTCTGGGAAGCCGCCACCGCAGCGGACGACCCGCGACCGCTCCTGGCGGCCGAAGGTGTCCGGTTCGACGACGCGGGCCGTGCGGACCAGGACCAGCGAGTGCACCTCGACGACCTTGCCGCGCTGGTCGCTGCGACCGGAGACGCCAGCGACGAGGCTGACGGCCCGTCCTGACAGGCCGAGTGGCCCTTGGTACTGCGCTCCGCCCCGGCGACCCAGCGAAAGTGGTTGCAGAAGAGCACCTGCTCGGCAAGACTCCATCAGGTCACGGAGAGTGACAAGGTCCGTCCCAGCACCACCTCACTGGAGATCGCGTGCGCATCGCCTCGGCGACCATCCGCAACTTCCGCAGCATCGCCGAGATGACTGTCGAACTCGACGACTACACGGTGCTCGTCGGCGCCAACGGCGCAGGCAAGTCGACCGTCCTGTACGCGCTGCAGTGGTTCTTCGATGGATCGCCCCTCGACAACGAGGACGTCCACCGCCGTCCAGGTGAGAACCTCGACGACGACCTCGACGTGTCCGTCAGCGTGACCTTCGAAGACCTCACCAGCTGCGACCGCCAGCGCTTGGGAAAGTACGGTCGCGGGCGCACGGCGACCTTCCGGAGGACGAGGCTAGAGGACGGGAAGAGCAAGGTAGTCGGCAACTCTCGACAGGGTCCTGGGTTCATCACCGTACGGGAGGGCAAGACGGTCGCCGAGGTCCGTCCTGCGTATGCAACCCTGAGGGATCGGATTCCGAAACTGCCGGACCTCGGCGCCAGCCCGAAGAAGAACGAATGCGTCGACGCTCTGACCGCGTGGGAGGACAATCCCGCCAACGCCGGCAACCTCGTGGACGTCGCTGACGAGGACGCATCGCACCTGTTCGGCGCCACCGGCACCTCCCGGCTGTCGGACTGCACCCGAATGGTCTTCGTCCCGGCTGCCCTCGACATCGCCGGTGAGGTGGGTGTCGCTGGCCGTCGTACCGCCCTGGGGGAGCTCATCGGTGCCCTGACTGCCACGGCGGAGAAGAACGCCACCGGTCAATGGCGCGAGAAGCACGCTGACGCCCTGGCCGAGCTGCAGTCTTCGGTGCGGGAGAACGTGGAGTACGCGACGACGCTGCACGAGCAGCGCATCAACCGACGCCTCGCCACGCTCGTCCCCGGGGCACGTGTCACCTTCGCTTCCGAGGTGCCCGACCCCGTGCCCGCCCCCACCCCGACCATCCGCACCCACGTCCAGGTGGACGGCTCGACGAACGACGTCAGCCGTCAGGGGCACGGGGTGCAGCGAGCGGTCATGATGGCCATGATGGAAGCGCTCGTCCCGGACGAGGAAGTCGCTCGGCACGACCACTGCATGCAGGACGGCGAAACGCCGGAGGAGGCGGAGGCACGACTGGCGGCGATGGTCGACGGCATTCCCTCGCTGGTGATCTGCATCGAGGAACCCGAGATCTACCAGCACCCCGTGCGGGCGCGCAGCTTCGCGCGGGTGCTGTCCCGGCTGGCGGGCAAGCCGAACGTCCAGGTCGTCATCGTGACCCACAGCCCTTACTTCGCACGACCGGAGCAGTTCGCGTCCCTGCGCCGCATCTGCCTCGAAGACGGACACACTCGTCAGCGCCGCACGACGTGTGCGTCCATCGCGGACGACACCGGAACGAAGGAGCAGGACGTCCGCGCGGTCGTCGAGCGCGTCCTCCCCTCCACCTTCTCCGAGGCGTTCTTCTCGGAGTGCGTCGTCCTCGTGGAAGGGGACACCGACAGGGCTGTGCTTGAGATGCTCGCGGACCGGATGGACCGCCCCTTCGACTCAACGGGTGTTTCCGTGATGCAGGTCGGCGGCAAGACCAGCTTCCGGGTGACCTCGGCGATCCTCGCTGCTCTCGGCGTGACTACCCACGTCGTCGTCGACGGCGACGCCGACGGATACAAGCGCAAGCCGGCCGAAAAACAGGCAAATGCCTTCACCTCCGCCAAGGCCCAGACCGAGCGCATCCTGGGATGGCTGCCTGGTGCTGACGCCGCCGGTGCCGCCTTCGCGGCGACGACGGTGAGCACGAAAGACTTCACGCTATGGCGGGACGACATCGAGTCCGAGCTTGAAACGTGGACCAGCTTCGTCGACGCGCTGCACCGCGCCGGGGGTGAGCTACGCAAGAAACGGATGGCCGACTACAAGCACGCCGCGGAAGACGCCGACCTCGAAGACCTTCCACCGACCCTGCGACACTGCCTCGACCAGATCTTAACGCTCGCCGATCATTCGACAGCTCTTACGTGACGACCGGTGAGGCCGCCCCGCATGAGGCGGAGCGAGAAGATTCCCAGGTGGCTCACCTGGGCCTGCGGCACCTCCTGCGCTCGTCGAGCGGGGTGGAGGTGCGGACGAACGATCTGCTGTTCCACCTGCTGCACTCCATACCGGGCATCCGTGCACCGTTCATGGAGCACCTCAGCGCCCTGACGGGCGTTGACGTTCGGCGGTGCGTCGTGCAGCGCGAGAACATCCACGTCGATGACGAGGGGCGTCGTTCCTCCCGCGACTTCAGCATGCACGACGCCACAGGACTGCGCTGCATCATCGAAACCAAGGTCGACTCGCCGCTCACCTCCGCGGACCAGGCGAGCAGATACCTCGGACAGCTCCCTCCGGGCGGGTCGCTCCTATTGGTGACGCGGCGGGTTCTGCTGGACGATCTCATTGTGCAGACACAGCAGCAGCTCGACTGCACCTTCACCCGGGACGGCGGTGCGTTCCAAGGGGTTGTGGACGGGCGACGCGTCGTCGTCACGTCATGGCACCGCCTGCTGGGAGCCAGCGGCGCGGGCTGGGTACACCCGGAACTGCTCTCCCTGAGCGCCGCCCTGGAGGATGACGTGGACTTCACCCCGTTCGACGGCACCGTGGACGACGCCGCGGTCGGATACACGGTGCACCACGTCGTCCACGTCGCTCGCCGGGTGTGTGACGGTCTCTCGCAGAGGTTGGCGGAGGAGGGGATCCCGGTCACACACGTCGGCAAGCCGAAGTCGGACGTCAAGTGGCACTACGTCGAGGTTGTCGTCGGGGACCACTGGCTCTGGGTGGGGTACGACGCCGAGTACTGGGGTGCCGATCCCGCGACCGTACCGGGCGGTGACCACCTCACCGGGCAGGCGCCGAGCCCGCTGTGGATCGGCCGCTTCAACCACAGGTCCCCGCGGGGTTACGAGGCGATCTCCGCGGCGAACCGCGAGCGCCTCGATCGGATCGGCGCAACCACTCCCTTGCGCCTGCCGAAGGGGCGCTCGACCGATGCCGTGGTCAACGACTGTCTGGAACAGGCGTGCACGCACCTGCGACGGGTGGCCGAGGCGCTGGCCGTGGATCCGGCAGTGCGCGGAACTCATGCCCCGCAGGACACCGCAGCTCCTACGGGCACAGACGAGCAGTGAGCGCCGACCGCCGGTCACGTCCGAACGGCGGGTGAGCGCTCACCTCCTCCCCTGTTCGAGGGCGTGGCGGCGGTGATTCTCCTCCAGCAGGCGGTCCAGCACTTCGAAGCGAAGGTCCTTGCTGATCGTCCAGCGAGTGCCGATCTTCGTGGGGTGGTGGCCGACTTGCGGGTTGAGGTTGTCCCAGCCGTAGGCGGTGAAGACCGCGGCGTCGATCCGCTCGTGGATCCGCCGCAGCCGGAGGACCTCAGGGTCCTGCACGGCCGGGGAGTGGACGTGGTTGTAGGTGGTCGTCAAGCCCCACCCTCGGGACAGCATGAGCTCACGGCGGACGGTGTCGAGCTCCTCGCCGAGGTGGTGCATCTCGGGGGTAGAGGCGGGGCGGGGCAGGGTGAGGAAGACGTCAGAGGGGGCGTAGTTGATGCGAGTCTCTAGCGTGGAGGTGTATCGAATCACCCAGGAGGAGTGCACCGACGAGGACAGCAAGGCGAGGCTGGCGAAGTCGTCGAGGGCGAATACACAGCATCTGTGCGCGAAGACCTGGCCCGCCGGAACGCGGACCGGCAGGACCGCGTTGCTGACGAGCGACAGGGCAAGGACATGGTCAAGGTCGGCGATGGCCTCATAGAGTTCTGGCGCTGGACGAGTGAACCGCCACCAAAGCATCCGACGTTGGCGATCCTTCTGCTTGTCCCGGTCTGGTTTCACCAGCCGCCGGACCCTCGTCATCGGCGCCGTGTACCGCTCGGCGCGCTCCAGCGGCCAGTCGCGGAAGTTGATGACCTGCCGGCTCGCAGAGCAGTCGGGGCGTTGGTTGAGGTCCTTGCCGATGACGTATGACTGGACGACCTCGGCGTTGCGCGGGTCGGCGGCCACGAGCTCGGCGGCCTCGTCCTCCGTCAGCGTGAACCCGAGACCCAGGACGTTTGAGCCCTGGAAGGCGACGTCCTCGTTCTCGACCAGCCGGTACGGACGTCCAGCGATCCGCCCGACGGGTTCCAGGTCGGCACCGATACTGGGGACTTCCTCGCCGTCCAGCCAGCGCACAGCCGCCGACGCCGGTTTGCGCCGGCTGCCCCACACGTCCACGATCTCCAGGTTCGCGCTCGCGCTCGGCCACTTGTGCGACGACCGCGCTCGCCGCAGGTGCAGCGAAGAACCGACCACCTGTTCCATGCCGACGCGCACCGTCGCACCCTGCACGAGGGTGTTCGTCGTGATGTACCCCAGCTGGCCGCGCTCGGACAGCAACCGCTCGGCGCGCAGCACGAACCGTGCGGCGAGGTCCGCGCTGCCCTTCACGCCGCGGCCGTCCCAGCGCTGCAGCCACGCGAGGTAGTCATCCCCCATCGAGCCGGACAGCTTCTGTCCCCCTGAGAACGGCGGATTCCCCACGATCGCATCGAAGCCGCGGTCCTGGGCGTCGACGAACACCTCGGGGAACGCCACCGGCCAGTGCAGCGGCTGGCGCGGCGGCACATGCTCCGGCCGTCCGGCGTTGAGGTCCTGCTCCGCCTGCTTGGCGAGAGTTTCGCGGCCTGCGCCGTCGAGCGCGATTTGCACTCTCCACTGCAGAGCTTTGAACGCGTCGTCGCGCGCCTTGGCGGCACCGACCGCGGCGACCCGCAAACCCACGCCGGTGATCGTGTCGGCCACCACCGCCACGTCTGCAGAGTCTTCGCGGATCTGAGCCAGGAGGCGCTGCTTGTCCTCGATGTCGCGGCTGTCGTTCGCGGGTGTCGCCGTGATCCGTCGGCGGTCGTCCGCAGCGGTGCTCAGCTTGTCCCACCACGACACGACGAACGCCGACTGGTTCGTGACCGCGGCAGGATCGGCGTGGAAGGTCTGCAACTGCTCTACCGACACCAGCCCCAGCAGGGAGTCTCCCGCCAGGAGGCGGTCGTCCAGGAACCCGAAGGGCCGGCGGTCGTCCATCGTCACCAGCCACAGCGACAGTTTCGCCATCTCCACCGCGAGGGGGTTGATGTCCACCCCGTACAGGCAGTGCTCGGCGACAAGACGCCGCGCCTCCAGCGCCACCGCTTCCACGTCCGCGTCGCCGGACACGCGCCGCACCTCAGGCCGTTGCGCGAGGATCGCGTTGCGGCGGCCCTCCGCGACCCATGCCTCAACGAGCCGGTCGGCCAGGTAGCGGCAGGCAGCGACGAGGAAGGCGCCCGACCCCATGGCGATATCCGCGACGCGGAGGGCGAGGATCTCCGAGCTGGGGCGGATGCGCCAGCCGTCACGCTGCTCCAGGGGTCCCGGCCGGTAGACCAGTGGTTCGAGGGAGTGCTGCACAACCTCTTCGGCCAATTCGCGAGGGGTGTAGTGCGTACCGGTGCTGGCCCGTCGGATGCTCGGCGCGACGTAGCGACGTCCGGGGAGGACGACGCCGATGCGGCCGGCGACGTCGTGGTGCAGCAGCGGCGCGAAGAACTGCGCCTGGTCGACCAGCTGTCGGTCCCCACCGGTCGCCCGCAGCAGGAGGCGCTCGTCGTCCGCGTCGGGTAGCGACCTCAGGTGCTTCTCGATGACGCCCTCCGAGCGGCCGGTGCGGGTCTTGAGCTGGGCCTGATGGCTCGGAGGCACCGTGGACGCCCAGCCGATCGCGTCCCACAGCGGTACCTCGCTGGCCTTTTCGTCCCGCGCCCGTGGCCACTTCGCGGAACGCGTGAAGAGGAGTGTCGTCTCCTCCGCGGTGCGCACCTCCAGCTCCAGCAGACCCTCGTAGACGTAGCCGATCTGCTCGACGTCGAGAGCGCGGAAGCTGAGCCGACGGCGTTCACCGTCGACTTCGACGAACTGCACAGCACGCAGCATCCGCAGCACGGTGCGGTCGTCGATGCTGAGCGGCTCGGCCGAATCCGCGTCCTCTGCCGTGCGGCGGCCCTCCAACCAGGGATAGCGGTCGGGGTCGAAGAGGCTGCCTCCGTAGGCGGGCAGCCGGAGGTCCTCGTGGTGCACTCCGCCGTGGAGGGCACGTGAGGTGGCGAGGAGGCGGTGCCAGGCGCTGGTGCGGTTCTCCAGCGACTGCTCCCCCAGCACGTCCGCCTGGCCCTGGAGCTGATCGGCGAGGCGGGCGACGCTGTAGGCGGAGACGTACAGGTCGTCGTCGCTGGGCAGGAGTCGACGGTCCTCGGCGAAGAGCAGAAAGACGATGCGCATCATCACCGTGACGGCGGCCTCGTAGAGGGCGTCGTCGTCCACCCCGTCGAGGACGGCGCCGCCGGACTCGGCGTCGAGCTCGTCGATCGTGGCGAGGAACAGCTCGACGGCGTCACGAACCTGCGCCCCAAGGGCCTCGGTGACGCCCTCCTGGGCCTCAGCGCTTTCCGCGAAGAGTGCGGGCAACAGGTCTTCGGCGGCGACGGCGAGGAAGCGACGCCGCTCCAGCAGCGCCACGAAGGCACGGAACGTGTCGGGGTCCGGACTCCACGACTCCGCGTCGAACACCGCCGCCCCCACCGCTCCGCCCACCGGCGCCCACACGAGGGCCCACCAGCGACCGTCGGTGACGACACCGACGGGGACGGACCGCGCGCGCAGGAGGACCGCCAGCCGCTCCACGGGGGAGGCGACCCAGCCGCCGTCGTCGGTGCGGTCGAGCGGGTAGGTGCCGGAGGTGGTGACCATGCCGAGGAGCCGCCACTCGGAGGCCTCCGTCTCCGGCGCAGCGTCCTCGGCTTCATCGTCGTCCTCCTCCACCTCGTCGATCGCGTCATCGACGGCCGATGCTTCCTCCGGCGCGGCGCGGAAAGCGAAATCCGGGCGGAGGACGATGCCGTGGTCGGCGACGGGCTCGGCCAGCACGCTGGGCAGGTCGTTGCCCTGGACGAGGTACGGCCCCCAGTCCAGCGCCTCGCGCAGCACCGTCTCGACGAGCCGGTGACGGAGGACGGAGTCCTTGCCCCCGCCCTGCCCGCTCGAAACGTCCAGGTAGTCGTTGACCGCCCGGCGCGTCGCGGCACGCGCGTCCGACGGGACCGCGGGGTACCCGTCCGGGAAGACCCGCTCCAGGACGGGGACGCTGAGGAAGAGCCCGCTGACGCGCACCGATTCCAGCCACGCGTGCCGCTTGCGGGCGGCCTCTCCCGCGCCGTAACTGCGACGACGGCGGCGGGCCATCAGCGGTTCCTCTCGGCGGTGGGGACGCAGACGGCGACCCCGAACGGGAACTTCAACGTGCGGGCGCCCTCGTACCGCTGACGCACGCGCAGCAGTTCGGCCTCGCGGTCGTTCTCCAGCGAGTCGAGGCGGTCCTGCCAGGCGCGGCGGTCGCGGTCGAGTTGACGCTGCTCGGGGATCTCGAGGTCATCGAAGGTGAGCTGCAGGTCCTGGGGCGCCTGCAGGGCGGACTCCAACGTGACGCGCAGGCGGTCGAAGAGCTCACCGACGCGCTTCACCTCGGTGTCCTGTCGGCGCTGCAGGTCACGTTCCAACGCCTCGGTCTGCTGCGTCGCCCGACGGTCCAGGTCCTCGACCAGGCGCGGTTCGAGCCCGGCCCACTCCTCCACCAGCCGGGCCCTGACCGCTTCCGGCGCCGGGACCGACCGATCGGGGTCCAGGGCCCGCTCGACGGCGGTCCGCAGCTGCCCGTAGCTGCGCTGCTCCAGGTCGATGCGTCGCGACCGGGCCGAGGCCTCGGGCAGCTCGCGGGCGGCGATGACGATCTCCTCGTGGAGGCGACTGCCGTCCGAGCCGACGACCACCAACCGCGCGAAGAGCACCACGATCGGTCCCCGCACCTCCACCTCGGCCGGCGCCTCGAACGACACCGCGACCACCCGGTTCAGGTGCCGCCCGATGCCCCACACCTCGCTGCGCAACAGACGGATGCTGTTGGCGACCAGGGGGTGCCCGAGGTGGGCGTGGACGACGTCGCGCTGCGCCAGGGACGCGTCGAAGGTGAGGGGCAGCGGAGCCTTGGTGAGGCGGTCGATCGAGGTGGCGAGGTAGCGCTCCCACCCGTGCCGCAACACCGGGTGGTCCACCACCCCCGGGCGGACGTCCGCCAGCGGCGGCTGACCCGCCGACGCCAGCGCGCGGTCGACGACCCGGCGTACGTTCGCCGGGGCGACGTGCAACGCCGCGATCGACGCGTCCAGCTGGGCCTTGAGCCGCTGAGCCTGCGCCTGCAGCCCCTCCGCCTGCCGCCGCAGGTCGCGCTCGGCACGGAGCACCGACACCGCCGGCTTCGGCGAAACGCTCATCGGGTCCACCAGGGTCGGCCGCCCCAGCATGCGCGACTCCACCGCGTGGGCGAGGACGGGGTTGACGCTGCCGAGGTCACGACGTTCGTTGGCCACCTTGCGCGCCACCCGGCTCAAGAACTCCAAGTCCCCCTCGAAGGAGCCGGCGTCGGCCTCCTCCCACCCGGCGCCCACGAAGTGAGCCACGTCGACGTCGTGGCGCTGCCCGTACCGGTCGACCCGCCCGATCCGCTGTTCCAAGCGGTTCGGGTTGAAGGGGATGTCGTAGTGGATGACGCGGTGGCAGAACTCCTGCAGGTCGATGCCCTCGCTGGCCGCGTCGGTCGCCAGCAGGATGCGGACCGGGTCCTCGCTCGGCGGGGCTTGGAAGGCGTCCTTGAGGTGCTCCCGCTTGGCGGTGTCCATCCCCCCGTACAGCAACCCGAGCACCGGCTCACCCCTGCCGCGCGCGGCGAGGAGGTTCTGCAGCCACACCTGGGTGTCGCGGTACTCGGTGAAGACGATGACCCGGTCGTCCGGCCCGAGAGCGTCCAGCTCGCGGAAGAGGGCCTCGGCCTTGGCGTCGGACCGCTCCCCGTGCTCCGCTGCCCACTCGCGCAGCGCTTCCAGCAACGGCGCGGCGTCCTCGCCGGCGGGCGCCAGGTGTCCCTCGACGAGGGCGAGCGCGTCGACCTCGACCTGGGCGGTGTCGTCGACGTCGAGCTCGTCGACCTCGTCGAGCAGCCATTCCGGCAGGTCCTCGTCGTCACCGGCGCGACGCTCTCCGCGGACGGAGGCGGCGTGCGCTTCGATGGTCCGCGCGAACGCCGCCGGGGAGGAGAACAGCCGCTTCTTGAGCAGGAGCGACACCAAGTCACCCGCCCGCACGCCCGTCCCGCGGTCTCGCCGTCGCGCCTGCAGGTAGCGCTCCAGCAGGTCGTGCGCCTCCCGCTCGACCTCCGGGTACTGGACGGTGATCGACCGGGGATGCCGCTCGGGGAAGCGCTTGGAACCGTCCGGTTCGAGCAGCTCGTCCTTCAACCGACGGACGAGAACTTCCTGCAGCAGCTGAGGTTCCGGCTCGACCCCCCGCGCGAAGCGTTGCGGGTCGAGCATTTCCAGCAAGGCCTGCCAGCACTCGCTGTACCCGTTGTGCGGGGTGGCCGAGAGGAACAGGCGGTTGCCGGCGTTCTCCGCCAACCGGCGCACCGCCTCGGTCTGCCGCGATTCCGTCGCGTAGCGCTGCCCCGTCGCCGGCGCCGACGGGGCGACGTGGTGGGCTTCGTCGACCACGAGCACGTCGAAGAAGCCCGACCGGCGACTGTCGGCGAGGACGTCGTCCAGCAGGCGCTGCACCGCGGGGGTGCGCAACCACGACAGGCTGATGATGGTGCGAGGGTAGACGGTGAACGGGTTGGCCTGCTGCCCGTGCGACCGCCGCACGTCCTTGAGGGCCTGAGCGTTGAGGATGCGGAAGTCCAGGCCGAACCGCACGTCCATCTCGTCGTGCCACTTCTGCGTCAACGGCGCGGGGCAGACGATGATGATGCGCCGTGCACGATGGCGCAGCAGCATCTCCTGGAGCACGAGACCGGCCTCGACGGTCTTCCCGAGACCGACGTCGTCGGCGATCAGCAGGTTGACCCGTGGCATGGACAGCGCCTTCGCCACGGGTTCGAGCTGGTACTCCTCGATGGCGATGCCCGCCCGGAAGGGCGCCTGCAGGGTGGACTCGTCCGCGCTGGTCACCGTGCCCCACCGCACCGCGTCGAGGAAGGCACCGAAGGTCTGCGGGTCGTCCCAGCCGTCCTCGGTGACCTCCGGCAGCCGACTCTGCTCCAGGACTCGGCGCCCCGGCTCGATGTCCCAGGCGAGGGTCAGCGACTCACCGACGTCCTCACTGACGTTGGTCAGCTCGACCAAGGTGCGGCCGGGGCTTCGGTGGGGGGCGAGCTGGTCGACCGGCAGGCCGCTGTCGCGACGGGCCGTGACGATCCACTGCTGGCCACGTACCCGCACCAGGTTGCCGACCTCCGGCACACCAGGCGTCGTCACCGTCATGTCCTGGTCCCCCGTCGATCGCAGACTTCTCTTTCTGAGCATAAGTGGTCTACCCGCAGTAGCGGAGACGGTGAGCCACGTCAGCGGTCCCTGCCTGTGTCTTGGGCGACGACACCCGATCGATCCGTCGTCACTCCTGAGCACCGCTACGCTCAGTCACTCCATGCCGATCTCCAGCGAAGTCAGTCTTCGGGTACTGCTCCCGCCCCTGCAGGCCATCTCCCGCCATCCCGTGCGGGTCATCGGGACGTTCGTCACCGTCACCCTCGTCACCGCCGCCGTCTTGCCTGACTTCTGGGACTACATCGAGCTCTTCCGGGTCGTGGCGGTGGCATCCACGTCGACGGTCCTCGTCTCAGCCGGCGCCGTGAGGGTCACGAACCGGATGCCGCCCAAACCGAAGGAGCCCCGCCGCAAGACGGCGAAGCTGCGGTCCCCTGGGAAGCAACCGCCCCAGAGGATCCCGCTTCCCGTCGGTCGTTGTGTCATGTGCGGCCGCAAGCTGACCAACTACAGCAGTCAGCTGGCGGGTGTCGGACCCGACTGCCAAGCGAGGTACGGATCGAGGCCGCAGTACCAGGACAACCCTGCCTACTTCGAGTGGCAGCGCCGCATGCACACGGCTCTCCAGGAACAGCAAGCCGCTCAACGGGAGCACGACCGGGTGTACGCCGCAGCACGCGCCACTCACGCAGAGCAGGTGAGGGTGTGGCACCGGCAACTGGCGACCCCCAGGAACGTCGTCAGACGACGAGCCCGATCGGTGGCGAACCGCACCATCGTCGTCGACGTGGGTGTCCTGCTGTCCTACGTCTTCTCGGAATTGGTCGTCAGGCTGGCCACGTTCCTCCAACTGCCGTTCTTCGCCTGAGTCGCTTCAGCGGCGGGGCGCTGGGCGCACCGTGCGCTGACGACGCGCCCTGCGCCCGTCAGTCCTCGACGTCCACGCCGTAGCCGGTCAGGAGATCGACCAGCCCGAACTCGTGCCCTTGGCCCCGGGCAAGGAACCGCCACGTCCCGCCGCGGCGGTAGACCTCCCCGAGCACGAGGGTGCGCTCGACGGTGGCTGCGTCCAGGACCGCTGAGGCGGCGATGCCACCGTCCTCACCCCGCAACGTCAGCTCGACCGCACCCACGTCTCCGAACGTCAACCCCTCCGGGGAGGCAGCCGCGACGACCACTCGATCCACGTCGCCGGGCAACGCGTCGATCCCAACGACCACCTCCGCCTCACCAGGAGTGTCCTGCCGCAGACGGACCGAACCGTCAGGGGTCGCGAGCGCTCCGAAGAAGACGAGGTCCTCGTCGCCGTGCACCTGCTCGTCCTCGTCCAGCAACAACGCGACGACATCGACCTCCTGAGCCGCGTCGCCCCACTGGATGTCCACCGTCCAGTACCGCTGCTGCGCAGGCAGGTCGATCGCTCCGCCGCGCGGCAGCACGACGGGGGCGGGCGCCGTTCCCTCCTCCTGCGCGACGGTCGGGTCACCGAGACGCTCCCACGTCACCGGGTCGAGCAGCGGAACCGCTCGTTCCTGCACGCGCGCCCACCGGCGGTCGCGTTCAGCGCCGTCGAGAGCGATCACGTCGGTGGTCGTGACGGTGAGGTTGACCGCTGCTGCGCCGCCGCGGGCGACGACCTCGGCCCGGACTGCGGCGGCCCGTTCGTGCGGGCCACCCAGTACCAGGACCCGGCGCCGGGAGAACGGCCCAAGTGCCCGTGCGGGTCCGGGACGCACCGCGGGCGTCACGACAGGCGTGGGATGAGTCATCGCCTTGGCACGCCCGGGGGCCACCGTAGCGAGGAGCCGCTCGAACTCCACCTCGTCGACGACGGGGGTGCCGTACGCCTCCGCGTCGCGCAGCTTCCTGGTGCTGGCGGCGCGGTCGTTCGTGACGAGCAGCGTCGTGGCGCGGCTGACGCCGTTCTTCACGTCGAGCCCAGCCCGCAGGGCGCGCGCCATGAGGTCCTCACGCGGGGATGTCGTGTCGCCCGTGATGACGACGCGGGCGCCCTGCACGAGCGGCTGCCCTGCGCTCCACGGCGCGGGCAGCTCCCACGGGCACTCCACCCGCGGGGACCGCGGCGGCCTGGCCCGGCGAGGCGCAGCGGTGGGCACCGACGTCAGGACCCGCGCGCTGGTCGTGCAAGGGGTCAACGGGAGGCTGATGCCGAGTTCGTCGGCGGCGACGAGCGAACGTCGCAGCACCTCCACGAGCACGCGCACGTCGTCCTCCGCGTCATGGGCGCGTCGCTGCTCCACCTGCCATTAGGCGGCGAGGGTGGCGAGCTTGAGGTCGAGGACCGGCGGGCCAAGGCGACGGGCGAGGTTGCGGGTGCAGAGGCGGTGCTCCACGTCGAGGACGTGCGGAGTGCGGCGCATCTCCTCGGCAAGAAATGCCCAGTCGAACTGGGCGTTGTGCGCGACGACCACCCGGCCGGCCGTGAGGCGGCGCAGTTTCTCGGCAACGTCCACGAACAGTGGTGCCCCCACGAGGCGCTCGGCGGTGATGCCGTGCACGTGCACCGACCCCGGGTGGCGTTGCGGGTCGACCAGCGTGGACCACGAGCCCTCCACGACCCCGTGGGCATCGACGAGCGTGACGGCGACCTGGAGCACCCGGTCGACGTCCGGGATCAGGTCGGTGGTCTCCACGTCGAGGACCGCGTAGGAGTGGGGATACCGCTGCCCCACGGACCGCGGGAGCCGATCTCCCACCGCAGGTTCCATGAACTCCTCCGCCGTCACCGTCGAGCCGCCAAGCGGTCACCGTCGAGACGTTGCAGGTCACCGCGCTCGACCAGGTCGTGAACGGTGCTGGACACGGCCGCCGCCACGTCGCCGCTCGACCGACCCCACCCGAAGAGCTTGCGCACCGCGTCGACGAGTTCCCTCTCACCGATCGACCCGGCGTCGGCCACGGTGAGCTGCACCGCAAGACGGACCTCCCGGCTCGATACGTGCTCGAGCGGACGATCGGTACCGGTCCCCGGACCTGCGGGGACGCGGACCATCTCGACCGGGCGGTGGCTGTAGAAGCCGCGCGGGTTCCGCATGACCCGGTTCCCGGCGACGACGGTTCCCTCGAGGGCGTCGAGGGCGTTCGCCTTGATCCGCGGCCCCAACCGCGCGACGCCCCAGTCGTCTCGGAACCGCTGCAGCAGGAGGTCCTCGTGGATCGGGGCCTCCACCAGCAGCAGTTCCTCGAAGTAGCGCCGGAAGTGCGGGCGCGCCTCAGGAGAGGCCAGGTCCCACCGCGCGGTGCGGCGGCCGCCGACGAACCGCTCGTACGGCACCGCCCACGCGGGACGCTCGGCCAGTTCCACCTCTTCGACGACGACCTCGGCCGCCACCGGGACCGGAGCCGGGACCGGAATCGGCGCGCCGCGCAAGGCGTCCTCAATCCCCCGCCGCAGACCTTCCACCTGACCGGCGCGGTCGTGGTACCAGCTCAAGCCCCAGATGCGGTGGATCCGCCACCCCAGGCCTTCGAGGACGTTCTGCCGCAGGCGGTCACGGTCGCGAGCCGCCTTGGCGGAGTGGTAGGCCGCACCGTCGCACTCGACGCCGAGCAGGTGCTCGCCGGCCTTCTCCGGGTGCTTGATCGCGATGTCGATGCGGTAACCGGCGGTACCGACCTGCGGCACCCCCTCGTACCCGAGGGACCGGATGGCCGCGAGCACGTCCTCCTCGAACGGGCTCTCCGCGTCGCCGAAGCTGCCGCTGAGATCGATCTGCAGCGCCTGCGGGCCCTTCTCGGCGAAGTGCAGGTACTTCTGCAGCGCCCGGTGGCTCTCGTTGGCGCCCGGATCGATGCGGCCGTGGGTGAGGGAGGTGACGACCTCGACGCGACGGCGCGCGCGGGTGACGGCCACGTTCAGCCGGCGCCAGCCGCCCTTCTTCGTCAGCGGACCGAAGTTCATCGTCACCTTGTCGGCGGCGTCGGGGCCGTAGCCGACGCTGAAGATGATGATGTCGCGCTCGTCGCCCTGGACGTTCTCGAGGTTCTTCACGAAGAACCCGCCCAGGCGGTTGCTGCGATCCAGCAGCGGCTCCAGGCTCGGGTCATCGTCAGCGCGACGTTCGAGCTCCCGCTCGATGGCTTCGGCCTGCGGGGTCGACAACGCCACGACCCCGACGGTGAGGTTCGGGTGCTCGCGGTGGTGGTGCACGACGCGGTCGACGACCTTCTGCGCCTCGACGACGTTGTCCCGCCGGCCGCCGCGGTCGTAGACGCCGGGCACGAGGTAGGACGCGACGCCCAGGTCCGGCGAGTCGAAGCGGGCACCGGGGAAGGTGTTCAGCTCGCTGTCGTAGAACTGCACGTTCGAGAAGGTGATGAGGTCCTCGTGGCGGCTGCGGTAGTGCCACGTCAACGGCAAGGCCGTCATGGCCCCGGACCCCTTGCACTGCTTGAGGACGCTCTCGAAGTCCTCGAGCATCTCGTCGGCGTCGTCGTCCTCCTGGTCCTCCTGGCTGGCGGAGAAGAACGCCGTCGGCGGCAGCTGCTTCTCGTCACCGGCCACGATGAGCTGATCGCCGCGGTAGATGCAGTTCACCGCGTCCCACGGAGCCACCTGCGACGCCTCGTCGAAGATGACGACGTCGAAGTGCAACGTCGACGGCAGGTACTGCGAGACCGCGAGCGGGCTCATCATGAAGCACGGCTTCAACTGCTGCGCCACGGCACCCGCTCGGGTCAGCAGATCCCTGACCGGGATGTGGCGGGTCTTCTTCTCCGCCTCGCGGACGATGACCGCAGCGTCACCGATCACGGTGCGGGGCCTGCGTTCCACGCACGCCTGCACGACGGCGGTGTGGGCGTTGGTCACCAGTTCACCGTCGAGGCGGCGAAAGGTGTCGACGAGCGCATCCCGGTCGTCGGCACGGTAGTCACGCAACCGGTCGTCGCCGAGGGTCACGCCGTCGACCCAGGCGACGAGCAGGGCCCGCTCCACCTCGGTCGGCACGGCGGCCGCCGGCGCGTGCGCGACGACGAGAGCGTCGACGACCGCACTGACGCCGTGGGCCGACACCTCGTGGCGTCGGGTCGACCAGTCGCACCACTCCGGTGCGTCCCGATCGACGCTCGCAGCCATCTCCGTGAGCAACCCGTGCGCGTCGTCCAGGGAAGCCGACAACTCACCGTGCAGTTCTCGGGCTCGCTCGTCGGAGAACTCGGTCACCAGGGCGTCGACGGCGGCGTTCCACCGGCGCAGCGGATCTTCGACGTCGCGCGCAGCGAGCGCCGGGCGGTGCAGGTGCTCCGCGACCGAGGGAGGCACGGGCCCGCCCACGAGCTCCCGGACCCGGGTGCACCAGTCGAGCGCCGACCGGACAGCGGACCACTGCGTGTCGGTGCCGGTGTAGAGGTCGCCGAGGAGCGTCGCGTCGCGGTCGTAGGTGTCCAGCACCTGCGCCTGCGCGGTGGCGGCGGCGCCCACGGCGTCCAAGGCCCGGCGGCAGTCGGCCAGGGTGAGCGGTCGGCCCGCGACGGCGTCGACCGCCTCGACGACGTCCACGGCCGGACGGACGCGCTCGGCGAGGGATGAACCCGCCCCGGCCAGGTCCTCCAGCGGCAGCTCCGAGAGGAAGTCCACCACGTCGGGAGCGACCGCGGTGAGCTCCACGCGCCACGCGCCGACGGCGGTCGCCACGCGTCGCGCCACCGTGGTCAGGTGGGGGTCGGGGGTGGCGCCCCGGCTGAGCTGGCCGGCCAACGCTCGCGGGTCGACCTCGTCGCCGGCGAGCTGCACGGCGGTCAGCGCGGTCTCCACGGCCTTGGTCAGGCGCCCGAAGTCGGTGTCGGTGCCGTGCCAGTAGCCGCCGAGCCGGTCGGCGTGCTCGTCGGCACCGAGCGTGAGGGCGCGTTCGGCCTTCTGCCATTCCACGGCCTCGTCGAGCTGGGCGATGGTCTCCTTGGTGACCCGTTGGGCCACCGTGACGGCCTTCAGCGCCGCCTTGTCGGCGCGGGCAGCACCGGAGAGCTTGCGCAGCCCTGTGTGGGTCTCGTGGAAGCGGGTGCGCAACCCGACGAGGTCGAGCTCCAGCACGGCGGGCGTGAAGACGGCGGCGACGGCTTCCTGACGCTGACGCACCACGCCGACGAGCTGCTCCAGGACGCGGCGGCTCTCCTGCAGCGCGTTCTGCACGGTCGGGTTGAGCCACGCGGACTCCGGCAACGCCGTCTGCTCGGCAAGTCGTCCCAGGTCCGCGAGGCGCGCGGCGCGGTGCAGCGACAGCCCCTCGGCGGGCACCCCCAGCAGAGCGGCCAGGCGACGGGCGTCGTCACGCAGGTCGAGCGCTCGCTGCGGGCAGGCCGCAGCGACTTCGTGCAGGTGGTGCAGGTCGGCGGCCGTCGCCGTCGGAACGGGACTCCACGCACCGGGAGCCATGGCCGTGTCCAGCACCGGCGCCTGGTCCGCGTCAACCTCAGCCCACCGTTCGCCGGTGAGTTCGACAGCGCGCTCCGCGGCTTCCTGGAAGGCGTCGGTCAGCGACTGCAGCTGGAGCACACGATCTTCGACGGGGGCGAGGCTCCCGCTGGTCAACCACGCGGTCGGCACGGACGGCGCGTCTCCGAGGGCGTGCAGCAGGTCGGCGCGCCGCTGCGCTCCGGCGGTGTCGACCGGCAGACCCAACGGCAGATCCTCGTCGACGGCGCGCACGCGCTCACGCAACAGTTCCGCGGCGCTCTGCGCCGCCTGCGCGGTGGTCCGCAACCGCTCCGTCAGCCGGCTGTCGGCGACGTCCGCCCGCAGACCCCGCCACAGGAACCCCTCGCCCTCGCTCACCGGTCGCCACGAGCGCGCCAGCGCAGCCGCTGAAGCGACCGCTTCTGCCCGGCGGGCCGCAGTGAGGTCGCGCCCAGCCGCGGTGTCCGCGGAACCGAACCGACCTGACGCGTCGAGCAGGGCGATCTGCCCGAGGACGGTGTGCAGGGACAGCTCCAGGCCCGGGCGGGTCTCGTTCATCGCCGCGGCGTAGCTGCTGAGCCGTTGCCGGGCCCGCACCAGAGCGTTGCGGTCGGTGGCGCCGAACGCCGAACGTGCCCTGGGCCGCGAAGTCAGCTCCGCGGCGAAAGCCTGGGCCACCTCACGCCGACCAGCGGTGTGGCTGTGCAGCTCCAGCAGGAAGTTCGCCAGGCCACGATCTTGGAGGCGAGAGTTCACGACGTCGAGGGCTGCCGCCTTCTCGCTGACGAACAGGACGCTGCGTCCCATCGCCATGAGCTCAGCGATGATGTTGGCGATGGTCTGGCTCTTCCCGGTGCCCGGAGGGCCGTCCATGACGAAGCTCTTGCCCTCGCGTGCGGCGATGATGCAGCGGCGCTGGCTGGAGTCGGCGTCGAGGATGGTGTGCATCGACTCCGGTGCGACGACGGCGTCGATGTCGGCGTCGTCGCGGATCGGCTCGAAGGGCAGTTCACGCGCTGCAGGCGCGTTCGGGCCGAGGGCGACGAGCTGCACGAGCGGGTGCTCGGCGATCCGGGCGGCGTTCTCCTCCAGGTCGCGGTAGATCGCCTCCTTCTGGAACGTGAAGTTCGTCAGCACGGTCCGCTCGGAGGTGCTCCAGCCGGCGTGCCGAGCTACGAGCGCCTCGACCTGAGCGAGGTACTTGGAGACGTCCGGGGAGAACTCGTCCACGGGGGGCAGATCGATGCCGAAGTCGCGCTCCAGCTTGAGCGCCAGCGCGGGGTTCACCACGACGGCGTCCTCGGCGCGACGCACCCGGTGGGGAGCGTTCGACCCGGAGCGGGTGAGCTGAACGGGAACGAGGACGAGCGGGCTGTCCACGGGCTTGCCGTCGAAGGGGTCGACCCAGTGCAGCATGCCCAGACCGAGGTGGAGCGTCCACACGCCGCGGTCGGCGAAGTCCTGCTGAGCCTTCTGCGCGATGCGCCGCCCGGCGCCCGGGATCTCCTCCTCAGTCTTGTTCGACACCGTGAGGCCCACGCCGTCGGTGACCAACGTGGCGCGGTCCGCGTCGACGACGGCCAAGACCTGCGACGCCGCAGGGGAGCCGATCTCCAGCGACCCGGTGCGCACGTGGGCGAAGTACAGGAGCCGTTGGCGGCGCGTCAGGTCCAGCAGACGTTCGCGCCACTGCTCCAGCTGACGCTGCATCGCCTCCTGCACGCGGGTGTCCACGCTCACGCCTCCTCGTTGCTGGCCGGACGGGACCCCTCCACCGCAGGTGCGGCGCGGAGCAGCCGGGTGACCAGGTCGTGCACCAGCTGACGGTCCTCCTCGCTCAACCGCTGCACGAGCGCGGTCAGGTCGTCGACGGAGCCGGGCGCCGGCTCGGCGTTCCACTCCTCCAGCTCGGCGAGGGAGGCGGGGTAGACGTCCTGCGGGACGTCGCCGGCGCGCAGGTCGAGGTGCTGCAGCCCTTCGGGCAGGTCGCCGCTGTGCACGAGCCGCAGCTCCTGGGTGCACCGGGTCAAGGCGATGTACAGCAGACGCCGACCGTGCTCGTGGTCGGCGACGATCCGGTCCGGCGCCGCAACAACCACCGCGTCGAACTCCAGCCCCTTCGACAGGGTCGCCGGCACGACGGACAGGGCGGCGGAGAAGTCGCCGGAGCGCCCGTCCCCCACACCACCCCCGCTGCTCTCGGCGACCTGCACCAGCTCGTCGTACAAGCCGTCGGTGACGATCAAGCCGGTGGTCGCACCAGCCTCCACGGCGGTGCGAGCAGCCAGCAGGGCCTGCTCGAGCAGCTCCCCCTCCGCAGCCCACGTCGCCACGGGTGCCACCCGCCCCGGGCGCACCGCGGTGGGCGCCTGGAGGTCCGGGGAGATGAGCGGCAGCTGACCGGCCGCCAGCTCCAACGCCGACCCGGGGACGCGGTAGCAGAAGCGCAGGTTTTCCACCGAGGTCGGTGCGGAGTCGGGGCCGCCGAGGTGCTGGGTCAGCTCCTCCCAGCGGTCACGGATGAAGGGCCCGGTGGCCTGCGCCAGGTCACCGAGGATGGTGAACGACCCGGAGGGGCAACGTCGCGCGAGCGCCCGGGCCTGCATGGGAGTCAAGTCTTGAGCCTCGTCGACGACGACGTGGGCGTAGCGCGTGTCGTCGCCGTTGAACATGCCCGCGAGCTCGTCCAGGCACAGCAGGTCAGCTGCCGTCCAGGGCTCCTCGCCGATCGCTCCGGCCTGCGGCCGGAACAGCGACGCCCGTTCCTCGACGGTCAGCACGCCGTCGGCAGCCGCGACCAGCAGGCTCTGCGTGCCGTAGAGCGTGCGCAGGAACTCCTCGGGGGTGAAGGTCGGCCACATGCGGTCCACCGCGTTGGTGAACGCCGCGAGCCGCCGGATCGCCACCTCGTTGGCGGCGACGAGACGGCTGGCGGCCACCGACGACTCCCGGTAGGCCGCGAAAGCCAGTCGGGACAGGCGTTCGCGGACCATGACACGGCCGTCGGCGTGGCTCAGGGGGCGGGACCTCACGTCGGCCAGCAACGCCTCGACGTCCGCGCGGGCGACCACCACCCGCATCGGACCGATCGTCAGCGTCAGGTCCTCCCCGGTCCAGCCGATACGGGCGGCGAGAGCGCGTCGTAGGACCTCGGCCATCCGCTCGGACCCCTTGACGCGGGCGGCGAGGGCGTCGTCGGCGCCCTGGACCGCTGCCTCGCCGAGGTACAGGCCGGCCACGTCGGTCTGGTAAAGGTCCCCCACGCCCAACGTGGGCAGCACACCACTCGTGTAGGAGAGCAGCGCGGCGTTCGGGGAGACGATCAGCAGCCCCTGACGGCGCAACTCCTCGTCGTTCAGCGCCAGCCACGCCGCCCGGTGCAGACCGATGACCGTCTTGCCCGTCCCCGGCCCACCCTGGACGACGAGGACACCCTCACGTGCGGCGCGGATGATCCGGTACTGCTCGGCCTGGATTGTGGCCACGACGTCGCGCATCGCGCCGTCGCGGGAGCGGTTCAGCTCGGCGAGCAGCGCATCGCTGACCAGGTCGTCACCCGGCGGGAGGGAGGTGACCGCGCTCGCACTGCCCCGGACGATCTCGTCCACGAGCTGGACCAGGCGGCGCTCCTCCTCGACGAAGGTGCGCTTGAGCTGCACCGACCCCGGCTCGGTGGGCGTCGCCTCGTAGAAGGCGTGAGCCGCAGGCGCGTGCCACCCCACGACGAGGACGTCACGGTCCTCGTTGAAGACGACGCGGCGCCCCACGTACAACGGTTCTTCACCCGAGCGGTCGAGACGACCGTGGATGAGCTGCCCCTGGCCCTTCGCGTCCTTCAGGATGGCCAGCGCGCGGCGCATCGCCCGGTGCGCGGCCAGGTCACCCGCCTGGTGCTGGGCGATGGTGCGCTCGGCCAGGGCGTGGCCCTGGTCCAAGCAGCGGTAGGCGGTGTCCAGGTACGCCTGCTCCGCCTGCTGGTCCGGATGCACTGCTGTCATGACGACCCCCCGTCGTTGTCCCCGCGAACCATCGTGTCAGCCCGGTGAGACAGAGATGCAGGAGTCCTCCGATCCGTCGGCCGTCCACCACCTGTCGGCCGTCTCGGGTGACCGCATGAGTCGTTGGCACCCGTACGGGTGCCCGGCGCGAACCGCTCCACCGCCCGGGGCACGTGCCTCACTTCTGCGCTGGCCAGGACTGGTCTTCAAAGCGTCTGCGACAGTGGCTGAGTGAGCACGGGATCCGTCGAGGCCGAGCACGATCTGCAGGAAGGCCTGCACGAGACACTGGTCGCCACCACCCTGGACGCGTCCCTGACCCGAGCTGGGGACTGGACGACCGTGGTGCGCAGCGTCGACAGCGTCGATGCTCCCCACGTCCTCGCCCGTCACGTCAGCGACCTGGTCCACCGCGCCCTGGAGGCGACGAACGACCCCAGCGAGCGCCTCGCCTTGGTGGGCGACCTGCTCGGTGTCCTCGGCGATCACGGAGCCGTGCCCGTCCCCGACGAGAAGGGCGCACCTCGACAGCTCCTCGCCGCGCACCGGCGGCGCGCCCTGGCGCAGCCGTCGACGGTCCGACCGGCGACGCCGCTGTCCGAGGCGGCCCTGCTGACGAACAGCACCACCGACCCGAGCCTGGCGGCGGAGCTGCGGGCGGAACTGGCGAGCGCGGACCGCGTCGACCTGCTGTGCGCGTTCGTCAAGTGGTCGGGGCTGCGGCTGCTGGAGAGCGCGCTGCGGGACCTCAAGGACCGCGGCGTGCCCTTCCGGGTCATCACGACGACGTACATGGGCGCGACGGAACGCCGGGCCGTGGACCGGCTGGTGGAGGAGTTCGGCGCCGAGGTGAAGGTCATCTACGAGACGACCCGCACCCGGCTGCACGCGAAGGCGTGGGTCGTGCACCGCGCCACCGGGTTCAGCACCGCGTACGTCGGATCGTCGAACCTGTCCCGCTCGGCGCTGCTGGACGGCTTGGAGTGGAACGTCCGCCTGTCCGCGGTGGCGAACCCGGCGCTGCTGACGAAGTTCGACGCGACGTTCGCGAGCTACTGGGAGAGCAGCACCTTCGAGACGTACGTCCCGGCGCGGGACGGTGACCGGCTGGACGACGCGCTCGCCGAAGCCGGCGGGCAGCGTGGGCCGGGCACGCCGGTCGACCTGTCCGGGCTGGAGGTGACGCCGCGACCGCACCAGCAGGAGATGCTGGAGCAGCTCGGCGGGGAGCGGCAGCTCCACGACCGGCACCGCAACCTCGTCGTCGCGGCCACCGGCACCGGCAAGACAGTCCTGGCCGCGTTCGACTACCGGCAGCTGCGTGAGCAGCACGGCCGCGATCTGACGCTGCTGTTCATCGCGCACCGACGGGAACTGCTGGACCAGGCGCGGCGCACCTACCGGGAAGTGCTGGGCGACGGGGCGTTCGGGGAGCTGCTCGTGGGCGGTGAGCGTCCGCGCAAGGGGCGGCACGTCTTCGCGAGCGTGCAGTCGCTGAACGCGAACGTCCTGGACGGCCTCGCCCCTCGGCAGTACGACGTCGTGGTCCTCGACGAGTGCCACCACGCCAAGGCCGACAGCTACCAGCGCGTCCTGGACCGGCTGGAACCCATCGAGCTGCTGGGCCTGACGGCGACCCCGGAACGCAGCGACGGCGGGGACGTCCTGGCGCTCTTCGGGGGGCGCACCGCCGCGGAGTTGCGGTTGTGGGACGCGCTGGCCGACGACCTGCTCGTGCCGTTCCACTACTTCGCCGTGGACGATGGTACGGACCTGCGGGACCTGACCTGGCGACGCGGCGGCTACGACGTCGAGGGCTTGACGAGCCTCTACACCGGGGACGACACCCGAGCACGCCTGGTGCTGCGGGAGTTGCGCCGCCGGGTGGCCGACGTGGGCGCGATGCGGGCGATCGGGTTCTGCGTCAGCGTCGAGCACGCGCACTACATGGCGCGGGTCTTCCGCGACGCGGGGATCGACGCGCTCGCCGTCAGCGGCGGCAGCACCCCCGAGGAACGCACGGCCGCCCTACGCCGGTTGAAGGAGGGTGACGTGCGGGTCCTGTTCGCCGTCGATCTCTACAACGAGGGCGTGGACGTCCCGCAGGTCGACACCGTCCTGTTCCTGCGGCCGACGGAATCGGCGACCGTCTTCCTCCAGCAGCTCGGTCGCGGGCTGCGCACCTCTCCCGGCAAGGCGGTGCTGACCGCGCTGGACTTCGTGGGCCACCAGAACGCCGACTTCCGCTTCGACACCCGGTTCCGCGCGCTCACCGGGGTCAGCCGCGGCGCGTTGCAGCACCAGGCCGAGCAGGGGTTCCCCTTCCTGCCCGCGGGGTGCTCCATCGTCCTCGACGAGGTGGTGCAGGACCGCGTCGTCACGAGCATCAAACGCCAGTTGAGCCCGCGCACTCCAGCCCTCGTCAACGAGGTGCGGGCGCACCCGAGCGGCAGCATCGCGGGGTTCCTCACCGCCAGCGGGCTCAGCGTGCGGGAACTGCTCGGGAGCAACCGCTCGTGGACCGACTTGCGTCGCCGCGCCGGGACGGAGACGAGGCCAGCCGGCCCCGTGGAAACCGCGCTGCTGAAGCGGATGCGCGCCGTCACCCACGTCGACGACCGGCTGCGCCGCGACGCGTACTCCCGACTGCTCGCCGACGACGTCACCGCCGAGGCGCTTTCCCCCGTCGAACAGCACCTCGCGGAGATGCTCACCGCGTCGCTGTGGCCGTCAGGTGCACCCGGCGACCTGACCGCGGTCGTCGACGTACTGCGGCACGAACCTGCGGCCCGGGACGAGCTGGCGCAGCTCGTCGACATCGCCTTCGACGACGCCCGCCACCCCACTACGGCGCTCGACGGGGAGCTCGCTGGCCTGCCGCTCAGCGTCCACGCCCGGTACTCCCGCGACGAGATCGTCAGCGCCCTCGGTGTCGCCACCGCCTCACGACCATCGATGTCCTTCCGCGAAGGGGTCGTTTGGGCGCCCGAGCACCGGACCGACGCGCTGCTCATCACCTTGGCGAAGTCCGAAGCCGATTACTCGCCGTCGACGATGTACCGGGACTACCCGTTGACGCCGCAGCTGTTCCACTGGGAATCGCAGTCGCGGACGACCGTGGCCTCCGTCACCGGTCAGCGGTACCTGAACCACCGAGCGATGGGCACCCACGTGCTGCTGTTCGCACGGCAGCGCAAGCAGGGAGACCTCGGCGCCGAGCCGTACCTGTTCCTGGGACCGGCGGACTACGTCTCGCACCAGGGTGAGCGACCCATCGGCATCACGTGGCGCTTGCACTACTCCATGCCGACGGATTTCTTCACCCAGGCGTCGCTCGTGCGAGCGAGCTGATGGTCACCACGCCGGCAGACCGCGATGGGCGTGGCGTTTCGAGGTCACTCGCGCGACTGCGGTCCGTCAGTCAGCCTGGCGCCGCACGGTGAGCAGGATCAGGACACGAACCCCAGCCACAAGCCGTCCCGCGCCCGCGTCATCCCCACGTACAGCTCCCGCCGCTCCACCTCGAGCCGCTCCCGCCACGCGCTCTCCGACTCCCCCGCCTTCGCGGCCGTCCCGCCCTCCCGCAGGCCCGGCAGGAAGACGTGCTTGAACTCCAGGCCCTTGGCGCGCTTGATGGTCCCGACCTTGACCCGTCCGCACGTCCGCCCCGCGTACTCCTCCAGCGGCACCAGCGGGAGGCCGGCGCGGTGCAGGACGCCGGCGTAGCGGGAGGCGTCCGTCGTGGTCGCGGTGAGCAGGGCGCAGTCGCCCAGGCTCGTACCCGCCGCGGCGAGGTCGCCGACGGCGGCGACGAGCGCCGCGTCGAGGCTGCGCGCGTCAGGGGCGTCGACGCGCACCGTCACACCCCCGTCGCGGGCGACCTCCATCCGGCGGGCGCCCTCCTCGAGGGAGTCGTCGAGGTCGGCGAAGGCGTCGGAGGCGACGACGGCGACGGCGGTCTCGATGATGCGGGAGGCGTTGCGGTAGTTGGTCTCCAGCACCGTGGAGCGCCCGCGGACGCTGATGCCGGCCTCGGAGAGGGTGAAGCCGCCGGGGTAGACGGCCTGCTGGCCGTCGCCGATGAGCAGCAGGCCGTCAGGGCCGTCCCCGCCGAGGGCGTGCAGCAGCTGCACGCCGACGCGGCTGAGGTCCTGCACCTCGTCGACGAGGACGGCGGCGTAGGGCTCCTCCAGCGGCCGCCACCGGACCTCGGCCAGGGCGAGGACGAGGAGGTCGGCGGCGTCGTGCAGGCCGCGCGAACGCAGCAGCACGTCGTACGCCGTGTAGAGCTGCCAGACCGCCTCGCGCTGCGCGCGGTTCAGCGGGGTGGACCGACCGACGCGGGTGAGGTCGGCGTACTCGGAGAAGTCGGTGAGCCCGCGGCCCTTGATGACGGAGGCGATCTCCTCCTGCCAGTACGTCACGGGGACGGGCACCTCGGCGAGCGCCGAGAACCGGCCCACGCTCGCCCACGACCGCCAGAAACACGTGTCCGCGGCCTTGAAGTCCACCTGGTGACGCACTCGACGCGCGTCGAGGAAGCGGCGCGCCCACGCGTGCACCCCGCAGAACTCGACCCGGTCGACGTGCTGGGGTGCGAGCCGGGCGAAGGTCGCGCCGAGGACGGTGGGCAGGGTGCGGACGAAGGAGACGTAGAGCAGCTTCCCCGGGCGTGTGGTGGCCAGGTAGGCGGCGCGGTGCAGGCCGATGACGGTCTTGCCCGTTCCCGCGGGCCCGCGCACGCGCGCCGGCCCGTTGCGCACCTGACGGACCAGCTTGGCCTGGCCGGGGTGCAGGAACGTCATCCAGTCCTCGATGGGTGCGGCGAGCGCGCCCTGCAGGAGGGAGTCCTCCAGCTCGGCGGCGCTGAACAGCGCCTGCTGCTCGGGGACCTCCGCGGGCTGGAGCAGCGGGAGGACGGGCGGGACGACGACGGGGCTGAGCTCGACGGGACCGGCGTCCTCGTGGGGCGGGAAGTCGCGCTCGAGGACGGCCAGGACCTCCGGCAGCTTCTCGGCGTTCAGCCGTTCGCCCCGGCGGTTGATCCACGGCACGAGCTGCTCCTCCCCCATCGCCGTGACGCGCCCCAGGGTGAGGGGACCGAACGACTCGCCGGCGAAGACGAGGACGGGCACCACCTCCAGCGGAGCGAGCCCGACGTCGGCGACGGACTGCTCGGCGAGCTCGGCGATGCGGGCGACCTTGTCGACGTCGTCGTGCGCGTCCTCCTGCCCGCGCCACAGCCGACCGTCCTCGACGTGCACCTCCCGCCAGTTCTTCACGTCGAGGACGAGGACCCCGCCAGGGCCGACGTGCAGGAGGTCGACGTTGGCGGACCGCGTCCCCGGCCAGCGCCGGTCCGCGAGCAACGTCCAGCCGTACGCGGACATCGGCTGCAGCAGCGCGGCGATGCGGCGCTCGCCGGCGCTACCGGCCTCGTGGCGGCGGACGATGCGCTGCTGCTGCCGGGCCAGGGCGAGGTACTGCTCGGCGAGGGCGCGCGCCCGTCGCGCCTCGACGTCCTGCGACGCTCCCGCCGTCATCCTCACCACCCCCGCACCATCCTCCCGACGCGGCGACCGAGCGTCCACGGTCAGTCGCAGAAGCAGGTGCCGTTGGCGCTGAGCTGGTGCCCCAGCGGGCAGCACGCCGGAACAGCCAGCGCCGCGGACGCGGACGCCCCGGACTGCGAGTGGAGGGTCCACCGCGGCCCGTGGGCGCGCCAGTCCAGCGCGCGCAGCAGCTGGTCGTGAACCTCGTCGGGGTGGGCGGCGATCAGCGCGGAGTCGACGCGGACCATCGTGGTCGCCGGCGACGTGGGGTGGAGCTGCGCACCGGGCAGGCGCGCAGCCGCGGCGGCGGCGAGGTGCGGTTCGGTGGCGATGTCGATGCTGCGGGCCCGGACGAAGGCGGCGGTGGCGCCGACGGTCGCGGGGTGCAGGCGGATCCGGTCGCCGAGCGGCACGGGGCTGACCGCGCGGGCCTCCGTGGCGCGCAAGACGGCTCCGGTGATCCCGGGGACGGCGCCGAGGGTCCGCAGGTCGTCCTCGATGGTCACGCTCCTCCTCGTCGGATCGGATCGGTCCCCGGTGAAGACCGGGGAGGGAACAGCCACCCGGAGGGGTGCACCCGCGACACGCCGCACCCGGACCGCGGGCGTTCCACCGACCTACCGTCCACGGGTGGCTCATCGGGAGAAGACGGTCGTCGCGGGCCGCACCGTCGTGCACGCCGTCGGCCAGAAGACGCAGACGGTCCGCATCCACCACGTCGACCCGGGCGCCGGCGTCGAGGTCGGGTACAGCCTGCCCGTCGCGGCCGAGGTGAGCGTCGACCGGCTAGCCGAGTTCTCCGAGGTCGACGCGCTCCGGGAGTGGCTCGTCGAGCGGGGCGGAACGCTGCTGGACGACCCGGCCGCGAGCCGGACCGCAGTGCCTCCCCTGGTGCGCATCGCGCCGGAGGACGAGGAGTGGATCGCCGTCGCCGTCCCGCTGGTGGAGCGCGCGATCACCGCGTTGGTGGACGGGTTCCTCGCGGACCCCTACCTGCACCGCGTCGAGCACTCCCTGCACGCGGAACTGTTCTCGCTGCTCAAAGAGCACGAGCTGCTCGCGGCGCGACAGACCCTGCGCGACGGGCTGACGACGCAACTCGTCCACAAGGAGTGGCCCGAGACGCATCCGCAGCCGCACAAGGGCGGCGGTCGAGGTCTGTTCGACCTGGTCGTGCTGGCCCCGACCCAGCTCGCGCGCGCCGACCGCCAGCAGTTCCGGGACGGTCGGATCGAGGCGCCCATCGTCGTCGAACTGGGACTGGACTACGGGCTCACCCACCTCAGCGGGGACGACGCGAAGTTCCGCAACAGCGGGGTGCGTCACCCGTACCTCGTCAACCTGGCGCGGGCGAGCACGGCGAAGGTCGGTGAGGTCGAGGAGTTCATCGACCGGCTCGTTGCTCCCGTCCAGGCCGCCTACGCCCACGTCCACCCCGGCACCGGGGCGCGGCGGGCACCGGCACCTCGGCGCCACCTCGGTGACGGCCTGAGCGGTGGCGCTGAGACCCGTCGTCGGTGACCTGTTCACCCTCGACCTGCCCGCCCTCGGCCACGGCGTGAACTGCGTCGGCTCGATGCGCGGTGGCATCGCCGTCGAGTTCCGTCGTCGCTGGCCCCGGATGCACGCGGCGTACCAGGACCTGTGCGCGGCCGGGGACCTGCAGCCCGGTGACGTGTTCCCGTGGGTGGCCGACGACGTGGTGGTCTACAACCTCGCCATCCAGCAGGACTCCGGCGCGGACGCCTGCCTCGACGCAGTGGACCGCAGCGTCCGTTCAACGCTGCTCGACGCCGGGACACGGGAGATCGACGCGCTCGGGGTTCCGCGGCTGGGTGCGGGCATCGGTGGGCTGGTGTGGGCCGACGTCCTCGACACCCTGATCAGCGCTGCGGCGGACTCCCCCGTCGACCTCGTCGTCGTCACCCGCGCGTGAGGCCCGCGGTCGCAGGACGTGCAACCCCACGTGGTGCACCACGAACCGCGCCGGGTCGCTCTGGTGGGCGAAGTAGATCCGCCCGCACTCGTCGGGCCGCTTGACGTCCCCGAGCTTGACGTGCGGGACGCCGTTGAGGCGGCGCCCCTCGAACTCGAAGACGGCTCGCCCGGAGTTCGTCAGCGCGAGGTCGGTGGTCGCGACGTCGAGGCCGAAACCCTCGCGGGACCAGTCGATGAGCCGGGTGGTGATCCGCCCCTGAGAGGCGGCGAACTCGACGGAGGCCCGCCCCCGGGTGATGAGGGGTGGCCCGCAACAGCGCGGGGTACAGGTACCCGGACTTGCGCCAGGTGCGGTCGACGACCTGGGTGAACCGCGGGCGCCCGTCGGTGCGGTGTTCGAGGTGGTCCAGCAGAGGACCGGCGTCGTCGGGCGTGAGGTCGGGGCGTCCGCCCAGTCGAGGACCACCGCCTCCCGGCGCGACGTCGCGAGCCTCGTCGGCGGGCACGGCAGAGAGATCGGGGACGCCGTCGTGGGCGAACTCCAGCCACTCCTGCACGTGCCGCAGCAGCGCGGCGTGCGCCCCGGCCGAGGTGGGATCGGTGCGTGAGCGGACGTCGAAGTCGACGACGTACTGGACCTGCACCGCGGCTCCTCTCGACGGGTCGTCGTGGAGAGGATCGGCAGTCGCACCGGGCGCGCTGGACCAGGACGCCCGGATCGGGGCAGCGGCGCTACGGCAGGTCCACGCCGTACGACGTCCCGACCCGGTCGACCACTGCCTGCCGCTCGGCCAGCCAGATCCGGCCGAACTCGGCCGCCTCCGCCCCACCCCGGGCGACGGCCTGCTGCAGCGAGGCCGCTGCCCGGTCCCGGTTCTGCACGACCATCCACACCCACGTCGGCACGCCCGACCACCTCCGGCGCGCATGCTGCCCCGGGGGTCCGACACCGGTCAGCGCGGCGCCAGCAGGTTATGCGCCTCCGCTGTCAGCAGCGGCTCCACCCTCGCCCACGGCACGACGTAACGCCGCACCCCGTGCCCGCTGAGCTGGACGTCCTGGGAGGAGAACGCGAGCCCATCGGGCCCGGACTGCCACGTCGCCCATTCACCTGCTCCGGAGCAAGACCGGAGGGGTCGGTGACGGGTTCGCCCTGCGCGGCGGCGATGCGCTTGAGGACGGGACCGAGGCCGGCGAGCGCCGTCGCGGGGTCGGTGAACACGTTGTCGACGGTGACGGGCCGTCCGGTGCGGCCGTCGTCGGCGACGGGGTCGTCAGGTCAGGACCGGCCGCGGCCGGCGCGGGGGTTTGCGGCGGACGTGCACGACCCCGTGGACGCGGTCGGCCGCCGCGCGGGGGTCCTCGTGCTCCCACACCCGCACCACGTGCCACCCCGCGGCCGCGAGCGCCGCGTCGGTATCGCGGTCGCGGGCGGTGATGCTGGCGAGCTTCACCCGCCACCAGTCCGCGTTCGCCTTCGGGTGGTGGACGTGCACGGGGCAGGAGTGCCAGAAGCAGCCGTCGACGAAGACCGCCACCCGGGCGCCGCGGAACACGAGGTCGGCGCGGCGGCGCCGGTTCGTGCCGGGCGGGGTGGCGTCCACGAGGTAGCGCAGACCGCGGCGGTGCAGTTCCCGGCGCAGCGCGAGTTCGGGCCGGGTGTCCCGGCGGCCGGTGCGGCGCATGATCCCGGCGACGGCGGTGGCGGAGGCCGGTGGGGCTGGGCCGGGTTCCTGCCACGCGCTCACGGCCGCACCGTACGGGGAGTCGGAGAGGCGATCGACCGCCGTCCACAGGCGGCGTCACCGGCCGGCACACGGCGCCGGACAGGCCCGGTGCTCCCTCTGACGGCTCCCCACGCTCCCATCTGGCGACGCCCGTCCCGCGCCTCGCACCACCGGCTGGCTAGGGTCGAACCCCGACCACCGAGGAGGCCACCGTGGACCGCCAGCACCGGGTGATGGGCGCCCTCGTCGGCTCGACCGTCGGCGACGCGCTCGGCGCACCGTTCGAGTTCGGCCCGCCCGACGCCTACAGCGCCCGCTTCCCCACGTCGGCGCGCGGCGCGCACACGGAGATGTGCGGCGGCGGCTCGCTGGGCTGGGAACCGGGCGAGTTCACCGACGACACGCAGATGGCGCTGCTGCTGGCGGAGTCGCTCGTCGCGCACCGCGGGCTGGACGAGGCGGACGTCTTCGACCGCTTCCGCACGTGGGCGCAGGCGGGGCCGCCGGACATCGGCGTCCAGACGTCCGCGGTCCTCCTCTCGGGCCTGCCGTGGGACGCGGCGGCGAGCGAGCACGTCCGCGCGGGACACCGGGCGGCAGGGAACGGCTCGCTCATGCGCGCGACGCCGGCCGCCCTGTTCTTCGCGGGCGCCGGCCGAGACGTGACCATGGACGCCGCGCGGCGGCAGAGCGCCCTCACCCACGGCGACCCCGCGGCCGGCGAGGGCTGCGCACTCTTCCACGAGGCCCTCCGCGCCCTGCTGGAGGACCGGGACGTCGACGCGGCGGTCGCGGACGCGCTGCCGCTCGTCACCGAACCGCACCGGGAGAAGTGGGTCCGGACCTGCGACCCGACGTGGTCGCCGCGGGACGCGACGGAGGCGAACGGCGCGGTCTGGCCGACGCTGGGCTCGGCGCTGTGGGCGCTGCGGCACTCCCACACCTTCGAGGAGGCGCTGCGGCTGGTCGTCGACCTCGGCGGCGACACCGACACGGTCGCGTGCGTCACCGGGGCCCTCGCGGGCGCACGGGCGGGCATCACGGGCATCCCGGTCCGGTGGACGTCGGTCGTGCACGGCCGCATCCCCGGTTTCGGCGACCGGGTCTGGCAGCTGCGGGACCTGCAGCGCCTCGCCCTGCAGCTCGACGGCCGGGTCGAGGACCTCTACGAACCGCCGCCGAGCGCCGGGCTCGAACCCACCGAGGTCTCCGACGGCGTGTGGGCCTCCGACCTCGACGGCGCCCGCCGCAGCGACAGCGACTTCGCCGTCGTCTCGCTGTGCCGCACGGGTGGCCGCTTCGGCCACGAGGTCCAGCGCATGGTGCAGCTCACCGACGACGACCAGAACACCGAGATCGTCACGGTCCTCGACGACGTCCTGGAGGACATCGCGGCACTGCGCGCGGACGGCAAGCGCGTCCTCGTCCACTGCCAGGGCGGCGCCTCGCGCACGGGACTCGTCCTGCGCGCGTGGCTCGTCCGGCAGGAGGGGTTGTCGGCCCGCGAGGCCACCGACCGCGTCCGGTCCGTCTGGCCGCACCTCAGCGAGCAGAACCCCTCGTTCACCGTCGCCCTGGACGACCTCGCGCGGCGGCACTAGGTGGACGCGCTCGACCTCGGCGCCCGGCTCGCGCAGCTGCTCGCGACGGGGCGACGGGTGTCGACCTACAAGCTGGCCACGCTCGACGCGCTGCTGCAGCACTGCCTGGAGCACCCGGTCGGCGAGGACGACGGTCTGCGGGTGTCGATCCCCGAACTCGCGGAACGGGTCGTCGAGGCGTACTGGCCGCAGGTCCGGGTCTACGCCGACCTCGGGGTGCTGCGGCAGAACGAACAATCACGGCCTGGGACCACGACGCTCCTCGAGAGGATCGCGCAGGCGCGCCGCGCCGCAGAAGGGACCCGGAACGCCAGCGTCGCCCAGTGGCGTACCAACGACCCCGGGACCTGGGCCCGCACCCGGCGCTCGGTGGCCCACACCCTCGCCCAGCAACCCCTCTTCGCGTTGCAGAAGACCGGAGGGCGATCGCCGGGAACGGCTTTCCTCTACGACGACTCCTGGTTGCACAAGAAGGTCAGCGTCGTCGACCTCGACGCCCACGACTGGTCCATCGACCTGTTCCCCGGCGTCCCGACCGCCCTGGCCCGCGTCTCCCCGCTCCTGCAACCCGTCCTGCAGCAGTGGTGGGTCGACGACGTCCAGCGCCTCAACGCCGCCGCGCTCGAAGCCCCCGACCTGCACGGGTTCCTCTTCGGAGCCGACCGCGCCGCCGTCGCCCGTCTCGCACCGGGGCTGCGGGAGTTCCAGGACGGTCGCTGCTTCTACTGCGCCAAGCCCTCCGGGGCGAGCGTCCACGTCGACCACGTCCTCCCGTGGTCGCGCGTCCCCCTCGACGGGGTCCGCAACCTCGTGGCGGTCGACCCGCGCTGCAACGGTGACAAGCTCGCGACCCTGCCGGCCGTCGAGCACGTCCGCGACCTGCTCGCCCGCCCCGAGGCGGACCTGCAGGCACTCGCCGCTCCGCTGCGCTGGCCCGTCGACACGGCCCGGGTGCGGTCGGCGGCGACCGGGTTGTACCGGGCGGCCGCCGCCGGCGCCCCGTTGTGGCGGGGGCCGGGCGTGTACGACCTCTTCGACGGCCGGCTGGTCTGGTGACGTGCGTACCCTTCCGCCATGCCCCGTCGCCCGGACGTCCCCGAGCCCGGCCCCGTCGACCCCGTGGTCCTGCACGCGTTCTTCGACCAGGTACGACCGGACCCGGTGGTCGCCGGACCGCGCGAGGAGACGGTCACGTTCCACCTGCGCGTGTCGCTCGACGACGTCGAACCGCCCGTCTGGCGGCGCCTGGACGTGGCGTCGGACCTGACGCTCGACGACGTCCACGACGCCCTGCAACGGGCGATGGGCTGGACGAACTCGCACCTGCACGCGTTCCGCCGCTTCGACGCGGTGAAGGGTGAGTTCGACACCCCGTTCCTCACGGGCTTCGAGATCGCCGAGGGTGAGGACGGGATCGGCGAGGACACCGTCCGCCTCGACCAGGTGCTGTTCGCACCTGGCGACCGGCTCGAGTACGCCTACGACTTCGGCGACGGCTGGGACCACACCGTCCTGCTCGACGCGGAACTCCCGCGCGACCCGGGCGCACCCCCGGTCGTCTGCACCGACGGGGCGCGCGCGTGCCCGCCGGAGGACTGCGGTGGGCCGTGGGGGTACCAGCAGGTCCTCGACCTCGCCCGCGACCAGCGGGAGGGTCGGCCCGTCCCGGTGGACCTGCAGTACCTCCTGGACGCCTACCCCCACCTCGAACCCGAGCACTTCTCCGTCGAGGAGGCGAACGCGGCGATCGCGGCCGGTCCCCCGCTGCCGGAACCCGGCGTCGGCGGTCACGGGCTGGACACCGCGGGTCTCCCCCCTGAACTGGCAGACCTGGTGCGGCGCCTGCCCTCAGGGACGGCCCACACGGTGCACGACCTCGTGCGCGCCGCGCTGCCGCACGGGAACCTCGTCGCCGCCCCCTCGCCCGCCGACCAGGCGGCGCTGCTGCACGACGTGGTGTGGATGCTGGACCGCGTCGGCGACGAGGGACTGCAACTGACCGGTTCCGGCTACCTCGCGCCCGTCGACGTCCGCGCCGCCTACGAGGCGCTCGACCTGAGCGAGGAGTGGCCCGGCAGGGGGAACCGCGAGTCCCAGACCCTGCCCGTCCTGGGGTTCCGGGAACTGCTGCGCACGCTCGGCCTCGTCCGCAAGTACCGCGGGCGCCTCCTGCTGACGAAGCTCGGGAAGCAGGTGCGCGGCGACCAGGCACGCCTGCTCGCGCACCTGGCCGCGTCGATCCCGAGCGGCGAGGACGAGCCGGACCGGGTGGCGCAGTTGTTCGCCCTGCTGGCCGTCGCGTCGGGCCGCCACCCCGACGACAACGCGGTGTGGGTCCTCGCGGCGACCGCGCTCGACGACCTGGGGTGGCGCTGGCCGGATCGCCCTCTGACCCGCCACGACGCGTGGAGGCTGGCGGGTCCGTCGATGACCCTGCTCCGGCGGCTGGGGTTGCCGCTCCCGCGCATCCTCGCGGCGGAGGGACCGCCGCCGAGTTCCGCCCAGGTCGCGTTCGCGAGGACGGCCCTCACGTCCCGGTGACCCCCGCGCCCCGACGGACCACGGTGCGCCGTCCGGGTGAGCACCCCTCAACCGGCGGCCACACCGCTCCGAGGGATCGCCGTGGGAGTTGCCGGCGGCCGGGCCGATGAGAAGGCTCGACGGGCCGCGGAACGGGCTGCCCTGCTGCGGAACACCACGGGTTCGCACGAACGGTTCGCCGCCGCCGAACGGGTGCGGCACGCCTGGGCGACGGGAGCCGAGGGCGAGCGCCTCGTGGCGCAGACCCTGGCGAACCTGCACCCTTCCTGGCAGGTGCTCCACGACGTCCGCTGGCCCGGCCGGCCGTTCGCGAACATCGACCACCTGGCGATCGGCCCGGGCGGGATCGTCGTGGTGGACGCGAAGAAGTGGTCCGGTCGCGTGACGTCGGACCGCGGAGTCCTCCGTCAGAACGGGTACCGGCGGGACGGCGAACTGGACGGCGTCGCCGCCGCCGCGGCAGCGGTCGCAGCGCTGGTGAACCCTCGGGCCACGACGCCCACGCGCGGTGTGCTCTGCCTCGTGGACCAGCCCTTCTCCCCGACGGGAACGGCGTCCGGTGTCACGGTGGTCGGCCGACCACACCTCGTCGCCCACCTCCACGCCCTGGACGCCGTCCTGGACGACCAGCAGGTCGCCGATCTCACGGCGTTCCTGCGGGGCCGGCTGGACGGCGACCCGACACCCCGTCGGCGCAGCACGAGAACCCGCACGGCTCCACCTGCACCTCCGCGTCGGGTTCCGCAGGCCCGTTCCTCGCGCCGCCCCGCGGCCCGGACCG
This sequence comes from Kineococcus sp. NPDC059986, assembly GCF_040702905.1. Classification (NCBI taxonomy): domain Bacteria; kingdom Bacillati; phylum Actinomycetota; class Actinomycetes; order Kineosporiales; family Kineosporiaceae; genus Kineococcus; species Kineococcus sp. NPDC059986. The sequence continues at coordinate 14,616 of NZ_JBFBND010000028.1, read as the reverse complement.
CTCGACAGGTGGTGCTGTCCCTCGTCCTGGCCCTCACCGTGCTGGGTGTCAGCGCCGCGGTCCTCCTGCACCTGCTCGCCGACCTCGCCGCACGACTCGGCGCAAGCGGCTGAGGACCCGGGCGAGCGGATCCCGCCCACCCACCCGCCACACGGGCAACCGCACGCGCCCGCGCTGGGCGGCGGTGAGTTCCTCGCGCAGCACCTCGACGAGCACCCGGGTGTCGTCGACGGCATCGTGGGCGCGCACCTGGTCGATCCCCCAGTGGGCGGCGAGCGTCGACAGCTTGAGGTTCTCGACGGGCAGGTCGAGGCGCTGGGCGAGGCGCCAGGTGCAGAGCCGCTGACGGCTCGGCAGCGGAACTCCGGCGGCGGACATCTCCGAACTCAGGAACCGCCAGTCGAACCCCGCGTTGTGGGCGACGAACACGCGGCCGGCGAGCAGTTCGGCGACGGTGGGGGCGACCTCGGCGAACCGGGGGGCGCCGACGAGCCGTTCGCGGGTGATCCCGTGGACGTCGACGGGGCCGGGGTCGCGCTGGGGGTCGACGAGGGTGGACCAGGACCGCTCGACCACGCCCCGCGGGTCGACGAGCGACACGGCGACCTGGACGATCCGGTCGCCCGCCTCGGGGCGCAAGCCCGTGGTCTCGACGTCCAGCACGGCGTACCGGTGCCGGTAGCGCCACGCGACCGCCCGCGGGAGCGGTGGCACGGGGTCGAGCGCAGTCATGGGTCTCTCCTCGCTGGTGGAACGAGGAGACCATGGCAGACGGGTCCGACACGAAGCGCCGGACCCGTCCACGTTCGAACTCTCCGAACAGGTTCGGAGACCTGCGTCAGGCCGCGCGGAACCTCCGCGGGTCGACGAACCCGGCGTCGAGGAAGGGCTCCTCCCCCACGACGAGCTGGGCGACGAGCTCGCCCACGCCGGCCGCGTGCTTGAACCCGTGCGCGGAGTCACCACCGGCGACGACGACCCGGTCGGTGCCGTGCGGGCGGCCGATGACGAACTGCTCGTCGGGTGTGTTGTTCACCATGCACGGCGCGGCCTTGGCCGGCGTGGGGTCCACCCCGGGGAAGGCGCGGGCCACGGCCGCGCTGAGCTCGGCGCTGTCGCTCGCGTGCACGAACCGGTCGAGGGTCTCGGCCTGCGTGGGTGCGAAGTTCTCCCCGTTCGGCAGCAACCCGAGCTTGATGCCGTAGTCGTCGGCCGACCCGTGGCCCCAGACCTCGGTGCCGTCCGGGAGCGCCCGGGTGAAGGCCGGGAACGCGTCGAGCGTGTAGTCCTGCTCGTGGCCGGGACGGGCGCGGAAGAAGAACATCGGCATCCGCCGCGGGTCGAGCGGCAGCTGCGGCACGAGCGTCCCGAGCCACGCCCCCGTCGCGACGACGACCTGCCGCGCCGCGATCGTCGCCGTCGGCGTCCGGACGAGCACCCCGTCTTCCGTCGTCTCCACCGCGGTGACCGTCGTGTGCTCGAACACCTCCGCCCCGAGTCGGCGGGCCTGCGCCACGTGCGCCCGGACGTTCTGCTCCGGGTAGCAGATGCCGGCCCACGGGTCGAGGACACCGAGGTCGTCGTCGTCGAGCCAGGCGTACCCGGGGTACGTCTGCCGGACCTCCTCGGCGTTGAGCGTCTTCACCGGGACACCGGCCGCCTCGGCCGCGGCGAGGGTTCCGGCGACGGGCGCGCTCGTCGGCGACCCGGTGTTGAGGCAGCCGGTCTGGCGCACGAGGACGTCGCCGGTGCTCTCGCCCAGTTCGGTCCACAAGGCCAGGGACTTCAGCGCGAGGGGGGCGAGCGCGGGGTGCTCGTAGCAGGCGACGCGGAACAACCGGGTGGCGCCGTGGGAGGAGCCGAGGGCGTGACCGACGCCGAACCGCTCGACACCGGTGACGCGGACACCACGGGCGGCGAGCCGCCAGAGGGCGGCGGACCCGAAGGCGCCGAGGCCCACGACGACGACGTCGGTCTGGAGGGGAGCGGGGTTCGTCACAGGGGTCCTCGGGATCAGGAGAGGGCGGAACGGCGGGTCTCGGGCGCCCAGGCGAGCGAGGCGAGGAGACCGACGAGCGGGAAGACGGCGGCCACGAGCAACGTGCCGTGGGCGCCGAGGGAGTCCAGGGACACCGGCAGGAGGTACGTCGCGAGCGCCGCGCCGATCCGGCTGAACGCGGCCGCGAAACCGACGCCGGTGGTGCGCAGCCGCGTCTCGAACATCTCGCTGGGGTAGACGAACTGGATGTTCGAGGCACCGGAGATGACGAGGGTGAAGAGGCCGAACGCCGCGATGACGAGCACACCGGGCGCGTCGGGGAACAGGCCGATGACGAGCAGACCGACGACCATCACCGCGAAGCTGGAGACGACGAAGGCCCTGCGCGACAGCAGGTGCAGCACCCAGACACCGAGGCCGGCGCCGACGAGCTGCAGCAGGTTCATGAGGAGGTCGCCCGTGAAACCCTCCTGCACGTCGAGCAGGGCGAGGATCGGGCCGACGAACGTGAAGATGGCGAAGAACGGCGCGACCTGGCAGAACCAGAACAGGCCCGCGTACAGCGACTGGCGCCAGCGGTCGGCGGTGAACAGCTCCGCGAGGCCGGCCCGGGCGGCGGCGGGTGCGACGTCGGGGATCGCGAAGTCGCCGATGCGCTCGCGCACGATCGTCTCGGCCTCGGCCGTGCGGCCCTGGGCGTGCAACCAGCGGGGAGACTCCGGCAGACCGGTGCGCAGCGCGAGGACGACGGCCGCGGGGACGGCGCTGGAGGCGAGCAACCAGCGCCACGCGTCCGGGCTCACCGCGGATCCGATGAGGAACGCGGCGACGAACCCGACGATCCACATCGCCTGGATCGATCCGAGCAGCGCCCCGCGCGGTCGGCGGGGGACGAACTCCGCGAGCAGCGCGGCGCCCACGGCGTACTCGACCCCGATGGCGAGGCCGAGCAGGATCCGCACGGCCACGAGCTGCCAGGCGCCGTCCACGACGAGCTGGGCCAGCGACAGGACGACGAACGCGAGCAGGTTCCACAGGAACACCCGACGGCGACCGAACCGGTCGGCGACGCCGCCGAAGAACAACCCGCCGACGAAGACGCCGATGAGTGCGCTGGCGGCCAGCAACCCCGACCCGAGGGCGCTCAGCCCGAGCTGGGCCGAGGCGGGTTCGACGGCGTGCCCGATGACCCCCAGGACGTACCCGTCGAGGGCCGCGCCTCCCAGCACGCACACGGTGGCGAGGAGGTGGAGGCGGTTGAAGGGAGCGTCGTCGAGGGTCGGGCGCGTGGCACGAGTCGTCGTCGCGGCGGGTTCGGGCTGCGCTGTCACGGGCACCTCGCGGGGTCGGCGGCCACCCGCCTGCCGGGTGGTGCCCACCAGTCTCGGCAGGCGGCGGAACCGGTTCATCCGCCCGCACGAGGACGTTGCCCACCGACGTTCCTCACCTCAGAGGAACGGGACGAGCCCGGACACGCGGACGTCACGCGCGAGCAACACGAGCTGGACGGCGGCGCGGACGCGGCCGTCGGCGAGGTCCAGGCCGGTGCGCGCCTCGACCTGTTCGAGGCGGTACCGCAGGGTCGTCCGGTGCACGACGAGCTCGGCCGCCGTGGCGGTCGTGTCCCCGGCGTGGCGCAGGTACGCGGCGACGGTCGCCCCCGCCGTGCCCGCGCGGTCGGCGTCGAGGAGTTCCTCGAAGCGGGCGAGCGAGGGGGTCCGCACGGGTTCGGTGGCCGCCCGAAGGAAGGCGGTGAGCGGGCCGAGGTCACCCCAGCGCGTCACGCCCCCGGAGTGCAGGTGGTGCCCCGCGAAGGCCGCGAGCGCCGCCTGGACGAACAGCTCGCGCAGGTCCTCGACCTCGCCGACGTCGCTGACCCCCACCGCTCCGGGGACGTCGGCCAGCTCGGGCGTGGGACTCGAGCGGCGGACGGCGGCGACGAGGACGGCGAACTCCTCGACCGCGACGATCCGGTGGTCCACGACCTGGTCGGCCCGGGCCGCGCGGTGCGCGAGCTCCTCCAACGACGTCCGGGCACCGCCTCCGGGGTGCGCGACGGCCACGACGTGACGACGGCCGGCGTCGACGAACCGTTCGGCGCGCAGGAGGTCGAGCACGTGCCCTGGGTCCACGCCCCGGACGAGCTGGACGAGGAGAGCGTCGACGAGGGGTCCGTCGAGGGTCCCGGTGTGCCCGCGGTCGGCGAGGATCCGTCCCAGGCGCAGGCAGGCGTCGCGGACGCGGTCCTCGTCGACGGGCCGGCCGTCGTCCATGAGCCACAGCGCCCCGAGGTGCGTCCCGTGGGCCCGCACCGGGTAGCACAGGCGGGGCCGCAGCCCGAGCGCCTCGTTGCCCGGCACGCGGACCGGTCCCCCGGCGGTGGCGAGGTCGAACCGGCGGAACCAGGCGACGGCCTCTGGGCTCGCGCCCCGGGCCAGGACGACGCTCACGCGGTAGGGGTCCTCGTCGCCGAAGTGGCGGCTGCCCGCGAGGAGGGCGAGGTCGGGGTCGTCGAGCATGACGGAGCGGCCGAGCGTCTCGGCCAGGTCGTCGACGATGCGGTGGACGTCGTCGAGCAGCGCTCTCCTCACGCGGGACATGGTGCCGCGCGGCGTCAGTGCCCGGAACGCGTCGTGGTGCGGCGGTTCCGGACGAACGTCACGACGAGGACGACGACGGCGCCGACCACGAGCCCGACGACCGCGCTGCACAGCGTGTTGACGAACCAGCCGAGCACCCCGCCGATCCCGGCGACACCGTGGACGGCCTCCTCGAGGTGGTGCACGACCCCGTAGAGGCCGTGGAACCCGAGCTCGTCGGTGCCGACGAGCAGGATGTGCCCGCCGACCCAGAGCATCGCGGCCGTGCCGACGACGGTGAGGACGGTCAGCAGCTTCGGCATGGCGTTCACCAGCCCGCGGCCGAACCGCGCGACGCCGGCCGAGGGGCGTTCGGCGAGCGTCAACCCGACGTCGTCCATCTTCACGATGAGCCCGACGGCCCCGTAGACGAGGACGGTGATCGCCACGCCGACCACCACGAGGATCACGAGCCGGGACCAGAACGGCTGGTCGGTCACCTCGTTGAGGGAGATGACCATGATCTCGGCGGACAGGATGAGGTCGGTGCGGATCGCGCCGGAGACGATCGTCCGCTCGTCCTTGGGGCCGTCGTCGTGGCCGTGGGCGTGCCCGGAGACCTTGGCCCACACCTTCTCCGCCCCCTCGAACGCGAGGTAGGCCCCGCCGAGCATGAGGATCGGCGTGAGGAGGAAGTCGGCGAACTGACTGAGCACCAGGATCACCGGCAGGATGATCAGGAGCTTGTTCCGCAGCGATCCGAGGGCGATGCGGCGGATGATCGGCAGTTCCCGGTCGGGGGTCAGACCGCGCACGTACTGCGGCGTGACGGCCGCGTCGTCGACGACGACCCCGGCGGCCTTGGCGCTGGCACGGGCCGCCGCGGCCCCGATGTCGTCGACCGAGGCGGCCGCCGCCCGCGCGATGAGCGCGACGTCGTCGAGCAGGGCCACGAGTCCACCGGCCACGGCGAGTTCCTCCCAGGGTGCGTCGGGTGCCCTCCCAGGGTGGCACGAGGCCCGGTCCGCGCCTGCCGGCCGCTACCGGGGGATGCGCAGGTCGTACTGCGCGACCTTGCGGTACACCGTCGCGCGGCTCATCCCGAGTTCGGCGGCCGCCTGCTTCACGGTGGTCCCGGGCGTCGTCAGGACCCGGACGATCTCGTCGCGTTCGACGGCCTCGATGCGCGAGAGGCGGTGACCGGAACCGCTGAAGACCTCCGAGGGCAGGTGCCGGGCGTCGATGGTGTCCGCCTGCAGCGCGGCGCGGCGCACGACCCGGTGCAACTGGTCGACGTTGCCCGGCCAGGGGCACGTCTCCAGGGCCCGGGCGGCGGCCGCGGTGATGTCGAGGTCGCGGCCCCGCGTCTGCCGCACGACGTGGTGGGCCAGCGGCAGGACGTCGCCCGGCCGGTCGCGCAGGGCCGGGACGGGGACGACCGCGTCGACGAGACCGGCCAGCGGGGTGGGCACCTCGGCGAGGTCCTCGGCCGTCAGCACGACCGGGAGACCGGGTCGCGCGGCGCGCGCCGCGACGACGAGCGCACGCAGCTCCTCCGCGGCGCGGGCGGGCAGGGAGTCGACCTCGCAGACGACGACCGACGTGTCGGCCTTGCTCAGCTCCGGCGCCCACAGGGCGAGCCACGCGTCGAGGTCCTGGGGGGCCGGCGGACTCGCCGACAGGATGCGGTCGCGGGGACGCGCGCGCCGCACGGCCTGCGCGAGCAGGGTCGCCCGGCCCGTGCCGCGTTCCCCCACGGCGACGACGACGCGACCGGCCCGGACGGCGTCCTCGGCCCGCTGCACCGCGTCGCGCCACGCAGCGGACAGGGTCTGCACCGTGCCGCTGCCCGGTTCGAGGGTGCCCGCCTGCACGTGGAACACCTCCCCGCGCGGTGCGGGTCGGGGGGAGCGTCCGCGTGAGCGGGCCAGCATGAGGGCCGACGTCGCCCCCGCCGCGGACTGGGCCAGCGCGAGCAGCAGCTTGCCGGGCTGTTCGGCCCACGTCGTGATGTTGACGCTGCCCTCCAGGCGCCCGCTCACGGGGTCGAGCACCGGCACGGCGGCGCACGTGTACCCGGCCAGGCTCGTGGAGTAGTGCTCCTGGGCCCGGACGACGGTCGGCAGCCGGTCGGCGAGCGCCAGCCCCAGCCCGCTCGTGCCGGCCTCCCGCTCGGAGAACGCGAACCCGGGGGCGAGGTGGACGGCGTCGAGGCTGCGCAGCAGGGACGTGTCGCCGGACAACCGGTTGAGCACGAGGCCCTCGGCGTCGGTGAGCATGAGGCTCAGCGGTTCGTCGACGAGCGTGCGGTGCAGGTCGGTGAGCACCTCCCGGCCGCACTCGAAGAACAGCGACTCCTGCTCCCAGGTGCCGGAGAAGACGGGCTCGACGGACTCCGTCTGCACGCCGTACTCGCTGCTGCGCCGCCAGGACGCGGCGACGCGGTCGGGCACCCCGCCGGCCACGGGCACGCCGGCCCGCAGGGGGTGCGGATCGGCGCTGCGCCCCGGAGCTCCCTCGCTCACGGCCTCTCCCATCGTCGGGTGCGAGGAGCGTACGTCCGCGCCCTGCGCCGCGGCAGTCCCTCGCGTCTCAAAGTGAGACACGTGGGACACCCGCGGGGTTGCCCGCGTGCCTACGGTGGTCCCAACGCACCGCCCCGTCACCGCAGATGGAGAGCAGCAGCATGTACACCAAGGACGGCGAGAAGTACTTCATCCTCGACGCGCACGTCGCGCTCTGGGACGCCCGGCCCGAGAACCAGCGCAACATCCACGGCAAGCAGTTCATCGACTGCTTCTACGACTACCACCGCAACCTCAGCCCGGCCTCGGAGCTGTGGCCCTACGAGGAGTACCTGTACCAGGGCGGTGAGCGCCTCATGAAGGACCTCTTCACCGACGGGTACGTCGACCACGCGATCTTCCAGCCGGCCCGGCTCGGGGAGTTCTACAAGACCGGGTTCGGGCAGACCCGCGAGGCCTTCGAGCTCGCCTCGGCGAACCCGGACAAGCTCACGTACAACCACTACTTCGACCCGCGCGACGGTGAACGCGGCCTCGACCAGCTCCGCCAGGACGCCCAGGAGATGCACCTCAAGGGCGTCAAGCTCTACACGGCGGACTGGCACGGGGACTCCCGCGGTTACAAGCTCAGCGACCCCTGGACGTACAAGTACCTCGAGGTGTGCCGCGAACTGGGGATCAAGAACATCCACGTCCACAAGGGCCCCACGATCCGCCCGCTGGACCGCGACGCGTTCGACGTCGCCGACGTGGACCACGTCGCGACCGACTTCACCGACCTCAACTTCGTCGTCGAGCACTGCGGGCTGCCGCGCCTGGAGGACTTCTGCTGGATCGCGACGCAGGAGCCGAACGTCTACGCCGGCCTCGCCGTGGCGCTGCCGTTCATCCACACCCGCCCGCGCTACTTCGCGCAGATCATCGGCGAACTCCTCTACTGGCTCGACGAGAACCGGATCTTCTTCTCCAGCGACTACGCGCTGTGGACCCCGAAGTGGCTCGTCGAGACGTTCGTGGACTTACAGATCCCCGAGGACATGAGCGAGTACGCGCCGCTGACGACGGACCAGAAGAAGAAGATCCTCGGCCTCAACGCCGCCGCGCTCTACGACATCCCCGTCCCGGCGGAACTGCAGGTCGCGAACCCGCCGCAGTTCGCCGAACCGCAGGCCGTGGCGGTGGCGTGATGACCGCCGTCCTCCCCGAGACCCAGGGCGACCTGCGGGAGCAGGCGTTCAAGGCGTTGTCGGTCGTCCTGGACCCCGAGCTCGACGAACCGATCACCGACCTCGGGTTCGTCCGGTCGCTCGCGGTCCAGGGCGACGAGGTCGTCGCACACCTGCGGCTGCCGACCTCCTTCTGCTCACCGAACTTCGCCTACCTCATGGCCTCGGACACCAAGGACGTGCTGACCGACCTGCCGTGGACGGGACGGGTGGTCGTCGAACTCGACGACCACCACGACTCCGACCTCATCAACGCCGGTCTCGCGGCCGACGCGGGGTACCGCGGGACGTTCAAGCACGAGGCCGAGCAGAACCTCGACGAACTGCGCCTGACGTTCCGCCGCAAGGCGCACACGGCCGCGGTGGAGCGCGCGCTCACGACGTTGCTGCGCGCGGACGCGGACCTGCGCGAGGAGGACCTCGGGGAGGTGACGCTCGCCGACCTGCGCGACGAGCGGACCACCGACGCCCTGCTGCGCCGGCGGGCGGCGCTCGGGCTGAGCCTCGACCCGGCGTCCGTGGTCCTCGTCGACGACCACGGAACCCCGTACCCGCGCGCGGAGGTCCCGCTGCGGTTGCGCCGTGCCCGCTCGACGCGCATCTCGATCGACGGGAACGCGCACTTCTGCCGCGGTCTGCTCGCCACCCGCTACCCCGGGTCCGAGGCCGACCAGGCCTTCCGACCGGAGGGTTCCGAACCCGCCGACCTGCGGGACAGGCACCCCCTCCTGCCCCTGACCGTCACCAGCACCAGTTCCAGGGAGACCGCGTGAGCACCATGCGAGCCGTCCGCGTCACCGGGTACCACCAGAAGCTCGAGATGCACGACGCCGCCGCCCCGGAGGTGACCGGGCCGCTGGACGTCATCGTCAAGGTCGGCGGCGCAGGCGTCTGCCGGACCGACCTGCACATCCTCGAAGGGCAGTGGGCCGAGAAGTCCGGTGTGGCGTTGCCGTACACGATCGGGCACGAGAACGCGGGTTGGGTGGCGGCCGTCGGGTCCGCCGTCACGAACGTCGCCGAAGGCGACAAGGTGATCCTGCACCCGAACATCACGTGCGGTCTGTGCCGCGCGTGCCGTTCCGGCGACGACGTGCACTGCGCGAACAAGGTGTTCCCCGGCATCGACAGCGACGGCGGGTACGCCGAGTTCCTCAAGACCTCCGCGCGCAGCGTCGTGAAGATCGACGACTCCCTCGAACCGTCCGACGTCGCCGCCCTGGCCGACGCCGGCCTCACCGCCTACCACGCGGCGGCGAAGGCGGCCCGGCGCCTGCGGCCCGTCGACCGCGTCGTCGTCATCGGCGCGGGCGGTCTCGGTCACATCGGCATCCAGGTGCTCGCAGCCATGACGGCGGCCGAGATCGTCGTCGTCGACCGCAACCCCGACGCCGTGGAGCTCGCCCGGTCGATCGGCGCCCACCACGGGGTGGTCGCGGACGGTTCGCACGTCGAGCAGGTCCTTGACCTGACGGGCGGCCACGGCGCCGAGGTCGTCATCGACTTCGTCGGTGAAGGCGGGTCGACGGCCCAGGGGCTGAAGATGCTGCGCGAAGCCGGCGACTACCACGTCGTCGGGTACGGCGAGAACATCGACGTCCCGACGATCGACGTCATCTCCGCGGAGATCAACATCATCGGGAACCTCGTCGGCTCCTACAACGACCTCACGGAACTCATGGCGCTCGCCGCGCGCGGCCTCGTGAAGCTGCACACCGTGAAGTACGCGCTCGACGACTTCCAGACGGCGGTCGACGACCTCGACGGCGGCCGCGTGCGCGGGCGGGCGATCCTCGTCCCCTGACGCTGCGTGGTCGCCGCCGGCCGGGGTGGGGGTCGTTGACGCATCGCGCCGGTAGGTCCGGCGCGTCGTCACAACGACCCCACCCCCCGGGCCACGCGCGGTGATTTCGAGTGGTTCCTCAGGGGATGAGGACGGGAGTGAGGTCGGGGGTCGGCGGGTCGGGGTCGAACGGGAAGACCGGGCCGCCGAGGTTCCGGTGGCCCAGGCGCATCAGGTCCTGGTCGACCCCGCCCGGGGTGAGGGCGAGCCGCCAGTCGGCGGCGACCGCGAAGAGGTCGGGTTCGAGGTAGCCGATCTTCACCACCACGACGTCGGCGGACCGCAGGTCGAGCCCGAGGGCCTGGAACTCCGACACGCGGTGCAGCGGGGCCCGGCGTTCGGTGACGACGACGGACACCGGCCCCGTCCGCACGACGGCCCGGACACCGGCCGAGGTGTCGAGCGCAGTGACGACGCCGGTCAGCGGGACGGGCGGTGCGGTGGTGTCGACGTGACCGCCGAGGTCGAGCGACACCTGCGCGCCCACCCCGGCCGCGGCGCACGCACGGGCGGCGGCGGGGTCGGTGACGTTGGACAGCACGACGTCCAGGCCACTCGCGGCGAGACGGTCGTCCGCGAGCAGCGCGTGCAGGGTGACCGTCGAGTCGCCGGCTCCCCCCGCGGTGGGGTTGTCACCGGAGTCGCTGAGGACGAACGGTCGGGAACCGCTGGCCACGGCCTCGTCGAGGACCTCGGCGAACGAACCCGACGGCGCCACGAGCGCGAACGCGTGGCGGGCGTCCCAGTAGCTGCGCGCCAGGCGCTCCGCCTCCCGCCTCAGCACGACCGGGTCGTCCCCCGTGACGACGACCGCTGCGCGGCAGCGGGGTTCGTCGGCCCACACGTAGCCGACCCACACCGCGGCGTCGAGGACTCCGTCGAGCGCTTCGACCTGGGGCACCTGCGCGTAGATGCCGCGGGCGGGTTCGTCGCGGGTACTCGTGCGCTCCCCCGGCAGGAGCACCGGCACCTGCACCCACGCCTTGAGCGGCCGGCCGCCGTCGTGCAGGCGGGCGACGAGGTGGCGCGCCGCCCGCTCGCGCGACTCCCACTCGTCCTCGTGTGGGGCCGTCCGGTAGCAGGTGATGAGGTCCACAGCGTCGGCGAGCTCGCGGGAGACGTTGCCGTGCAGGTCCATCGACGCGGACACGAGCGTCCCGGCGCCGACGCGTCCCCGCACCCGGCGGGCCAGTGCGCCCTCGGCGTCGCGCCGTCCGAGGACGGAGAGGGCACCGTGCAGGTCGAGGAACACCCCGTCGAGGTCACCGGAGAGCCCGGCCAGCAGTTCCTGCTCCAGCACGTCGTACGCCTCGGGGAGAGCCGGACCGCCGGGCGTCGCGTACGCGTGGACCACCGGGACCCACTCGACGGCGGCCGCCCAGTCGCGCTGCAACCAGTCGTAGCGGGCGAGCAGCTCCTCACCGCGGACGACGCGGAACTCCTCCAGGGTCGTCCGGTGCGGGCAGAAGGTGCTCGCCTCCAGGGCGATGCCGCCGATCGCGATGCGCAGGCGCTCCGCCACGTCCCCTCCTGACCTCGAGACCGCCGTCCGGGACAGTCCAGCACGCCCGCGGACGTCGGGGAGGGACGGGTCAGGCCAGGCCGTACCGCTCGCGCCAGCCGGCGTCGGCGCCGTCCGCCCCGTCCACGCCCAGCCCGTCGACGACCGCGAGGTCGCGCGCGAGCCGGTCGATGACGTACGCGAGGTCGATGCGCGTGAGGACCGACTGCGGCAGGGCGTCGGCCCCGTGGGCGGCCCCGAGCAGCGCCCCCGTGACGGCTCCGACGGCGTCGGGGTGCGGTGCCGTGCGGGCCAGCGCCAGCCCGGCGTCCACCGTCGTGGGGTGGCTCAGGACGCAGTACGTGGCCCCCCACAGCGCGGCTGCGGCACTGCCGTCGGCTGCACCGCCGCGCAGGACGACGGTCGAGGCCGGTGCCTCCCGTGCAGCGCGGACGGCGTCGTCGACGACGGCCACGGCTGCGAAGTCCACCCCGAGCAGGACTGCGTCCCGCAGGCCGACCGCGACGGCCTCGACGGGGTCCCCCGTCCGGAAGGCGGCGGCGGCGAGCAGGACGGCGACGGCCGTCGGGGCGAACGCCCGGGGGCCGTGGGTGAGCGCCACCGAGTCGACGGCCGCCGTGACCGCGGCCTGCGGGTCACGCACGACGTGGGCGGCGAGCGGCAGCGCCCGGGCGAGGGCGTGCCAACCGTCGGCCGTGGAGACCGGGTCCCTGCGCGTCCCGGCACCGCCGGCGACGAGCGCGCGGACCGTGTCGCGCGGATCGCCGGCGGCTCGCGTCAGCAGGGGTACGTCGTCGAGCCAGGCGGTCCGGGGCGACGGCACCCGCGCGCCGTGGCGGACCTGCGCCCAACGGCGGTAGGCGTCCAGCAGGTCCGCCCGCGGGTCCGCGGACGTTCCCCGGCCGACCCGCAGGGAGGTCCGGATGCCGGCGGCCGCCGTGAAGCAGGCCAGCTGGGTGGCGACCCCGTGCTGGACGACGCCCGCACTGCCGCAGGTGCTCTCGAGGACCTCACCGACGGCCAGGCCGTGGAGGAGGCCCCGGACACGACGAGCACGCAGCGGGCTGCGCGCAGGGCTCGGGACTCCGGTGCTCACCCTCCTGTGGTCGGCTCTCGACAGGCGACGGAGGAGGAGCGGGGGCACGGAACCACCCGGATGGACCCGGCCCGCCGTCAGCGGGGTCGCAGCAGCTGCTGCTCCGCCGCGTCGTAGGCACCGCCCGCGGCGGCCACCTGGTCGGCCACCCGGCGCAGACCGGCTTCGGCTTCCGACGCCGCCTGGTCCAGGGTGTCGAAGAGCGCCTGGACCGCAGTCCTCGCCCGGCCGACGGCCCAGCCGGCGGCTCCCTCGGCGGACGCGCTCAGCTGCGGTGCGAAGGCAGCGGCCTGGTCGGCCTGGGCCCGCACCGCCGACGCCACGGCGCTCAGTCCCTCCGTCTCGACTCCGTACCGCACGTCGTGTCCCTCCCCCTCGGCGCCGGCACCGACGGTAGGGGTCGTCAGCCAGGGGCGAGGTGAGCTCGTCCACAGGGCCCGACTCCTACGAACTCGGCGTTGCCAGTCGATGACAAGTGGTAGTACCTTCAAGAGTCGGTACTTGAAGCTAGGAACACTTGGGGACGGCATGGCGCGGGCACACGGACGGCGACTCGAGCTGGGGTTCCTCACGTTCGTCGCGGACGAAGGCTCGGGCGGGGCCGGTCAGGCTCTGCGCGACGGTCTGGCGCTGGTGCGGCACGCGGAGGAGCTGGGGTTCGACTCCGCCTGGGTCCGGGTCCGTCATCACGAGCCCTACCTGTCGTCCCCCATGACGTTCTTCGCGGCCGCCTCCCAGGTGACGCAGCGCATCGCCCTCGGGACCGGGGTCATCCCCATGCGCTACGAGGACCCGCTGCGTCTCGCCGAGGACGCGGCCACCGTGGACCTCCTGTCCGGTGGCCGTCTCGAGCTCGGTCTCAGCAACGGGATCGCCCCCCTCGCCGCCGCCTTGGACCCCCTGCACGGCGCGTCGCCCCGCGGGTTCGCCGGTGAGGCGCAGCACCGCATCGAGGTCCTCCGGCGAGCCATCGCCGGGGAACCCGTCACCCAGGCCGCAGCGCAGTACATGGGCGTGCCCGCGGGAGGCGACCTGACCGTCACCCCGCACTCCCCCGGCCTGGTCGACCGGCTTTGGTACGGCGCCGGCAGCGAGGCGACGGCGATCCGCACCGGGCAGCAGGGTTTCGACCTGCAGGTTTCCACCCTCAACACCGAGGAGACGGGCGAGGCGTTCGACGTCGTCCAAGCCCGCCAGATCCGCAGCTACCGCAAGGCCTTCGCCGACGCCGGTCACGCCGGGCGCCGGGAAGCGCGCGTCTCCGCCGGGCGGATCCTGCTGCCGTTCCTGACGGCGCAGGACGCCGAGGACCACCGGCCCTTCCTGGAGGGGTACGCCTCCGGCATGACGTCGGACGGCCGCCCGAAGGGCGACTCGCCCTTCCCCGTGCGGTACAGCGCCGCCCTGAGCGGGAACCCCGACGGCATCGTCGAGCGCCTGCTCGCGGACGAGGTGGTCGAGGAGACGGACGGCCTCGTCGTCGTCCTCCCCGCGGAGGGATCCCTCGACGCTCACCGTCGCGTCCTGTCCGCCGTCGCCGAGCACGTGGCGCCGCACCTGGGCTGGACCCCCGCCGTCTGAACCCACCGCTGGGTGGACGGTCGCTCACGGGACTGGTCGATCGTCGTCGACGACCGGTCCCGTGGCCGTTCCCGCCACCGGAGAAGCCGGTCGTAAACGCAGAAGAGGGGAGCAGCACCGCCGTAGCGGTGCCACTCCCCTCAACCACAATCTCACTGCAAAAGAGTGAGTGGCCGGCGGTGACCTACTCTCCCACCCAGTCTCCCGAGCAGTACCATCGGCGCTGGTGGGCTTAGCTTCCGGGT
>NZ_JBFBND010000027.1:0-66836 GCF_040702905.1 Kineococcus sp. NPDC059986 | reverse complement strand
GCCATCACCGCCGCGGTCCTGGTCGTGCTGCACCTCGAGCACGACCGCACCACATGACGCACAGTTACCGTCAAGCCGCTACAGAGAAGAGCTCAGTGGGTGCGGCGGCGCGCGGTGTAGGCGTCGAGCTGGGCGGCGACGTCTTCGGCGGACAGGTCCTGCTCCAACGCTTCCGTCAGCAGTTCCGTCTGCGACAGCGGCGTCAACCCGCCGACGTTCGGGTCCAGGTCGAGGTTCGTCGGGAACGGGTAGCCCTCCGACGCCGCCGCGACGGCGTTGGCCAGGAACTCCGGCGAGGCCCCGGACGCCTTGCGGGCCAACAGGGCGGGGTAGACGGCGCGGGCGATGCGCACCCGGTCGACGCTCTCCATGGCCCGCCCGAACGCCGAGGACACCTGCAGCAGGTTCGCCGAGCGCTGCACGTCGGTCGACACGTTCGTCCCGGCGCCGTGGAACAGGGCGGGGTTGAAGAACGCGGCGTCACCCGTGCGCAGCGGCAGCTGCACGTGGTGGGCGGCGAAGTGCTCGCGGAACTCCGGACGGCGCCAGGCGAGGTAGCCCTGCGGGTACCGGTGCGAGTAGGGCAGGTACATCGTGGGGCCGCTCTCCACGGGCATGTCGCTGTGCGCCACGGCCCCCTGCAGCGTCAGGACGGGGGACAGCAGGTGCACGTGCGCGGGGTAGCGCGCCGCTACCGGGTTCGACAGGAACCCCAGGTGGTAGTCGCGGTGCGGGTCCTGCGCCTTGCCGCCGGGGCGCACGAGGTTCACCTGCGAGGTCACCTGGTAGCCCGGACCGAGCCAGGCCGTCGAGACGAGGGCGAGGACGTCGTTGGCGTAGTAGTCGACGAAGGCCTCGGGGTCGCGGACGGCGAGCTTCTCGAGGGCGTTCCAGACGCGGTCGTTCGCGCCGGCGGCGGCGAAGTGGTCCCCCTTGGAGGTCCCGGCCGCCTTCTCGTCGGCGATGACCGCGTCGAAGACGGCGCTCACCCGGTCGACGACGCTGACGTCGGGGTAGGCCCCCTCGAACACCACGACGCCCGGTCCGTCGGTGAGGGCTTGGACGAGTTCGGCCTCGACCTCCTCGCGGCCCGCCGGGTCCGCGGTCGTCCGGCGCAGCGCGTCGGCGTCGTAGACGAGCACCTCCCGGCGCACGTCGGCGGCGTGCGGGTAGTCGGCGAGGTCCGTGGTGCGGTCGACGAGGCGGGCGAACTCGGCCACGTCGCAGTCGGTCTCGCGGAACCGCAGGGGGGTCGTGCGGGGGGTGGTGGGCGTGCTCACGGCGGTCTCCTCGTCGAGCTCGTGGGGTGGTCCTGCCCTGTCAACGTAGCCCGCGAGCCGGGCCGGGTGGCATCGTGAACACCTCAAGAACACCTCACCGGGGACCCAGCGAGAGGGGCGTCGTGGCCCACCCGTACCGCCTGCGCGAGATCGCGCAGCAGGCCGGTCTCAGCCTCGCGACCGTCGACCGCGTGCTGCACGGCCGGCCGGGAGTCCGGGCGGCGACGGTGGTCGAGGTGCACCGCGCGATCGCGGACCTGGAGCGTCAGGCCTCGCAGGTCCGGCTCGGGGGTGCGACGTTCTTCCTCGACGTCGTCGTCCTCGCCCCCGACCGGTTCAGCCGCGCCGTGCGGGCAGCGCTCGAGGCCGAACTGCCGACGCTGCGTCCCGCGGTCGTGCGGGCGCGGTTCCACCTGCGCGAGGACGGCACGGTGGCCGACCTCGTCGCCGACCTCGACCGCATCGGCCGCCGGGGGTCGAGCGGGGTGCTGCTCAAGGCACCGGACGACCCGGCCGTCGTCGCCGCCGTGGGGCGGCTGGAGGAACGGGGCGTGCCCGTCGTCACGTTCGTGACCGACGTCCCGACGAGTCGTCGCGTCGCCTACGTGGGGATGGACGACCGCGCCGCCGGGGCGACCGCCGCCTACCTGCTGACGGCCGTGGCCCCGGACGCCGGGGGCGTCCTCGTCTCGTTGAGCCGCAGCACGTTCCGGGGGGAGGGGGACCGCGAACAGGGGTTCCGCGCGGCGCTGCGCGACCTCGCCCCGCACCTGCCGGTGCACGTCGTCGAGGGGGGCGACGGCCTCGACGCCTCGACGCGCGAGACCGTCGCGGGCGCCCTGGCCGGCGCGCCCGCCGTCGACCTCGTCTACTCCGCCGGTGGCGGCAACCGGGCGGTGCTGGCCGCCTTCGACGCCGCGGGCCGGCGGGTCCGGGGTTTCGTCGCCCACGACCTCGACGCGGACAACGTCGCTCTCCTGCGCGAGCGCCGGCTGACGGCCGTGCTGCACCACGACCTGCGCGCGGACGTCCGGCGCGTGTGCCGGGCGGTGATGCAGGTGCAGGGGGCGCTGCCCGGTCGGCCGAGCTCGGTCCCGTCGCAGATCCAGGTCATCACCCCGTACAACGAGCCCGCAGCCTTCGGCGGGGATGCCTGACGGGTTGACAGTTCCGCTATCGATAGCGATTCTGTCGATGTGCGCATCTCCGAGCTCAGCACGGCCAGCGGCGTCAGCCAGGCGTCGATCAAGTTCTACACGCGGGAGGGTCTCCTGCCCGCGGGCGAGCGCACGGGCTACAACCAGACCGACTACTCCCAGGAGCACCTGACCCGGTTGCGCCTCATCCGCTCGCTCATCGACGTCGGGGGTCTCCCGGTCGCGGCCGTCGGCCGCGTCCTGGCCGCCGTCGACGCCCCCGACCTGCCGCTCGTCGAGGTCCTCGGCGTCACGCAACAGGCGCTGCCGCAACCGGTCACGCCGCCCAGCAAGGAGTCGCGCGACCGCGTCCTCGCCTTCGCGGCCGAGCACGGCTGGGCCGTCCACGAGGGCAACCCCGGGGTGCGCGTCGTGGCCGGGGTGCTCGACGGCTGGGACTCCGTCGAGCGCGGTGACCTCGCCGACCTCCTGCCCGTCTACGCCCGGGCGGCCGACCTCGTCGCGACCGCCGACCTCGACGCGGTGGCGGGGTCGATCGAGGACGCCCGCCGCGGCGGCGACCGCGAGGCCGCCGCCCAGACGGTCGTCGTCGGCACCGTCCTGGGGGACCAGCTCTTCGCCGGCCTGCGGCGCATCGCGCAGCAGGACCACGCCTTCCGCCGCTACGGCCCAGACCCCCGAGGGGACACCCCGTGACCACCCTGCTGCCGCCCGTCCTGCACGCCGTGCCCGCACCCTCCCGCTGGCACCGCCCGCTCCTCGTCCTCGCCGCGGCGATGGCCGTCCTGACGGTCGTCACCGCCGTCCTGGCCGGTGTCGACGCCCGGCCCGTCCTCGGCCAGGACGCCTGGTTCAAACCCCTGAAGTTCGCCGTCTCCATCGGTCTCTACGCCCTCACGCTGGCCTGGCTCGTGGGCCTGCCCGGACTGCCCCGCCCCCGGCTGGCCTCGGTGCTGGCCACCGTCGCCGCGGTCGGCCTCCTCGTCGAGATCGCCGTCATCGGGGGGGCCGCCGCCGCGGGGACGACCAGCCACTTCAACGTCTCCACCCCGCTGCACAGTGCGCTGTGGGCGACCATGGGCACGTCCATCGCCGTCGTGTGGGTCGTCACAGCCGTCATCGGCGTCCTGGTGTTCCGCGCCCCGCTGCCCGACCGGGCCCGCACGCTCGCCGTCCGCGCAGGAGTCGTCCTGGGGCTGGTCGGCATGGCGCTGGCGTTCCTCATGACGATCCCCACGTCCGCGCAGGTGCAGGACTTCCAGGGCGTCGCCGGCGCCCACGCCGTCGGGGTCCCGGACGGAGGTCCCGGGCTGCCGTTCCTCGGCTGGAGCACGCAGGGCGGGGACCTGCGCATCCCGCACTTCGTCGGACTGCACGCGCTGCAGGTGCTCCCGCTCGGGGTGCTGCTGCTGGAACGCCTCGCCCGCCGCTCGCCGGCCCTGCGCGACGGCACCGTCCGGTTCCGCCTCGTCCTCCTGGGCGCGGTCGGCTACGCCGGGCTCGTCGGGTGGCTCACGGGGCAGGCGCTCGCCGGACAGCCGCTGCTGCACCCGTCCACGGCGCTCGCGGTGGTGGGCCTGGCGGGTCTGGTCGGGCTCAGCGTTCTGGCGGCAGGAGTGCTGCGCCGAGGGCGGTGAGGAGTTCGACGACGTCGGCCCGGTCCAGCCGGACGGTCGAGACGCAGGTCGCGTCCTGCCAGGTCGACAGGACGACCCGCCCCGCCTCGGGGTGGGTCGTCACGCGCAGCGCGCGACCGGCCCGGTCGGCGTCGCGGACGACGCCCGTGCGGATCCCGCGCTCGACGGCCTTCTCCATCTCCCGAGTCTGCTCCCCGGCCCCGTCCCTGTCCACGGGACGGGAGAAGAGGGGCCGGAGGAGTGGTGGAGGTCCTACGCTCGCGGCGGTGAACCTCCGCTCCCTCGACCTCAACCTGCTCGTGCCGCTGGACGCGTTGCTGCAGGAGCGCAGCGTCACGCGCGCCGCGCTGCGGTTGGGGCTCAGCCAGCCCGCGCTGTCGGCCTCGCTGGCCCGGCTGCGCCGGCACTTCGACGACCCGCTGCTCGCGCGCGTCGGCAACGAGCACGAACTGACCCCGCTGGCCGTCCGCCTGCGCGAACAGGTGCGCGTCGCGCTGTCCGGCGTGGACCGGGTGTTCCGCGCCGAACCGGACTTCGACCCGGCCGTCTCCGAACGCGACCTGCGCATCGTCAGCAGCGACTACGCCGAGACCGTCCTGGGTGCCCCCCTCCTGGCGCTGCTGGCGGCCGAGGCGCCCCGCATGCGGCTGCGGTTCAGCGTCAACACCCCCTCGGTCGTCGAGGACGCCGAACGGGTCCTCGTCGACGCCGACCTGCTCCTGCTGCCGCACGGGTTCCTCGCGGACCTGCCGCACGAGGACCTGCACCGCGACCGCTGGGTGTGCCTGGTGGCCACCGGGAACGACGACGTCGGGGACGAGCTGACGGTCGACCAGCTGCGGACCATGCCGTGGGTCGTGACGTACCACGGGCCCGTGGCCTCGACGCCGGCCGCGTTGCAGATGAGGATGCTGGGGGTCGAACCCCACGTGCAGGTCGTCACCGAGCACTTCCTCGCCGTCCCCGCGCTCGTCGCCGGGAGCGCACGCATCGGGATGCTGCAGCAGCGGTTGGTGGACCGGCTCCCCCCGGACTCCGGGGTCCGCGTGCTGCCTCCCCCCGTGGACGTGGGCCTGCTGCTCGAGGCGATGTGGTGGCACCCCGTCTACACCGGCGACCCCGAGCACGCGTGGTTGCGCGGCGTCGTGCGGCGGGCCGCCGCGGCGCTCCCGGACATCGGGGGTCATCCACCCCGCTGATGGGGGGGCTCAGCGATTGGCGCTGTGCTGGGGTGCCGACCCTCCCCGAAACTCTCGGTACCCGCCTGCGACGGAGCAGGTGTCCCGAGGAGGTCCCGTGTCCGCATCCCTCTCCCACCCCGTCCCGCAGCCGGACGCGCAGCCGTCGGCGCCACCGGCGACCACCCCGGCCGGCCCGCTGCGGGCCGGTGTCCCGCAGGCCACGCTCCTCGTCGCGCTCAGCACGCTGTCGGTGCTCGGGGCGGTCCTCATCGCTCCCGTCCAGCCCAGCATCGCCCGTGCGTTCGCAGGGCAGCCGGGCGTGGACGCCCTCGTGCCGCTCACGCTGACCGTCCCGGCCCTGGCCATCGCCCTCCTCGCCCCCGCCGCCGGTCGGGTCGTCGACCGGATCGGCCGCGTGCGCGTGCTGACGGGGTCCCTCGTCCTGTACGCGCTCGTCGGCACGGCACCGCTGTGGCTGGACTCGCTGCCCGCGATCGTCGCGAGCCGCGCGCTCGTCGGCATCGCCGAGGCCGGGATCATGACGTGCTGCACGACGCTCCTCGGTGACCTGTTCGAGGGGGAGCGGCGCCACCGGTACTTCGGCCTGCAGACGATCGCGACGAGCCTGTCGGCCGTGGTGTTCATCGCCGCCGGCGGTGCCCTCGCGGCGAACCACTGGCGCACGCCGTTCTGGCTCTACGCCGTCGGTGTCGTCGGCGCCGTCCTCGTCCCGGTCCTGCTCCGCGAACCCGTTGCCGCGCAGTCCGGTCCGCTGCCGCCCCTGGACCGGCGCGCCCTGCGCACACCGCTGCTGGTGACCCTCGTCGGCGGTGTGGTGTTCTACACGCCGATCGTCGAGCTGTCGTTCGCCCTCGACCGCCTGGGCGTCGAGTCGACCGCGACCATCGGTGGCGTGAGCGCCGCCGCGGCGGTCGCCACCTGCCTCGGGGCCGCGTCCTTCGCCCGGCTGGCGCGCCGCGGCGCGGGGTCCCTGCTGCCGGTGGCCTTCGGCCTCGCCGGGGTCGGCCTCGTCGTGGTGGCGCTGGCGGGTTCCGTGCCCGTGCTGCTCGCCGGAGCCGCGGTGGCCTCGGCGGGCACGGGGTTGCTGCTGCCGGCCCTGCTGACGTGGGCCCTCGGCGGGACCACGACCGACCAGCGCGGCCGGGTCACCGGGTGGTGGACGTCGGCGCTGTTCGCCGGTGAGTTCGTGTGCCCGTTGCTCGTGCTGGCCCTCACGGGCGCCCTCGGGGGACTGCCGGCGGCCCTGGCCGTCGTCGCCGCCCTCTCGCTCGTCCTGGCGGGGGTGCTGCTCCGCGCCGGTCATCGACGAGGGTGATGGCGGGTATCGCCAAGTCGCTCTTCCCTGATGCGGCGGGTGGGCGCAGAGTTCTGGCAGGCCGCGACGCAGCGCCTCCGGGACGGCCCCCGGTTCCCGCGCCGCCACCCCCCACCCGACGACCCGAGCAGACCGACCGAGAGGACCGTTCGATGACGAACCTGCTGGCACACCTCGCCCACCTGGAGATCTCCTCGCCCGACGTGGACGCGTCGGTCGCCTTCTTCGAGAAGGGTTTCGGCCTGCGCGAGGTCCACCGCGACGACGAGGGCAGCGTCTACCTGCGCTGCTGGGGCGACTACTACCCCTACTCCCTGGTGGTGACGCCGGGCGAGCAGCCGGCCCTGCTGACGATGGCCTGGCGCACCACGAGCGAGGGCGCCGTCGAGGAGGTCGCGCGTCGCGTGGCCGCCAAGGGCGTCGAGGGCACCTGGTCGGACAAGCGCCAGGGCCACGGCCGCTCGTTCCGGTTCACCGGCCCCTACGGGCACACCATGGAGGTCTACTGGGACGTGCCGAAGCACTCGGCACCCGCCGAGCTCCGCTCGATCTTCCCGGACCGTCCCGAGAAGCGCTCCTCGCACGCGGCCGCCCCCCGGTTCCTCGACCACGTCACTGTCGCGGCCACCGACGTCAAGGGTTTCGCGGCCTGGTACTCCGAGGTCCTCGGGTTCCGCACCATGGCCTTCACCGAACTCGACCACGCCCCCGTCACGGTCTTCGGCGTCCTCACGACGAACGAGAAGTCCCACGACCTCGGTTGCGTGCTCGACTCCTCCCAGCTCGGCGGCCGCGTGAACCACATCGCGTTCTGGACCGACAGCCACCAGGAACTCCTCGTCGCCGCGGACGTCCTCATGGAGAACGGTGTCGACATCGAGTACGGCCCCTCCATCCACGGCGTGGGTGAGCAGACGTTCCTGTACTTCCGCGAACCCGGCGGCATGCGCGTCGAGCTCAACACCGGTGGGTACCGCAACTACGTGCCGGACTGGGAGCCGAACGCCTGGAAGCCGTCGCTGGGCTCGAACAGCATCTACCGCAACGGCGCCATGCCGATGTCCATGACGGAGTCTTTCCCGCCGGACCCGGGCCACCCCACCGCCACGGAGGAGGGCGTCCTGCCCGGCACCGAGGACGCGCTGCTCAACCCGTACGCCGTCCAGGGCCAGGGCTGAGGGGGCGTCGTGTTCCAGTACTTCCCCGGGAACTACGTGTGGAACCTGTCGGTGAACCTGGCGATGGAGATGGGGGCGCGCATCGGCGAGGTCGACCACGTCTGCCGCCCGCTGCTGGAGGCCGCCGCCCGCGGTGAGGACACCGGAACGGCCGAGTTCATGGCCGGCTGGGAGGCGCAGGGCGACACCCTCGTCGAGCTGGCCGCCGAGGACGAGGCGGCCGGTCGCCTGCTGTCGGCGGGCGAGAAGCTGGGCCGCGCCGCGACGTACTTCCTCACCGGTGAGCGCATGCAGGCCGCCGGGTACGCACCGCGCGTCGCGCTCTACGCCAAGTTCCGCCGCACGTTCGACCGCGGGGTGGAGCTGGCGGGGGAGAACGCCGAGCGCGTCGAGATCCCCTACGAGGGGGCCGTCCTGTCGGGGATCCTCACCCGGGCGCCCGGGGAGGGGCCCCACCCCCTGCTCGTCATGGTCAACGGTTTGGACTCGACCAAGGAGATGCTGTTCCGCACCGGGCCGGGCGCCAAGCTCGCCGCCCGCGGGGTCTCCTCGCTGTGCCTGGACCAGCCGGGCACGGGGGAGGCGTTGCGGCTGCACGACCTGCACGCCGTCCCGGAGTCCGAGAGCTGGGCCACACCCGTGTACGAGTTCCTCGCCGCCCGCGACGACGTCGACGCCGACCGGATCGGCCTGCTCGGCGTCTCCCTCGGCGGGTACTACGCACCGCGGGCCGTGGCCTTCGAACCCCGTTTCGCCCTCGGGGTGGCGTGGGGTGCGAACCACGACTGGCGCGCCGTGCAGAAGGCGCGGCGCGACCGCGAGGGCGAGCGTCCGGTGCCCCACTACTGGGACCACGTGCAGTGGGTCTTCGGGACGAAGGACCTCGACGACTTCTTCGAGGTGGCCGAGCGGATGCACCTCGACGGGGTAGTGGAGGAGATCCGGGTGCCGTTCCTCGTCACCCACGGCGAGGAC
This sequence comes from Kineococcus sp. NPDC059986, assembly GCF_040702905.1. Taxonomy (NCBI): domain Bacteria; kingdom Bacillati; phylum Actinomycetota; class Actinomycetes; order Kineosporiales; family Kineosporiaceae; genus Kineococcus; species Kineococcus sp. NPDC059986. The sequence goes on along the minus strand of NZ_JBFBND010000027.1, from coordinate 58,092 downwards.
GACCGGCAGATCCCCTTGCAGTACGCGCACCGCACGTACGAGCAGCTCGTGAACTCCCCGGACCGCGAACTCGTCGTCTTCACCGACCGCACCGGTGGCACGGCGCACTCGAGCGTCGACAACGGCTCGGTCGCCACCGACGTCATCGCCGACTGGGTCGCCGAACGCTTCGGCGGGCACCTCGACGGGCGGGTCTCGTGACGGCCGAACCGGTCACGCTGGACCGCACCGACCCCGAGGGCGCCGTGGCGGCGGCCGTCGCGCGCGTCTCGAACTGGGGCCGCTGGGGTGCGGACGACGTCAAGGGGACGCTCAACCTCGTCACGGACGAGCACCGGCGCGCCGCGGCCGCCCTCGTCCGCCGCGGCCGGGTGTTCTCGCTGGCCCAGCAGTTCTCGATGGACGGACCGCAGAAGGGCTGGCGCCGCCGCACCAACCCCGTCCACACCATGCTGGACACCGGGACCGACGCCGAGGCGGGGGTCCAGGGGTTCCCGCACGGCATCGGCGGCGCGGACGACGTCGTCGCCATGCCGCTGCAGTGCTCCACGCAGTGGGACGGCCTCGGGCACATCTTCGACCACGGCCGGGCCTGGAACGGTCGCCGGGCCGGGGAGGTCGTCACCTCCCTCGGCGACGGTGTGACGGGCATCGAGACCGTGGCGGCGGACTTCGCCGGCCGCGGGGTGCTGCTCGACGTGGGACGGCTGTTCGGGGCCGACCCGGCGGGCACCGGCGGGGAACTGCCCGACGGTTTCGCGATCCTGCCCGAGCACCTCGACGCCACCTGCGCGGCGCAGGGGGTCGAGGTGGGACCGGGCGACCTGCTGCTCGTCCGCACCGGCCAGTACGGCCGGGTGCTGCGGGAGGGCTGGGGCGAGTACGCCGGCGGACCCGCGCCGGGCATGTCGTTCACCACGGCCGACTGGTTGCACGCGCACGACGTCGCCGCCGTCGCGACGGACACGTGGGGTTTCGAGGTCCGCCCGAACGAGTTCGACGTGGCGTTCCAGCCGCTGCACCAGGTCGTCATCCCCAACATGGGGTTGTTCGTCGGCGAGATGTGGGCGCTGGAGGAGCTCGCCGCCGACTGCGCCGCCGACGGTGTCCACGAGTTCCTCCTCGTCGCGGCCCCGCTGCCCGTCACCGGGGCGGTCGGCGCCCCCCTGAACCCCCTCGCCCTGAAGTAGTCCGTCCCTCGAACCCTGGAGGTGTGGCGATGGCGCCCGCCGTTCGTTCCGTCCTCGTCGTGGGGGCCGGCGTCGCCGGCTGCGCGGCGGCCGTCCTGCTGGCCCGGTCCGGCGTCGAGGTGGAGGTCGTCGAGGCCCGCCCCGGCACGACCGACACCGGGTCGGGGATCACCCTGCAGGGCAACGCCCTGCGCGTCCTGCGCGACCTGGGGGCGTGGCCGCAGGTGTCCGCCCGCGGTTTCGCCTTCGACTCCCTGGGGCTGCGCGCACCCGACGCGGCCGGGACCCTGCTCGCCGAGGTGCCCGACGTCCGCACGGGGGGTCCGGACCTGCCGGCCACCCTGGGGATGTCCCGGCCGGTCCTGGCGGGGATCCTGCTGGACCTCGCGGCCGAGGCCGGGGCCAAGCTCCGCCTGGGCGTCGCGGCGACGGGACTGGACCAGGACGCCGACGGTGTCGACGTCACGTTCTCCGACGCCTCGGCCCGGCGCTACGACCTCGTCGTCGGGGCCGACGGCATCCGTTCGTGGACGCGCCGCGCCGTCGGGATCGACGCCGAACCCGAGGGGACGGGCATGGGCATCTGGCGGGTGAGCCTGCCGCGGCCCGCGGACGTCGTCCGCACCGACCTCACGTACGGCGGGCCCTGCCACATCGCGGGGTACTGCCCGACCGGGCCGGACTCGGTCTACGCCTACCTCGTGGAGGACGTGCAGGACCGGTCCGGGCTCACCCCGGCCGAGCAGGTCGACGTCGTGCGCGGGCTGGCCACGGCCTACCACGGCCCGTGGGACGCGCTGCGGGACAGCCTGACCGACCACACGCCGGTGAACTACACGCGGTTCGAGACGCACCTCGTCGAGGGTCCGTGGCACCGGGGCCGGGTCGTGCTCGTCGGTGACGCGGCGCACTCCTGCCCGCCCACCATCGCCCAGGGGGCTGCGCAGGCCCTCGAGGACTCCGCCGTCCTGGCCGAGGTGCTGCTGCAGGCCCCGGCGTGGGACGAGGACGTCCTCGTCCGCTACGCCGACCGGCGGCGCGACCGGGCGCGGCAGGTCGTCGAGGCGTCGGTGCAGATCGGGCGCTGGATGCTCGACCGCACCCCGCGCGAGCAGGCCGACGTCCCGGGTCTGCTGCGCCGGATCTCCGCCCTCGTGGAGGTGCCGGCGTGAGGTTCGCGCGAGCCCTGCTGGACGGCCGTGAGGTGACGGCGGCCGTCACCGGGGACCCCGGGGCCGAGGTGCTGCACGCGTTGCGCGGCACGACGACCGTCCTCGACCTCGCCGCCGCGGAGGACGGTGCCGCGCGGGAGGCCACGGACTGGGCGTTGCGGTCCAGCGACCCCGTGCCGGTGTCCGCCGTCCGGCTGCTGCCTCCGGTGCAGCCGCCGTCGGTCCGCGACTTCGTGACGTTCGAGGAGCACGTCGAAGGGGTCGTCCGCAGCGTCGACGGAGCGACGGGGGGTGGGGTGGCGCCGGAGTGGTACGAGGCGCCGACGTTCTACTTCACCAACCCGCACGGTCTCGTCGGTGCCCACGACGACGTGCCCGTGCCCGCCGGCAGTTCCGCGTTCGACTTCGAGCTCGAGGTGGCCGTCGTCGTCGGTGCCGCGGGCCACGACGTCGATCCGGCCCACGCGGGGCGGCACGTGTTCGGCTACACCGTCCTCAACGACTGGTCGGCGCGGGACCTGCAGCGGCGCGAGATGAAGGTCAACCTCGGCCCGTCCAAGGGCAAGGACTCCGCGACGACGCTCGGGCCGTGGATCGTCACGCCCGACGAGCTGGCGCAGTTCCGTGACGAGGAGGGTTTCCTCGCCCTGCGGCTGGCGGCGTCCGTCAACGGCGACCGCGTCGGGCACGACCTGCTGTCGAACGCGGGCTGGACGTTCGAGGAGATGATCGCCTACGCCTCGCGCGGGACGTGGGTGCGCCCCGGGGACGTCCTGGGGTCGGGGACGTGCGGGAACGGCGGCTGCCTCGCCGAGCTGTGGGGCCGTCGCGGCCGGCAGGACCCGCCGCCCCTGCGGCCCGGAGACGTCGTCCGGCTGGACGTCGAGGGGATCGGTAGCGTGGAGAACCGGGTGGTCGCCGGGACCGACCCGGCGCAGCTGCCGGTCGTGCCCCGCGCCCGCCCCCGGTCGCGGCGCCGCGACCGGCCGCAGGGTGCAGGGGAGTCCTCGTGAGCACGGTGCTGGAGAGTCCCGCGCAGGCGCTGGCCGGCGTCCTGCGCGACGGCATGACGATCGCGGTCGGCGGGTTCGGGTTGTGCGGCGTCCCGTTCGCCCTCGTCGACGCCGTGCGCGAGGCCGGGGTCCGCGACCTGACGATCGTGTCGAACAACATGGGCGTGGACGGCCAGGGGCTCGGCGTCCTGCTGGAGAACGACCAGGTGGCCAAGGTCCTCGCGTCCTACGTCGGGGAGAACAAGCTCTTCGCCCGGCGCTACCTCGACGGGGACCTCGAGGTCGAGTTCGTGCCGCAGGGAACGCTCGCCGAACGCCTGCGCGCCGGCGGGGCCGGCATCCCCGCGTTCTACACCCCCACCGGGGTCGGGACGCCCGTCGCCGACGGCAAGCCGACCGCGGAGTTCGACGGCCGGACCTACCTGCAGGAGCGCGGGATCGTCGCCGACCTCGCGCTCGTCCACGCCGCGACCGCCGACCGCGCCGGGAACCTGCGGTACCGGCTGACGGCCCGGAACTTCAACCCGCTCGTCGCCACCGCGGCACCCGTCACGGTCGTCGAGGCCGAGCGGGTCCTGGACGAGGGCGAGTTCCTGCACCCCGACGACGTCCACACCCCGGGGGTCTTCGTGACGTCGGTGGTGCGGACCGAGCGACCCCGCCCCGTCGAGCAACGCACCGTGCGGCCCCGCGTGGCTCCGCGCGAGGGGGTGGGCGCGTGACCTGGTCGCGCGACGAGATGGCCGCCCGCGCCGCCGCGGAACTGCGCGACGGCGACCACGTGAACCTCGGCATCGGCATCCCGACCCTCGTGGCGAACCACCTGCCGCCCGGGGTGCACGTGGTGCTGCAGAGCGAGAACGGCCTGCTGGGCATGGGCCCCTACCCCTACGAGGGCGAGGAGGACGCGGACCTCGTCAACGCGGGCAAGCAGACGGTCACGGTCCTGCCGGGTGGCAGCGTCTTCGACTCCGCGACGTCCTTCGGGATGATCCGCGGTGGTCACGTCGCCGTCGCCGTCCTCGGGGCGTTGCAGGTGTCCGCGCACGGCGACCTCGCGAACTGGCAGGTGCCCGGGAAGATGGTCAAGGGCATGGGCGGCGCGATGGACCTCGTCGCCGGGACCCCGCGGGTCGTCGTCGTCATGGAGCACGTCGCGCGCGACGGCTCGCCGAAGCTCGTGCCGGAGTGCGACCTGCCGCTCACGGGGAAGGGGGTCGTCGACCGGGTCATCACCGACCGGGCGGTGTTCGACGTGACCCCCGACGGGTTGGTGCTCGTCGACCTGGCCGCCGGGGAGGACGTGGAGTCGCTGCGGGCGCTGACCGGAGCGGCCTTCACCGTCGCGTGAGGACCCTCAGGGGATGCGGCCGATCCACTCCGGAGTCGCGAACTTCGTCCGCACGAGCTCGTCCGCCGCGGCGGTCTCGGCGTCCGTCAGCGGGGCGTCGGTGAGCCCGTACTGGCGGCGGAACGTCGCGACCATCGAGTCGATGACCTCCTCGCGCGGCAGCCCCGTCTGCCGGCGCAGGGGGTCGACGCGCTTGGCCGCGGAGGCCAACCCCTTGCCCGACAGCTTCTCCCGGCCGATCCGCAGCACCTGCACCATCTTCGCGGCGTCGATGTCGTAGGACATTGTCACGTGGTGCAGGACGGTCCCGTCACCGAGCCGCTTCTGCGCGGCGCCGGCGATCTTGCCCTGGTCGGTCGTGATGTCGTTGATGGGCTGGTACCAGGCCTTCACCCCGAGGTCGCCGAGGGCGACGAGCACCCAGTCGTCGAGGAACGCGTAGGACTCGGTGAAGCTCAGACCCTCGACCAGCGACCCCGGTGCGTAGAGCGAGTAGGTGATCGTGTTGCCGGGTTCGACGAACATCGCGCCGCCACCGGAGACGCGGCGGACGACCTCGACACCGAACCGGTCGGCCGCCTCGCGGTCCACCTCGTTGACGACGGACTGGAAGCTGCCGAGGACGACGGCCGGGCTCGCCCACTCCCACACCCGCAGCGTCGGCCCGCGCCGGCCGGCGGCCACCTCGCGGGTCAGGACCTCGTCGAGGGCCATGTGCGTCAGGGGGGACTGCGGGCCGGTGTGGACGAACTGCCAGTCGTGGTCGAGCCAGCCGGTGGCGCCGCCGACCGCCCGTCGGACGGTCGTCGCGACGGCCTCGGGGGTGAACCCGAGGAGCACCGCGTCGCGGGGGAGCGCGGACCGGACGCGACCGGCGACGTCCGCGGCGTCGGTGTCCGCCGTCAGCCCCGTCAGGGCCGCGTCGATGGCCTCGAGGGCGTCGTCGGGTTCGAGGAAGAAGTCCCCGCTCAGCCGGACGTCGGCGAGCCGGCCGTCCCGGACGTCGAGGTCGACGACGACGAGCTTGCCGCCCGGAACCTTGTACTCACCGTGCATCCCGGCAGGCTACGTCCCCCGCTGCCACCCTCTGCAGACGGGATGGAGCGGACGGGATGTCTGCAGGGTGGGCACCGACACGCCGCTCCAGGGGCGTTCCGGGGGTCCCGGTGCAGACATCCCGTCCGGACGTCGGCTCAGCCGACGAGGCGCGAGCCCAGCCAGTGCCGCGGCGTGCCGAACCCGGCGAGCAGTTCCTCGGTGCGCGGCCGCAGCGAGCGGCACAGCGCGTTGACGGCGCTCGTGATGGCCTTGGCGCGCAGCGTCGTCATGCGGCGGTGCTCCAGGTACCAGCCCTTCTCGGCCTCCAGCAGCGCCAGCACGTGCAGGTCGCAGACGTCGGCGAGCAGGGCCGCGACGGCCGGGTCCTCGCAGCGCGCGATCGCGGCCGCGAACGCCTCGGCGACGATGCGGTCGGTGTGCGCCCGGCCCGCCAGCAGGAGGTGGTCCTGCAGGTCGTCGATGGCGGTGAACCGCTCGGCCTCGGGCTTGCTGCGCGCCTTGCGCATGCGCTTGGCCAGCGACTCCACGACGTGCCGTTCCCGCTCGGACAGCATGCGGATCTGCCACGACCGGTCGTGCAGGTCGTCGGGGATGCGTCCGGCCTCCACGACGTCGGCCACGAGCGAGGCGGCGGGGCTGCGACCGGCGTAGGTGGAGATGAAGTCCCGCGTCGCGAACCGCGCCATGCCCAGGGTGTCGAGGTCGGAGAACTGCTGGGCGTAGCTCGTCAGCAGACCCTTCGCGACGAGCTGCAGCAGGACGGTGTTGTCGCCCTCGAAGGTGGTGAACACGTCGGTGTCCGCCTTCAGCAGCGGCAGCCGGGAGTCGGCGAGGTAGCCGTTGCCCCCGCAGGCCTCGCGGCACGTCTGGATCGTCCGCGTCGCGTGCCAGGTCGAGGCCACTTTCATGGCCGCCGCGTGCGCCTCGAAGGCGCGCTGGCGCCCGGAGTCGGCCTCGCCGCCGGCGAGCTGCACGCGCAGCAGGTCGTCCATCTCGCCCATGAGCTCGTCCTGGGCGAACGAGAGCGCGTACGTCGTGGCGAGGGGGATGAGCAGTCGGCGCTGGTGGGCGAGGTAGTCCAGGACGGTGACCTCCTCGGACCCGCCGGGACGCTTGAACTGCTTGCGCTCGGCGCCGTAGCGCAGCGCGATCTCCAGGGCGACCTTCGTCTGGGACTGCGCGCCACCGGAGACGCTGACGCGGCCCTTCACCAGGGCCCCGAGCATCGTGAAGAACCGCGCGTTGGCGCTGGCGATGGGGGAGGTGTACGTCCCGTCCTGCGCCACGTCGGCGTACCGGTTGAGCAGCGCCTCGCGGGGGATGCGGACGTGGTCGAACGCGAGCCGGCCGTTGTCGACGCCGTTCAGCCCCATCTTGCGGCCGTCGTCGCCGCGCCAGACCCCCGGCAGGTCCCGGCCGTCGCGGCGCAGCGGCACGACGAAGGCGTGGACGCCGCGGCCCTCGCCGCCGGTCACGAGCTGCGCGAACACGACGGCGACCTCGGCGTCCTCGGCCGCCCCGCCGATGTAGTCCTTGCGGGAGGCCTCGTCCGGCGTGTGCACGACGAACTCCTGCGTCTGCGGGTCGTACGTCGCGGTGGTGCCGATCGAGGACACGTCCGACCCGTGGCCCGACTCGGTCATCCCGAAGCAGCCGACGAGTTCCAGCCGCAGCAGCGGGCCGAGGAGTTCGGCGTGGTGGCGGTCGGTGCCCAGGGCCTGCACGGCACCGCCGAACAACCCCCACTGGACGCCGGACTTGATCATGAGGGAACCGTCGCCGAACCCGAGCATCTCGAACTGCGCGACCTGCCCACCGGGGCTGTCGCCGCCGCCCCAGCGCGAGGAGAACCCGAGCTCGTGGCCACCCAGCTCGGCCAGCGTGCGCAGCCGCGCCCGCGTGACGTCGCGGTGCTCGCGGGTGCCGAGGTCGTACGCCGGGGTGAACAGGTGGTCCGGCGCCTGTGCGCGGAACTGCTCCTTCACGTCGGCGAAGCGGCCGTCGAGGAGGCGGCGCAGGGCGTCGGTGTCCACCGGCGCGCCGGTGTCCGGAGCGGTGGTGCTGGTGGTCGTGTCCTCCGTCGGGGCCTCGACGGGGTTTGCTGCGGGCAGTTCGACGGTGGTCACTGAACCTCCTCCGGGGTGAGGACGGCCTGCAGGCCGCCCCAGGCGAGTTGCGTGAGATCGGAGACGAGCGTGTCGGCGGACACGCGGTCGGGGGTCGAGATCCACCGGTCGGCCGCGGTGCGGATCATCGCGATGATCCCGTGCGCGAGGACGTCCGCGGAGGCTCCGCGGGCGCCGCCGACCCGCAGGTGCGCGGTGATGGTGCGGGCGGTCTCGGCGGCGATCGTGCCGGAGATCCGCTGCACCGGGTCGGTGGTCAGGGGGCGTTCCAGGAAGGGGTGCGAGACCACGAACCGGTAGACCTCCGGGTCGGCCTCGACCAGGCGCACGTAGGCGCCGATGATCGCCACGAGACCGGAGCGGGGATCGCTCGCGCTGTCGACCGCCTGGGCGAGTTCGCGCAGGATCCGGGCGTTCACCCGTTCGGCGACGGCGAGGTAGAGGTCCTCCTTGTCCGCGAAGTGGCGGTACAGGACGGTCTTGCTGGTCCCGGCGGCGGCCGCGACCTCGTCCATGCCGACCCCGGCCCCCTTGGCCGTGATGGCGCGCAGGGCGGCGGTCACGAGTTCCTCGCGGCGACGACGGCGGTGCTCGGCCCAACGGGTCCGGCGTCCGTCCCCGGTCGCGACGGCTGCGACGGCGGTGCCGTCCTCGATGACCTCCACGTCTCGAAGGTACCCCGGACGACGGGTATCGGGTACCCCGAGTACCTGTTAACTTCGGAGAACTTCGCCCACTCGGACCGCACGGGGGACCACGTGACACGCAGAGCCGCGATCGTCGGAGGCAACCGGACACCGTTCGTCCGGGCCGGACGGCGCTACGCCCACGTCTCGGCCCAGGACCTGCTCGTGGCGGCCCTGGACGGGCTCGTCGCCCGCTACGGCCTGGCGGGCGAGCGCCTCGGGGAGGTCGTCGCCGGCGCCGTCCTCAAGCACAGCCGGGACCTGAACCTCACCCGCGAGGCCGTGCTGTCCACGGCCTTGGACCCGGCCACCCCGGCGTTCGACGTCCAGCAGGCCTGCGCGACGGGTCTGGAGACGGCGGTCCTCGTCGCCAACAAGATCGCCCTCGGGCAGATCGAGGTGGGCATCGCCGGGGGCACCGACTCCGCCAGCGACGCCCCCATCGCCGTCGACGACGGCCTGCGCCGCGTGCTGCTGGAGCTGTCCCGCGCCCGCACCGTCGGGCAGCGGCTCGCCGCGGTGTCCAAGCTGCGACCCGGGCAGCTGCGCCCGGACCCCCCGCGCAACGCCGAGGCGCGCACGGGCCTGTCGATGGGCGAGCACGCGGCCCGGACGGCGCTGGAGTTCGGCGTCAGCCGGGGGGCCCAGGACGAACTGGCCCTCGCCAGCCACCGCAACCTCGCCGCGGCCTACGACCGCGGGTTCTTCGACGACCTCCTGACCCCGTACCTCGGGGTGCAGCGCGACGACCTGCTCCGGCCGGACACCACGCTGGAGAAGCTCGCGGCCTTGAAACCCGTGTTCGGACGTGACCTCGACGGCGAGGCGACGATGACCGCGGGGAACTCGACGCCGCTCACCGACGGTGCGGCCGCCGTCCTCCTCGCCTCCGACGAGTGGGCCGCGCAGCGCCGGCTGCCCGTCCTGGCCCACCTCGTCGACGCCGAGACCGCGGCCGTCGACCACGTCCACGGCGAGGGGCTGCTCACCGCCCCCGTGGAGGCGGCCCCGCGGCTGCTCGCACGCCACGGCCTCAGCCTGGAGGAGCTCGACCTCGTCGAGGTGCACGAGGCGTTCGCCTCCACCGTGCTGGCCACCCTCGCGGCCTGGGAGCGCAAGGGCCTGGGCACCGTCGCGCGCGAGAAGCTGAACGTCGCCGGCTCGTCGCTGGCCACCGGCCACCCCTTCGCCGCGACGGGCGGACGCCTGCTGGCGACGACCGCGAAGCTGCTGCACGAACGCGGGGGCGGCAGGGCGCTCATCTCCGTCTGCGCTGCAGGCGGTCAGGGCATCGTCGCGCTGGTGGAGGCCTGATGGCCGGCCCGTTGGCGGGGGACCCGTACGGCGCCCTCGTCCGCACCGGACCGGGGAAGTTCCTCGCCGCCCGCACCGGCCTGCCGCGCCCCCCGCGGCTGCGCCGCTACGAGGAGGGCCAGGACCTGCTCACCGGTCCGGCCCTCGTCACCGGACTGACCGGCGCGGCGCACGTCGACGCCGTCCGGGACGCGCTGCGGACCGCCGGGGCGGACCTCGCCGCGGGGACCGACGTCGGCGCGGCAACCCTCGGCGCTCTCGTCGTCGACGCCTCGGGGCTGCGGACCGTGGACCAGCTCGGCGAACTCCTCGCCACGGCGCCGGACTTCAAGCGCACCCGCGGCCGCCTCCTCGTGCTCTCCGCGGTCCCGGCCGCCGTGGACGGTCCCGAGTCCCGCGCCGTCCAGCAGGGGCTGGAGGGTTTCGTCCGCAGCCTCGGCAAGGAGGCCCGCGGCGGCACGACCGTGAACCTGCTGCGCGTCGCCGACGGGGCCACGACCTCGCTGCGCAGCGCGGTGCAGTTCTTCTGCTCGGCCCGCTCCGCGTACGTCGACGGGCAGCCGCTCGTCGTCGGGCCGGGGGAACCGCAAGCCGTCCGCGAGCACCGCGTCGCGGTCGTGACCGGTGCGGCGCAGGGCATCGGGGCCGCGACGGCCGAGGTGCTGGCCCGGTCCGGCCACCACGTCGTGTGCGTCGACATCGCCGCGTCGGGGGAGAAGCTGGCGGCCGTCGCCAACCGCGTCGGCGGGTCAACGCTCCACCTCGACGTCACGGCCGACGACGCCCCGCGCACCCTCGCCGAGCACCTCGCCGACCGGTTCGAGGGCGCCGACGTCGTCGTGCACAACGCCGGCATCACCCGCGACCGCTCGTTCGTCAACCTCGACGAGGCCGCGTGGCGTTCCGTCCTCGCCGTGAACCTCGGCGCCCCGGTCCGCCTCACGACCGCCCTCCTCGACCACCCGGGGGCCCTCGCGGCCGGGGCACGGTTCGTGTGCCTGTCGTCGATGAACGGCATCGCCGGGGCCAAGGGGCAGACGAACTACGCGACGAGCAAGGCGGGTCTCGTCGGGCTGGTCGAGGCCCTCGCCGGCTCGCTGTCCGCGCGGGGTTTCGCCGTCAACGCCGTCGCCCCCGGTTTCATCGAGACGCCGATGACCGCCGCGATGCCGCCCGTCCCGCGCGAACTGGGGCGCCGCACGTCGAGCCTGCAGCAGGGCGGACTGCCCGTCGACGTCGCGGAGACCATCGCGTGGCTGGCCCAGCCCGACGCGGCGGGCGTCGACGGCCAGGTGCTCCGCGTGTGCGGGCAGAACCTCCTGGGAGCGTGATGGACACCCGAGAACTCACCGCGCCGCCGTCCTTCCCGGCGCTCTACGCCCGGTCGGTCCTGCGGCGGCCCGCCCGGCGGCTGGACTTCCCCCGCACGCGGGTCGTGCTGCGGGACCAGCGGTTCGACGCCGACCGGCTGACGGAGTTCTCCCGGCTCACCGGGTTCCCGGTGCGCGACCAGGTGCCGTTGCCCTACCCCCAGGTGGTCGCGTTCGGGCTGCAGGTCGACCTCATGGTGCGCGAGCCGTTCCCGTTCTCCGTCGTCGGCGTCCTGCACGTCCAGCAGGAGTTCGAGCAGACCCGGGCCCTGGAGCTCGGGGAGCGCTTCGACCTGTCCGTCCGCGCGGTCGGGATGCTGCCGCACCGCCGCGGGGCCACCGTCGAACTGCGCACCGAGCTCACCGTCGCCGGTGGGCGGACCCCCGTCTGGACCGGGCGGAGTCGTTACCTCGCACGGGGTGTGGACTGGCCGGGGATCCCGCGCGACGAGGCCCGGCTCGACGCCCCGGAGGGGGAGGGGAGCGTGTGGCGCGTCCCCGCCGACCTCGGTCGGCGGTACGGCGCCGTCAGCGGTGACGTGAACCCGGTCCACGTCTCCCCGCTCACCGCGCGGGCGTTCGGGTTCCGTCGCGCCATCGCGCACGGGATGTGGACCGCGTCCCGCGCCCTGGCCGACCTCGGCGGACCCGCCGTGGGTGCGGCCCGGTACGAGGTGGACTTCGGATCGCCGCTGCTCCTGCCCTCGACCGTCCGGCACGTCGTGCGCCGCGAGGCCGACGGGTGGAGCAGCGCCGTCCGCAGCCGCGACGGGGAGAAGGTCCACCTGGCGACGCGGCTGCGCCCGGCCTGAGGACGTGACGGTGGCCACCGCGCGCCTGCGGCTCCTCGCCCGGGCGCACTGGGTGAACGCGTGGGTCCTGCACCCGCTGGCCCGCCCGTTCGCGCGCCTCGACGGCCGGGAACACCCCCTGGTGTGGAAGCGCGTCGTCGACCTGCCGGTCGAGGCCGGACCCCACGTCCTGGAGACCTTCGTCCGCTACCGGGGGTCCGCCTCGACGCTGGGCACGGGTCGGCTGGAGTTCACCGCGGCCGCGGGGGAGACCGTCGAGGTCCTGGCGCGCAACGGTCCCCTGAACCACCAGCCCCTGCAGCCCCGACGGTCGGACCGTGAGGTTCCTCACGGGTGACCCGTGCAGGGGGCCACTGAACTCGTGACGGTGGGCACGGGACCGGACCCCGGACCGGCGGCAGCCTGGAGGACATGGACGCAGTCGAGGTCAAGGACCTGCAGCGCACCTACTCGGGGGGCACCCGGGCGGTGCGCGGCATCAGCTTCACGGTCGCCCGGGGGGAGGTGTTCGGACTCCTCGGCACCAACGGCGCCGGCAAGACCTCCACGGTCGACGTCGTCACCGGCCTCGCCCGTCCCAGCGCGGGGACGGTCAGGGTCCTGGGCCACGACCCGGTGCGCGAGCGCCGCCTCGTCCGGCCGCGGACGGGTGTGGTCCTGCAGTCGGGGAACCTCCCGGGGGACCTGACGGTCGCCGAGAGCCTGCAGATGTGGAGCGGGACGCTCAGCCGCAGCCGCCCCACCGCCGAGGTCGTCGAGGTGGTCGGGTTGCAGCACAAGCTCGACGCGACCGTGAAGTCCCTCTCGGGCGGGGAACGCCGCCGCGTCGACCTCGCCGTCGCCCTGCTGGGCCGGCCGGAACTCCTCGTCCTCGACGAACCCACCACGGGTCTGGACGCCCAGTCCCGCCGCGCCGTCTGGGGGCTCGTGCGCCACCTCGTCGCCGAGGGGACCGCGGTCCTGCTCACGACCCACCACCTCGAGGAGGCGCAGGAGCTCTCCGACCGCCTCGCCGTCCTGCACCGCGGTCTCGTCGCCGCCGAGGGCACCATCGCCGACGTCGTCGCGGGGTACCGCTCGGAGGTCCGCTGGGACGCCGCCGCGGGGCGCCCCGACGCCGCCCACCTCGATCCCGGTGACACCGTCACCGTCGACGGACGGCACGTCGTCGTCCGCACCGACCACCTGCAGCGCAGCCTGTCCCGCGTCCTGGCCTGGGCCGACGGACAGGACCTGACGCTGCCCGGTCTGCAGGCCGTCCCGGCCTCGCTGGAGACCGCGTTCCTCGCACTCGCCGCCACGGAGGAGGCCGCCTGATGTCCACCACCACCCGCACGTCGGACCCCGTCGTCAGCACCACGACCGCAGCCGCGGGAGGTCGGTTCGCCGGAACCCTGCGCCGTACCTGGTCCCTGGCCCGTGCCGAACTGCTCCTGCTGCGCCGCAACAAGACCCTGCTGTCCATCGCGCTCGTCATGCCCGTGAGCGTCATCGGGTTGTTCAGCACCCTGGAAGGCGTCGGCGACGGCGGGGACACCGCGGCGCTCGCGACCGCCTCCCTCGTCGGGATGCTGCTGCTGTTCGTCGTCTACTACACGGTCCTGTCGACGGCCGTCGCCCGCCGCGAGGAGGGGGTGCTGCAGCGGCTGCGCACCGGGGAGGCCGCCGACGCCGAGATCCTCACGGCCCTCGCCGTCCCCGCGGTCGCCATCACGCTCGTCCAGACCCTGGTCCTGGCCGTGGCGGGGGCCGCCGTCATCGACCTGCCGCTGCCGCAGGACCCGCTGCTCACCCTCGCGGGCGTCCTCCTCGGCTGCGTCGTGTTCACCGGACTGGCGCTCGTGACCGCGATCGCGTCGAGGACGCTGGAGTCGGTGCAGGTCACGAGCCTGCCCGTCATCGCCGTCGCCGTCGTGGGGGCCGGCGCGGCCGTCCCGCTGGACCTGCTCCCGGACGCGCTGGCGCGGGTGGCCGAGTACACCCCGCTGAGCCCGGTCATCAGCCTCGTCAACGCCGGCTGGACCGGTGACCCCTCGGGGGCGGACGTCTGGCGGGCCGCGGCGACCGCGACGGCCTGGGCGGTCGTGGTCCTCCTCGTGGTCCGCGCCCGGTTCCGCTGGTCGCCCCGGGTGTGATGGGCTCTGGCAGAGTCGGGTCCGTGGACCTGCTCGGACGCTGGCGCGCCGCGGACGACCCGCGGCGCGTCGAGCTGTACACGCACTGGTCGCTCGTGCCGATGGCGTTCCTCGGTCCGCTCGTCGTCGCCGGCGTGACCGCGGGGACCGTCGCGGACGACGGGGCCGCGGTCGCCGTGGCCGTCGCCGGGTCCTTGGCCCAGGCGGTGGCGCTCGCCGTCGTGCTGAGCCGCGCCGTCCGGCGTCGGCCGACCGGACGCGCCGTCGAGGGCGCGTGGATCGCGACCTCCGTCCTCGCCTACGTGGTCGGCCTCCTCGCGCTGCGGGGCGCCCCGGGCGGGGCCGACGTCGTGGACGTGGTCGCCGCGGTCGCGGCGGTCGCGGCCGTCGTCCCGTTGGGGCGCGGGCGGTTCCGCCGCTACGCCCCGGTCGTCGTGCTCGTCGTGGGGCTGGCGACCTTCCCGGTGACGGACGGGGTCGGCATGGTCCTCACGTACGCGTTCTACGGGGTGTTCCTCGCCGCCGTCGTCCAGATGTCGTTGTGGATGCTGGAGGTCGTCCGCCGGCTGGCCGACGCCGAACGCGACCGCACGCGGCTGGCCGTGGCGGAGGAGCGGCTGCGGTTCGCCCGCGACCTGCACGACGTCGTCGGTCGGGACCTGTCCGCGATCGCCGTGACGAGCGACCTCGTCGCCGAACTGGCCCGTCGCGGCCGCCCGGAGGCCGTCGAGCGGGCCGAGGAGGTCCGGTCCATCGCGCAGGGTTCGCTCGAACGCATCCGCACCGTCGTCCGCGGCTACCGGGCCGTCGACCTCACCACCGAGCTCGAGGGGTCCGTCGCCCTGCTGGAGTCGGCCGGGGTGACGTGCACGGTCGAGCACCTCGACCGGGACGCCCCCCTCCCGGAGGACCTGCGGTCGGCCGCCGCCTGGGTCATCCGCGAGGGGGTGACGAACGTCGTGCGCCACAGCACCGCGACGTGGTGCCGCATCTCGGTCCGCCGGGACGCGGCCGAACTCACCGTGCGCCTGGAGAACGACGGCGTGCCCGACCGGCCTGCCGGTCGTGGTTCCGGGTTGCTGGGCCTGGCCGAACGCCTGGAGCCCGTCGGCGGCCGTCTCGTGACCCGCGGGGCGGGCGGCACCTTCACCCTCGACGCCCGCTGGGAGCTGCCGTGACAGATCCTGCCGTGACAACCCCTGCCGTGCACCGCGTCCTGCTCGCCGACGACGAGCACCTCGTCCGCAGCGCCGTCGCCGGACTGCTCGACCTGCAGGACGACCTCGAGGTCGTCGGTCAGGCCGCGAGCTGCGCCGAGGCGCTCGCGGTCGCGCGCAAGGTGGTGCCGGACGTGGCCGTGCTGGACCTGCAGATGCCGCCCGGCGGGCCACAGGCGCCCGCGGACGGGATCGCGCTGGCCGAACGCCTGCACGCCGAGGTGCCGGGCACGACGACCCTGCTGCTGACGAGCCACGGGCGCCCCGGCCACCTGCGTCGGGCGCTCGAGGCGGGGGTGCGGGGTTTCCTGCCCAAGACGTCGTCCGGCGCCGTGCTGGCCGACGCCATCCGGACCGTCGCCGGTGGGGGTCGGTACGTCGACCCCTCGCTCGCGGCCGACGCCATCGCGGCGGGTGCCAGCCCGCTCACGGCACGCGAGGCCGACGTCCTCGAACTCGCCGCCGACGGGGCGGGGGTGGAGGAGATCGCGGTGAAGGTCTCGCTGTCCCCGGGGACGGTGCGCAACCACCTCTCGGCCGCGTCGGGGAAGCTGGGGGCGGCGAACCGGCACGAGGCCGTCGCCATCGCGCGGAAGGCGGGCTGGATCTGATGGTGACCTCCGGGAGCAACCCCGTGCTCGTGCTCGGCGGGCGCAGCGAGATCGGGCTCGAGGTGGCCGACCGGCTCGTGCGTGCCGGCGCCCGCACCGTCGTCCTGGCCGCCCGCCGGGCGGGGGAGCTGAGCGCGGAGCCGGCCCGGCTGCAGGCCCTCGGCGCGACCGTCGAGACGGTCGAGTTCGACGCCGACGACCTCCCGTCGCACGGTCCGCTGCTCGCCGACCTCGTCGCCCGCCACGGAGCGCTCGACGTCGTCGTCGCGTTCGGGATCCTGGGGGACCAGGCCCGCGCCGAGGTCGACGTCGCGCACGCGCTCGCCGTCGTGCACACGGACTTCGTGGCCCAGGTCAGCGTCCTGTCCCACCTCGCGACGCTGCTGCGGCCACTGCGCGCCGGACGCCTCGTCGTGTTCTCCTCCATCGCCGGTGCGCGGGTGCGGCGCGCGAACTACGTCTACGGCTCGGCGAAGGCGGGTCTGGACGGTTTCGCCTCCGGTCTCGCGGACGCGTTGCACGGCAGCGGTGTCGGGCTGCTGCTCGTCCGGCCCGGGTTCGTCGTGGGCCGGATGACGGCGGGGATGTCGCCCGCGCCGCTGTCGAGCACCCCCGCGCAGGTGGCCGACGCCGTCGCGGCGGGGCTGGCCGCCGGACGGGGCGTCGTCTGGGTTCCCGGGACGCTGCGCGCCCTCGCCGCGGCCATGACGGTCACGCCGCGGCCGGTGTGGCGGCGCGCTCCCCGTTGAGCCGCAGCCCGTCCGCTCCCCTCGGAACTCGGGGACGGTCGCCACGACCTAGGCTCCTGCTGTGAGTGCGCCCGCCACCGTCTCCGAACGCCTCGACGCACTGCCCTTCACCCGCCGGCACCGACGGTTGCTGTTCGGGTCGGGGGTCGGCTGGGCGCTCGACGCGTTCGACGTCGGGCTCGTGGCCTACGTCCTCGTCGCGCTGAAGGCGCAGTGGGACCTCAGCGCCACCGAGCAGTCGTGGATCGCCTCGGTGGGGTTCGCCGGGATGGCCCTGGGGGCCACGCTCGGGGGTCTGCTGGCCGACCGCATCGGGCGGCGGCAGGTGTTCGCCCTCACCCTCGTCGTGTACGGCCTGGCGACGGGGGCCGCGGCGTTGTCGTGGTCGTTGACGGCCCTGCTGGTGTTCCGCTTCCTCGTGGGCCTCGGTCTGGGGGCCGAGCTCCCCGTCGCCTCGACGCTCGTCAGCGAGTTCGCCCCGCGGCGGATCCGCGGTCGCGTCGTCGTCGTGCTCGAGGCGTTCTGGGCCGTCGGCTGGACGCTCGCCGCGCTCGTGGGGTTCTGGCTCGTCCCGACGTCGGACGACGGGTGGCGCTGGGCGCTGGCGCTGGGGGCGCTGCCGGCCGTGTACGCCGTGGTCGTCCGGTGGGGGCTGCCGGAGTCGGTGCGGTTCCTGCTGGCACGCGGCCGCACGGCGGAGGCGTCCCGCGTCGTCGCCGAGTTCGAGGCGGCCGCGGGGCGCAGTTCCGGCGTGCCGCTCGTCCCGGACCCGCCGGACCCTGCGGGACAGGGGATCTGGACCGGTGACCTGCGGCGGCGCACGGCGGGGTTGTGGCTCGTCTGGTTCTTCGTGAACTTCAGCTACTACGGGGCGTTCACGTGGATCCCGAGCCTGCTCGTGGCGGACGGGTTCACCCTCGTCCGGTCGCTGGAGTTCACGCTGCTCATCACCCTGGCGCAGTTGCCGGGGTACGCGGTCGCGGCCGTCCTCGTCGAGGCGTGGGGGCGGCGCCGGACGCTGTCGGCGTTCCTCGTCGGGTCGGCCCTCTCGGCTCTGGCCTACGCCGCGGCGGACGCGCCGGGTTCCGTGCTGGCGGCCGGGATGGCCCTGTCGTTCTGCAACCTCGGGGCGTGGGGTGCGCTGTACGCGGTGACGCCCGAGGTCTACCCCACGAGCGTGCGCGGTCGGGGTGCCGGTGCGGCCGCGGGGTTCGGGCGGATCGCCTCGATCCTCGCGCCGCTGTCCGTCCCCGTCCTGGCCGGTGGGGGTGGGACGACCCTCGTGTTCGTGGTGTTCGGCGCCGCGTTCGCCGTCGCGGCGTCGGCGAGCTTCCTGTTGCCCGAACGGCGCGGGCTGGCGCTGGACTGACCGTCGCCGCTCAGACGTCGACGCGGTACGGCAGGTCCAGCTCGTCGCCCGGGAGGCCGCGGATGCCCCAGTCGTGGCGCGGAGGTTCCATCAGCACGACCTCCAGGTCCACCGGGTCCAGGCCGAGCTGCGCCCGGGCGTCGGCGAACACCCGGCGGAGGAACGCCTTCTTCGTGGCGACGCTGCGGCCGGGGAACAGGACGACCTCGACGACGGTGTAGCGGGCCGAACGACCGGCGGGGGTCGGGAAGTCCTCGGGGTCCATCGGGAAGAACCGGTGGAACCGCTTGTCGACCGGCAGTCCGAGGACGTCGACGGCGGCTCGGTGCAGGAGGTCCGACAGTTCGGTCCGCACCGGGCGCAGTTCGTCTGCGCGGCCGTAGACCTTGAACTGGGCCACGGCGTCAGCGGCGCACGAGGCTCGCGGCGGCCTCGGCCTCGAGGGCGGCGAGGTCGACGAGGAGGCTCGCGGCCCCGTAGAGCCGGTCGCTGAGCGCGCTCGTCCCGGGGGAGAGCAGCGTCAGGTCCCCGCGGTCGGCGAGGTCGGCGAAGATGCCGTCGTTGCTGACGACGACGAACTCGACCGGGTCCGGCACCTTGCGGGCCGCGGCGAGCAGCGCGAGGTCGGCGACGTCCGCCCCGTCGGGCACGGGCTGGGCGCGGTCGGCGAACTCCTCCAACCACGGCCGGGACCGCGCCACGGCCCCCACCTGCCCGGCGAGGGCCACGCGGTCGGCCTGCCGCGCCAGGTCCAGGACGACGGACAGCCGGGCGCGCAACCGGGCGGGACCCGCGCGCAGGTTGTCGAGGTCGACGAGCAGCACGCGGGTGGCGCCCTGCCCGGCCCACACGGGGTACCCCGCGACGAGCTCGCGCACGGCGTCGCTCAGCGGGTCACGTCCGGGGCGCACCACCTCCGCGGCGGGCACGTCCTCGAGACGGAACCACTCGTAGTCGGCGTACTCGCCCGGCCCGCCGCCCAGTCCCATGGGACCCAGGTTCCCATCCCCGGCTCCCGGGGTGGCGCATCAGGGTTCGCGCGCGTCCGCCGCAGGGTCCGTGAGGGACCGGGCCATGCGCTGCAGGAGCACGAAGGCCTGCTCCTGCTCGCGGGTGGTCAGCCCGGCCAGCATCCGGCGTTCGACCTCCCGCACGGCCGTCGAGGCCGACGTCAGGCGGCGTCGCCCCTGCGCGGTCAGCGTGGCGGGCAGCACCTTCCCGACGGTCGGCGCGGCCGGCCGGGTCACGTCGCCGTCGCGTTCGAGCTGCTGCAGCAGGGTGTTGACCGACTGCCGGGTGAGGAACGTGCCGCGGGCCAGGTCGGAGCCGGACAGCCCCGGGCGCTGGGCCAGCAGTTCGAGGCAGGAGTACTGCGTCACCGTCAGCCCGAGCGGTCGCAGGGCGTCCTCCATCGCGACGCGCAAGGCGCTGGCCGCCTGCTTCAGGAGGTACCCGAGCGACGTCCCGAGGTCGATGCCGTCTTGACTCATGTCAGGATTCTGACACACTCATCCGTGTCAGCTTCCTGACGCACCCCGACTCCCCGGAGGTTCCCCGTGCCCGTCACCGGTCCCGACTTCGTCTCGCTCCAGGTGCGCGACCTCGCTGCCTCGCAGGCGTTCTACGAGCGCTACCTCGGTCTCGTCCGTTCGCCCGCCGGGCCCCCGCACGCCGTCGTCTTCCAGACCTCGCCCATCGCCTTCGCCCTGCGCGACGTCGTGCCCGGCACGGACCCGTTCGCGGGGGAGCACCCCGGCGCGGGGACGGCGGTCTGGCTGCACGCCACCGACGTCCAGGAGGTCCACGACGCGCTCGTCACCGACGGGCACACCGTCGTCGCGGCCCCCGTCGACGGTCCCTTCGGCCGGACCTTCACGTTCGCCGACCCCGACGGCTACCGGATCACGCTGCACGACGGGCGCTGACCGCTGCCAGGATGGGCCGGTGCGCCACGTGAGCGACGACGAACGCCGGGCCCGCCTGGCCGTCCGGCACGCCCTCGCCCCCGCCCACCGCGTCGGGACCCCGGAGGCGGCCACCCGCGCCGTCGGGGTGCTGCACGCGACGGAACCGGCCACCGTGCACCTGTCGTGCTGGGCGCGGGTCCGGGAGTTCGAGGTCGTGGACCTCGTCGGTGCCCTGGAGGTCGACCGGACCCTCGTCAAGCAGCTCGGCATGCGCCGCACGCTCTTCGTCGTCCCGCAGGACCTGCTCCCCGCGGTCCTGCCCAGCGCGTCGGCGCGCGTCGCCGGCACCGAGCGCGCGGCGATGGCCAAGGAGGCGGTGAAGTCCGGGGTCGACGACGCGCACGCCTGGATCGACGCGGCGCGCGTCGAGGTCCTCGCGCTGCTGGCGCAGCACCCGGAGGGGCTGACGGCGCAGGCCGTCCGTGAGGCCGTGCCGCGGTTCGACGGGAGCGTCTCCATCAGCCCCGGGACGTCCTCGGCCTCCCGGGTCCTGACGCACCTCGGCCTGACGGGGGACGTCGTGCGGGGCGTCAACACCGGGCACTGGCGGGTGTCCCGGCCGCGCTGGACGCTGACCCGCGACTGGATCCCCGAGCCGGTGCCGGGGAGCGCGGCCGACGGCTGGCGGGAACTCGTCCGGCGCTGGCTCACGGCGTTCGGACCCGGCACCGAGGACGACGTCGTGTGGTGGCTGGGCGCGACGAAGGGCATCGTCCGCGCGGCCCTGGGCGAGCTCGACGCGGTGCCCGTCACCCTCGACGGCGGGGCCACCGGCTGGCTGCTGCCCGACGACCTCGACGTCGTCCCCGACCCCGGACCCTGGGTCGCCCTGCTGCCGGTCCTCGACCCGACGGTGATGGGCTGGAAGGAGCGGGGGTTCTACCTCGGACCGCACCGCGAGCACCTCTTCGACCGCAACGGCAACGCCGGCACGACGGTGTGGGTCGACGGCCGGATCGTCGGCTGCTGGGTGCAGGACCCCGCCGGCGGGGTGCACCTGCGCCTGCTGGAGCGGGTCCCGGCCCGGGCGCGCACGGCCCTGGAGGCCGAGGCCCGCCGGCTCACGCAGTGGTTGGGCGGCACCAGGGTCGGGACGGTCTACCCGTCGCTGGCGATGAAGGACCCCGTCGTCCTCTGAGCGCCCGCGCCGTCACCAGCCCCGCGCGCGCCAGGCGGCCAGGTGCGGACGTTCGGCCCCGATCGTCGTCGGCGCGCCGTGGCCGGGGTGCACGACGGTGTCGTCGTCGAGGACGGCGAACAGGCGCTCGGTGACGTCGTCGACCAGCTGGGTGAACGCGTCGGCGTCCCCGAAGGTGTTGCCCACCCCGCCGGGGAACAGCGAGTCGCCGGTGTAGACGTGGTCGGGTCCGTCGGGGTCGCGCAGCACCAGGGCGACCGAGCCGGGCGTGTGGCCCCGCAAGTGGACGACCTCCAGCCGCACGTCCCCGACCCGGACGACGTCGCCGTGCTCGAGCCGCTCCTGGACGGGCAACGGCAGTTCGTCGGCGTCCTCGGCCCCCGCGGCCGTCCGCGCCCCCGTGGCCTCGACGACGGCGGCGAGCGCGCCGACGTGGTCGTGGTGGCGGTGGGTCGTCACGACGAGGTCGAGGGCGCCGTCCGCCAGGGCCAGGAGGGTCTCGGGTTCGGCGGCCGCGTCGACGAGCAGTCGCCGTCCGGTGCTGCGGCAGCGCACGACGTAGGCGACGTTGTCCATGGGGCCGACGTGGGCCTCGTCGAGGACGGCGGTGGCGGTCGTGGTGGTGGCCATGGCGCGACGGTACCGAGCCCCGGCCCGGGTGTCCGTCAGTGGCGGTGGGCCACGGGCGCCGAGGTGGCCTCGCGCAGGTCGATGACCGTGGGGGTCGGGACCTGCGGGGTCTCGTGGCTGGGCCAGCGGCGCGCCAGGGCGATCGCGAACGCCATGGTGCACAGCGCGTAGAAGAGCGCGCGCGCCAGTTCGCCCTCGGCGGCGAACCCGCCGGTCAGCGCGAGGCAGCCGAGGGCGCCGATGAGGTGCACGAGGTCCATGAACGACTTCCAGACAGCCACCTCTCGATGGTGACGCTGCGTCGGTCCCGTCGCACCGCGGGACACGGGAGTCCACCGCCGTGGCCGACGCCGTCTCACGGTGGGTTCCTCAGGGTCACGCTGGGTGAGTAAGGGGTGGAGGCCCGCCGGATCGGCCTGAACTGCTGACGTCCGGACCCCTGCCTCAGGGGAAGCGTCCTCGTCGTGAACACCTACGGGATGGACTGGGAACTGCACGAGGGCCTGACCCTGCGGATCGCCGAGGCCACGGCCGCCGCCGAACGGGACCGGCTGGTGCGCGAACTGCGCGCCGCCCGTCGAGCCCGTCGGGAGGAGGAGGCGGGACCGGAGCGGGGGTGGCTCCGTCGGTGGCGCCCGCGCGGGTGGCGGCGCTCCACGCCGCACCACCTGCCGGTCCGCTGAGCGCGGGACGGTCGCCCTCCGGTCGCGGCCCCGTGTCCGGACCCGGTGCCACGATGGCCGACGTGCCCGTCCTGCCGCCCGCAGCCTCCGGCGCCACCCCCGGTCTGGTGGGCCGCGCCGAGGAGCTGGCCGCCCTGGACGCGGCGCTCGCGGCCGCGGCCCGCGGCACCGCGGGAGGCGTGCTCGTCGAGGCCGACGCGGGCGTGGGCAAGTCGCGCCTGGTGGCCGAGCTCGTCGCCCACGCCCGGGCCGCCGGGGGCACGGTCCTGCTGGGGCACTGCGCCTCCGGGGGTGGGGAGGCCCTGCCCTACCTCCCCTTCGTGGAGGCTCTCGACCCCTTGCGCGAACAGGGGTTCGCACCGCCCTTCTGGTCGGTGACGGCCCCGGGGGAGTCGGCCGCGGACCTGTCGCAGCTGCAGCTGTTCGACGCCGTCGCCGCCGCCCTCGTCGCCGCCGCCCGGGTCGCCCCCGTCCTGCTCGTGGTCGAGGACCTGCACTGGGCGGACGCCGCGAGCCGGGACCTGCTGACCTACCTGCTGCGGCGGGTCCGGGGTGAGCGCCTCCTCGTCGTGGCCACCGTGCGCACCGACGACCTGCACCGCCGGCACCCCCTGCGGCCCGTCGTCAGCGAACTCAGCCGGCTCCCCGGTGTCCAGCGGGTGCTCCTGGACCCCTTCACGGGCGAGGAGACCGCCCGGTTCCTGAGAGACCTTGCCGGGCACGACGTGCCGTCGGCGACCGTCCGGCGCATCCACGGCCGCTCGGAGGGCAACGCCTACTACGCGGCCGAGCTGCTGCTGGCCGGGTCCGCGCGCGGCGGTCGCCTGCCCAGCGGTCTCGCCGACGTCGTCCTCACCCGGCTGGAGACGCTGCCGCCGGAGGTGTCCGACCTGGTCCGGACGGCGGCCGTCGGGGGTCGCCGGGTGCGGCACGACCTCCTCGCGGCCGTCACGGGTCTTCCCGCCGCCGAGCTCGAGGCGCGACTGCGCGACGCCGTGGCCTCCCGCGTGCTCGAACCGGACGGGGAGGAGGGCTACTCGTTCCGGCACGCCCTCCTGCACGAAGCCCTCTACGACGACCTGCTGCCGGGGGAGCGGGTCCGTTGGCACGCGGCCTACGCCGAGGCCATCGCGGTCCACGGGCTGGCTCCCGCGGCCCGGCTCGCGCACCACGCGCGGCAGAGCAACGACCTCCCGAGGGCCCTCGTGGCCGGTCTCGCCGCCGCGGACGAGGCCGAGCGGCTGCGGGCCCCGGGGCAGGCGTGGCGCCACCTGGAGGAGGCGTTGCCGTTGTGGCGCAGCGTGCCCGACGCGCAGGAGCGCACGGGGACGACGCTGCTGGCGGCCACCGTGCGGGCCTCCCGCCTGGCCGCCGCCGCCGGGGAGGTGGCCCGCTCGGCGCTGACGGCCCTCGACGCGGTGGACCTGCTGCCGCCGGAGGCCGCGCCCGACCTGGCCGCCGAGGTGCACCAGCAGTGCGCCTCCGCGCTGTGGGCGTGCGACCGCTTCGAGGAGGGCATCGCCCAGGCCCGGCTCGCCGTGACCCACGGCGGGGACGACCCCAGGGCACGGCACGCGGTGGCGTGGGCGGCGGCGGTCGCCGCCCGCTGCCACCTGGGCCTGGACCGCTTCGAGGAGGCCGCGGAGGAGGGACGGCGCGCCCTGGAGCTGGCTCGCGCCGACGACCTCGCCTCGGCCGAGGCGGACGCCCTCATCACCCTGGCGGGGCTGGACAACCTCGCGGGCCGCCTGGCCGACGCCGACGCCCTCTTCACCCGCGCCGCCGCGACCGCCGAGGCGGGCGGGCACCTCGGGACGGCCCTGCGGGCTCGGTACAACCTGGCCGCCGACCGGTACGACCGCGGTGACCTGACCGGCGCCGCGCACGTCCTCGACAGCGCCTGCGCCTGGGCGGCCGGGGTGGGGCTGGCGTGGTCGCCGTACGGGCTGACCCTGCTGTCCCTGCAGGCGCGCACCAGCTTCGTCACCGGGGAGTTCGACCGTGCGCTGGCGCAGGCGCGCGCCCTCGGGCCGCAGGCCCCGCACCTCGCCGCCATCGCCGTGGGTGTCGTGGCGGCCGAGGTGCTGGCGGCTCGCGGGGCGTTCGCGCAGGCCGAGGCCGTCCTGGAACCGGAGTGGTTCGACGACGTCGAGGAGGGGTTGCCCGCTGCTGTGGCGCGGGCGGAGACTTTGCGCTGGAACGGGAGTCCTGCAGTCGCCGCCGACGTCCTGCTCGACGCGCTCGACAGCTTCCCCGGGATCGAGCACCCCCAGCACCTGCTGGGGCTGCGGATCGGTGCGCAGGCGGTCGGGGCCCTGGCCGACGCGGGTTCGCGGGAGGACGGCGGCGCGGCCGTGCGGGTCGACCGCGCCGAGACGCGGGTGGCGGAACTGCTCGCGCTCGGCCAACCGCGGGCCGGGACCCTGGGGCCCGAAGGGCGTGCGTGGGTCGCGGTGCTGCGGGCCGAGTCGGGCCGCTTCCGCACGGATCCGCCCGCGGCGCAGGTCAGCGCATGGGAGGAGGTCGTGACCGCGTTCTCCTACGGCAACGTCCACGAACAGGCGCGCGCGAGGTGGCGGCTGGCCGAGGCGCGGGTCGCCGCGGGCCAGCGCGAGGAGGGCCTCGCGGACCTGAGGGCGGCGCGGCGGACGGCGGACCGGCTCGGCGCGGTCCCGCTCTCGAAGGCGTTGGGGGACCTGGCGCGCCGGGCGCGGGCCACGGCCGGGCCGGGTCGGGGACCACTGACCGCCCGCGAGCTGCAGGTGCTCGACCTGCTGGCCGCCGGGCGGACGAACCGGCAGGTCGGGGAGGCCCTCTTCATGGCCGAGAAGACCGCCAGCGTGCACGTCTCGCGCATCTTCGCCAAGCTCGGGGCATCGTCCCGCGCCGAAGCGGTCTCGATCGGTCTGCGCAGTGGGATCCTGACCGGACGGGACCGCGACGACGAGTGACCGCGATCGATCCCCGGGACCGAGGAGCCGCCGTGCACCGCAACGCAGTCGCCGTGGCCCGCGCGTTGCGCGAGGCCGGGTCCGCCGGGGAGGTCGTCGAACTCGCCGCGTCCGCCCGGACCGCGGCGCAGGCCGCGCAGGCCCTGGGCTGTCCCGTGGGGGCCATCGCCAACAGCCTGGTCTTCCTCGCCGACGGCGAACCCGTGCTCGTGCTGACCAGCGGCGCACACCGCGTCGACGTCGACGCGACCGCCGCCGCCCTCGGAGCCCGGGAGCTCGTCCGGCCGAAGGCGCCCGCCGTGCGGGCGGCGACGGGGCAGCCCATCGGCGGGGTCTCGCCCGTGGGGCACCCCCGACGCCTGCGCACGGTCATCGACGTCGACCTGCTGCGCTACGACGTCGTGTGGGCCGCTGCGGGCACCCCGCACACCGTGTTCCCGACGACGTTCGCCGAGCTCGTGCGGCTGTGCGCGGCCGAACCCGCCCGCGTCGGCTGACGCGGACGGGTTCGCGCGGACCCGGTCAGTCGGTGCCGGCCTCCATGGCCGCCCGGTCCAGCAGTTCGTCCTGGCTCGTCTCACCGCGCGAGGCGATGGCCTGCGCGCCACCGGACTCCAGGGCCCCGATGAGGCTGACCTGGGCGTTGCCGACCATGCCCATCCCGGCGTACTGCTCCAGCTTGGCGCGGGAGTCGGCGATGTCGAGGTTGCGCATGGTCAGCTGCCCGATGCGGTCGACGGGACCGAAGGCGGAGTCCTCGGTGCGTTCCATCGACAGCTTGTCGGGGTGGTAGCTGAACGCCGGACCCGACGTGTCGAGGATCGAGTAGTCCTCCCCGCGCCGCAGGCGCAGCGTGACCGACCCCGAGACGGCGTTGCCGACCCAGCGCTGCAGGGACTCGCGCAGCATGAGGGACTGCGGGTCCAGCCAGCGGCCCTCGTACATGAGGCGGCCGAGGCGACGGCCGTCGTTGTGGTAGCTCGCGACGGTGTCCTCGTTGTGGATCGCGTTGACGAGCCGCTCGTAGGCCGCGTGCAGCAGGGCCATCCCGGGCGCCTCGTAGATGCCGCGGGACTTGGCCTCGATGATCCGGTTCTCGATCTGGTCGGACATGCCGAGGCCGTGCCGGCCGCCGATGGCGTTGGCCTCCAGGACGAGGTCGACCGCGCTGGCGAAGGACTGCCCGTTGATGCGCACGGGGCGGCCCTGCTCGAACTCGACCGTCACGTCCTCGGCGGCGATCTCGACCTCGGGGTCCCAGAACCGGACGCCCATGATCGGTTCGACGAGCTCGACGCCGACGTCGAGGTGCTCGAGGCGCTTGGCCTCGTGGGTGGCGCCCCAGATGTTCGCGTCCGTGGAGTAGGCCTTCTCGGTGCTCGCCCGGTACGGCAGGTCGCGCGCCTGCAGCCACTCCGACATCTCCTTGCGGCCACCGAGCTCGGTGACGAAGGCGGCGTCGAGCCACGGCTTGTAGATGCGCAGGGCCGGGTTGGCCAGCAGGCCGTAGCGGTAGAACCGCTCGATGTCGTTGCCCTTGTACGTCGACCCGTCGCCCCAGATCTGGACGTCGTCCTCGAGCATGGCGCGCACGAGCAGCGTGCCGGTCACGGCGCGGCCCAGCGGGGTGGTGTTGAAGTACGCGCGGCCGCCGGAGCGGATGTGGAAGGCGCCGCACGTCAGGGCGGCCAGACCCTCCTCGACGAGGGCGGCGCGGCAGTCGACGAGACGCGCGAGCTCGGCGCCGTACGCCTCGGCGCGGCCGGGGACGGAGGCGATGTCGGGTTCGTCGTACTGGCCGATGTCCGCGGTGTACGTGCAGGGCACGGCGCCCTTCTCGCGCATCCAGGCGACGGCGACGGAGGTGTCGAGGCCGCCGGAGAAGGCGATGCCGACGCGCTCGCCGGCGGGCAGGGACGTGAGCACCTTGGACATGCGGAACAGTATGCACACGACTGCATGAACATGCAAAGGCGTCGGGTGGTCGCAGGAGTAGCCTGCCCGCCGTGAACGCGGGCGAGCACACCGGGGACGACCTCCAGCGCTGGAACGCCGTGGCCGACGCGTACGCCGAGGCCACCGGACCGGCCGGCGACAGCTTCTACCGGCGGCTGCGGCCCTTCCTCGAGGCCGAACTCCCGGACCTGGACGGCGCCCGCGTGCTCGACCTGGGCTGCGGGCACGGCTGGCTGGCGGGGGAGTACGCCGCCCGCGGCGCGGCCGTCGTCGGCGTCGACGGCAGCGCGGCCCTCCTCGAGCGGGCGCGGGCCGAGCACCCGGCGGCCCGGTTCGTCGAGGCAGACCTCGTGCAGGGTCTGCCCGCGGACCTCCTGGACCCACCGTTCGACGCCGTCGTCGCGCACATGGTCGTCATGGACGTCCCCGACCTCACCGACCTCTTCGCCGACGTCGCCCGCGCGCTCACCCGCGACGGCGTCTTCGTCGCCTCCCTCCTGCACCCGGCCTACTTCAGCCACGCCGTCGACGGCCCCGAGGCGCCCCGTCCGTGGCGGCGGCACGTCGGTGGCTACCTCGACCACGAGGAGCGCTGGATCGCGGCCTTCGGCGGCCACCGGCACTACCACCGCCCGCTGTCCTGGTACGTCGGGCAGCTCGCGGCCGCCGGGTTCGTCGTCACGGGCCTGACCGAACCGCCGTCCCTGCCCCAGCACGGTCGCCCCGAGGCGGAGTGGACCGAGCACGAACGCTGGTTCAGCCGGATCCCGACGATGCTCGCGTGGAGCGCCCGCCTCAGGTCACCTGGAGCGTGAAGCCCTTGCGGCGCAAACGCTCCGCGAGCGGGACACCGATGCCCGTGGCCGGGGTGAGCACGCCGGCGCGGTCGGGCAGTCCCTCGTCCAGGGCGAGCGCCAGGGCGCTCTCGCCGAGCATGACCGCGGTCGCGGCGTAGCCCGGGTCACCCTGCGCGGCGACCGTCACGGTGGTCCGACGACCGGACTCCGTGCGCGCGTCCAGGCGGAGCCGGAAGTGCCCCGTGCGGCGGGTGCGTTCGCTGGGACCCGTGCCGGGGGAGGGCAGCAGCCGGTCGACGAGCGGCCGCAGCGGGTCGACCGCGAGCAGACCCGTGACCCCGGCCAGCACCCCCGTCACCGCGGCCGCCTGCAGCGCCGCCGTCCGCCCCGAGAACGCCATGACCTCCGCGTAGCGCAGCCGCTGCCCGTAGGCGTGGCCGAGCAGGGCGTTGCTGCGCCGCACCACCCGCGTGTTGTAGGAGGCCATGACGAAGGGGGCCACCCAGTCGCCCGTCTCCGCGCGCCGGTGCGGGCGGAACGCGTCGGACTGCCGGCCCAGGTCGGGTTCACCGGCCCGGTCCGGACTCAGGGCGTAGGGGTCGCGCACCAGCCGCCGGGCCTGCTCGTCGCGGCGTGCGGTGTCCAGCTGCAGGCGCAGCGAGTCGACCGTCCCGCCGCTGAAACCGCCTCGCGCGGAGAGGACCTCGAGCGTGGCGCTCCCGAGCGGCCCGGCGGAGTTCTGCTGCGCCCACGCGTGCGCGAGGAGCACCGCGAGGTCGGAGGGGACCGAGTCGAAACCGCAGGAGTGCACGATGCGCGCGCCGCTCTCGCGGGCCGCGTCCTGTGCGGCGTCGATGCTGCGCCGCACGAAGAGGACCTCACCGGTCAGGTCCGCGTAGTGGGTGCCCGCACGGGCACAGGCCTCCACCAGGGGCAGCCCGTGGCGCAGGTACGGGCCGACCGTCGAGACGACGACGCGCGTCGACTCCGCGAGGTCGCGCAGCGACGCCGGGTCGGCGGCGTCGGCCACGAGCAGCGGCCAGTCCGCGGCGACGGGACCCAGGTCCGCGGCCACGGCGGCGAGCCGGTCCCGGGAGCGGCCCGCCAGGGCGATCCGCGTCCCCGCGGGGGCGTGCGCGGCGAGGTGGGCCGCGGTGAGGCGCCCGACGAACCCGGAGGCCCCGAAGAGGACGACGTCGAGGTCGCGTGTCGTCACGGGTCAGATCCCCTTGCCGGGGTTGAGGATCCCGAGCGGGTCGAACACGGCCTTGATCCCGCGCTGCAGTTCCAGGGAGTCCTCGCCGAGTTCGCGGGCCAGCCACGTCCGCTTCAGCAGGCCCACCCCGTGCTCACCCGTGAGGGTTCCGCCCAGTTCCAGCGCCAGGTCGAACACCGCGCACGCGGCCTCCCACGGCGGTCCCTCCGTCACGGTGCCGCCCCGCTCGACGACGACGATGGGGTGCAGGTTCCCGTCGCCCGCGTGGGCGATCGTCGCGATGCGCACCCCCGTGCGCGCCGAGATGGCCTGGATGCCCGACACGGCGGCCGCCAGCTGCGAGCGGGGCACCGCGACGTCCTCGATGAACACGTCCCCGGTCGTCTCCAGCGCGGGCAGCCCCGCCCGGCGGGCGGCGAGGAGTTCCTCGGCCTCGACGGGGTCCGTCGTCGCGCGCCACGACGTCGCGAACGGGGCGACGACCTCCGCCACGGCGTCGATGTCCGCGCGTGCGCCGCGGCCGTCGCACTGCACGACGAGGACCGCGGCGCCCAGGGACCGCAACGCCGAACCCCGCACGGCGTCGACGGCCTCCAGCGTCACGGCGTCGACGAGTTCGAGGACGGCGGGCTGCAACCGGGCGGCGGTGATCGCGGCGGCGGCGCCCGCGGCGGCCACGACGTCGCCGAAGTGCGCTGCGAGGGTGGCGGTCTCGAGGGGTTTGGGCCGCAGACGGACCGTGGCGCCGACGACGACGGCGAGCGTCCCCTCCGATCCCACGACGAGCCCCGTGAGGTCGTACCCGGCGACGCCCTTGACCGTCTGCCGGCCCGTCGAGACCCGGCGGCCGTCGGCCAGCACGAGGTCGAGCCCGAGGACGGCCTCGCGCGTCACGCCGTACTTCGCGCAGCGCAGCCCCCCCGCGTTGGTGGCGATGTTGCCGCCGATCGTCGAGATCGCGGCGCTCGCGGGATCGGGGGCGTAGAACAACCCGTGCTCCGCGGCCGCGGCGTCCAGGTGCGCCGTGATGACGCCGGGTTCGACGACGGCCACCTGGTCCTGCGGCCGCAGGTCCAGGATCCGGTCCATCCCCGACAGGTCGAGAACGACCTCGCCGGCGCTCGCGCTCGCCCCGGCCGCCAGCCCCGACCCGCCGCCGCGCGTGACGACGGGGGTGCGGTGGGCGGTGGCCCAGCGCAGGGTGTCGACGACGTCCTGGACGTCGCGGGCGCGCACGACGCCGTCGGGCAGCGTCGCGGGACGGTGGCCGGAGCGGTCCGTCGCGACGGCGTCCCGGGAGGCGGTGTCCGTCAGCAGGCCGGGGAGCAGGTCGGGGAGGGTGCTCACGCGACCCCCTCCACGGCGGGAACCGGTGGGGTGCAGTGCTCCACGACGGCGGTGAGCGGAAGGTCCAGCGCCTCGGCGAGGGCGACGACGGTGAAGAACGCGGGCGTCGGCACCCGTCCGGCCTCGATCTTGCGCAGCGTCTCGGCGGGGACGCCGGACAGCGCCGACACCTGGGGGACCGTGCGGTTCCCGCGCGCCGTGCGGAGCAGTTCTCCGAGGCGGCGGCCACGGGCGCGCACCTCGTCGGGCAGCGGGGGACGGACCATGGCGTGATACTAATACCGGGACAACAATACCGGGATAGTTTTCCCAGGAGGATCTCGTGGTGGAACTCAAGACGCGCGGCGAGGTCGAGGCCATGCGCGCCGCCGGCCGGATCGTCGGCCAGGCCCTCGTCGCCGTGCGGGAGGCGGCCGCCGTGGGCGTGCGCCTCGACGAGCTCGACGCCGTCGCGCGCGAGGTGATCTTCTCCGCCGGGGCGACGTCGCCGTTCCTCGGCTACCAGCCGCGGTTCGCGGACTCCCCGTTCCCCGGCGTCATCTGCGCCTCCGTCAACGACGCCGTCCTGCACGGCATCCCGGGGACCTACGCGCTGCGCGACGGGGACCTGCTGAGCGTCGACTGCGGCGCCGTCCTGGACGGCTGGGCCGGCGACTCCGCGACCACCTTCAGCGTCGGCACGCCCCGACCCGAGGACGAGGCCCTCGTCGCCGCGACGCGGGAAGCCCTCGCCGCCGGCATCGCCGCCGCGGTCCCCGGGGGCAAGGTCGGTGACATCTCCGCAGCCATCGGCGCCGTCGGCCACGCGTACGGCTGCGGGGTGAACACCGAGTTCGGTGGTCACGGGGTCGGGCACACGATGCACGAGGACCCCTCCGTCCCCAACGACGGCCGCGCCGGTCGGGGACTGACGCTGAAACCCGGCCTCGTCATCGCCATCGAACCGTGGTTCACCGCCGGCGGCAACCCCGGCTACCGCACCGACCCCGACGGCTGGACCATGCGCAGCGTCGACGGCAGTCGCGGTGCGCACGAGGAGCACACCGTCGCGGTCACGGCCGACGGTCCCGTGGTCCTCACCCTGCCGTGAACCCCCTCCCCGAGGGCGAGACCTGGGGTGCGGCCCGGTACGGGAACCCCTGCCGCGAGTGCGGATGGGGCTGGCCGGGCCCTGAGAGGGCCGTCACGTTCGTCGAGGGTGTCGCCGACGAGTTCGCCCACGCCCTCGCCGGTCGTGACGGGTCGACCCGGCACCCCGACCACGGCTGGACGGTCGCCGGCTACGTCGCGCACGTGGGGGACAACCTGCGGCAGTGGGCGGAACGGTTGGCCGAGGCCCTCGCGGGGGAGGACCGGACGGTCGGTGCCTACGACCCCGACGCCCTCGGTCGTGCCCGGGCGTACGACGCGGTCGCCGCGACGGGCGCGCTGTGGTCGTTGCGGCACAGCGCCTCCGCGTGGGGCGAGGTGCTCCGGGCGGGTCTGGACCAGGGCGCCGTCCTGCGGCACGTCACCCGCGGCGAGCAGCGCGCCGTGGACGTCGCGGGCAACAACGCCCACGACGCCTTCCACCACCTGCACGACGTCCGACGGGCTCTGGGCCTGCCCGGTCGCCCCGTCCCGCTGCGGCTGACGGGGGACGGGGTCGTGCTGCGCCGCAGCACGACCGACGACGTCGACCGCATCACGGCGTGGCTCGCGGATCCCGCCGTGCACCGGTGGTGGGGTGGGCGCCCCGTCCCGCGCGGGGAGGTTCTCGAGAAGTACTGCGGCGCCAGGGAACCGGACGTCGCGGTCTTCGTCGTCGAGACGGTGGACGGGCCGGTCGGCGTCCTGCAGGCGTGGCAGGAGCCGGACCGTCCGGGGGTCGGCGGCCTCGACCTCTTCCTCGCTGCTGACCAGCAGGGCCGCGGTACCGGTCCGGTCGCAGCGCGGCTGCTCGCGGGTGACCTGGTGCGGCGGGGGTGGACGTCGGTGACCGCCGATCCCGCCGAGGAGAACCGCCGGGCCCTGGCGGCCTGGTGCCGGGCGGGTTTCACGCCGACGGGCGCCGTCGGGGAGGACTCCGGTCAGCGGACGGTCCTGCTGGAGTTCCGGCCCCGCTGACCGGGGGGGTGGACGGCGCGCGCAGGCTGCGCTGGACTGGGCCGGTGGAGGAACTCACGACGGCGCGGTTGCGGTTGCGGGCGTTCGCGCCCGGCGACGGGGAGGCCGTCCACCGGTACGCCGGTGACCCCGAGGTCTGCCGGTTCGTCACGTGGGGGCCGAACTCCCCCGAGGACACCCGGGCCTTCGTCGCCGAGGCCGTCCGGTCGGCCGTCGACGACGGGGCCAGGGACGTCTGGACCTGGGCGGTCGACCTCGACGGGGACCTCGTCGGCACCGTGGCACTCAGCGTCCGGAGCAGGGAGAACGCCCGCGGTGAGATGGGGTACGTCCTGCGCCGTGACCGGTGGGGGCAGGGCATCACGACGGAGGCCGCGGAGGCAGTGCTGGGGTTCGCTCTCACCCGAGCGGGTCTGGCCCGGGTCGAGGCGACGTGCCGCCCCGAGAACTCCGGGTCCCGGCGGGTGCTGGAGAAGATCGGGATGCAGTACGAGGGGTTGCTGCGTTCCCACGTCGTGGTCGCCGGCGAACGCCGCGACAGCCTGCTGTTCGCCGCGGTCCGCTGAGCCCCCTCGCGAGGCCCGTGCGGTGCTCGGCTCCGACGACCGACGGCACCGACGAGGAACGCCAGGCAGGCGGAGGAGGCCTACTCCGCCGCCGACCCCGGGGTCGGCATCGTCCGGGAGGACTGCCCCCGGGCCAGGACCGCGGCGGCCGCGGCGGCGGGTGACAGTTCGGCCAGGTCGACGCGCACCCGCCCGTCGTCGGTGGTCCAGGGCGTGAACTCGAGGCGTTCGACGTCGGCCCACGTGGGTTCGGGGTGGCCGGGGATGTCGGCCACCCGCGCCTCGACGCGCCGCCGGTGCAGTTCCGGGTCGCCGCAGACCACCTCGACGTCGAGCCAGGGCGTCCCGGCACTGCGGGCCACGTCCCACCACAGCTCGCGCGTGACCGGCAGCGGGTTCACGCCGTCGGCGACGACGAGGTGCCCCTGCCGCAGCAGGTCGCCCGCCACTGCCCGGGCGACGTAGTGCCCCACCGGCCCGACGGGGTGGGTTGCGGCGCCGGCGTCGACGAGCGCCTGCTCGACCGTGTCGAGCCGGACGTGGACGGCGTGGGCGGCGGCGACGAGGGCGCGGGCGAGGGACGTCTTCCCGCTCCCCGGCAGGCCTGACAGGACGATGAGCACAGCCGTAGTCAACCCTCGGACCCTCCCTCAGGACCAGTCGCCCTCGCCCGTGCCGAGGTGCTCGCGCCCGAGGTCGGTGACCGGGACCGCGGTCAGGCTCGTGAGCCCGATGTCGAGCAGCGTCGCCCGGGGGACGCCGGCTCCTCCGAGGGTGGACATTCCCTCGATGACGGCGCAGAAGTAGGTTCCCAGGGAGTCCGCGTCGGCGCCCGCGTCGATCTCACCGGCGCCCTGGGCCTCGGCGATGCAGGCGGCGTAGTGCCGGCTCATGACGTCGAAGGCGGTCGCGACCGCGGAGGCCACCTCCGGGTCGTGCGACGAGAGCTCGACGGCCGCCTTCGTGAACAGGGACGGAGCCGCCTTCGCCTCGCCGTGCTCCACGGCGACCTTGACGAGTTGCCGCCGGATCCGGGTGATGGGGCTGTCCTCCCCGTGCCGGACGGACTCGACGGCCTCGACCGCCTCGGCCGTGTCGCTGAGGAACGCCCGCATGAACAGTTCCTTCTTGCCGCCGAAGGCGTTGTACAGGCTCTGCCGGGCCAGCCCCGTGGCCTCGAGGAGGGTGTCGAGGGACGTGCCGGCGAAACCCGTCTCGGCGAAGGCCTTCCGGGCGCGGTCGATGACGTCGTCCTCGTCGAACGTGCGGGGTCTGGGCATGGTGGTCCTCTGCTTCGGGTCCTCGGTCGTCGCGCCCACCATGGTCTCAGCGGCCTGCGGTCAGGCGACGGAGACGCTGCCGTCGACGACGACCTCGCTGCCGGTCATGGCCGAGCTCTCGTCGGAGACGAGGAAGAGGACGGCGGCGGCGACCTCCTCGGCGCGCAGGACGCGACCCAGCGGGACGCCGGCGGCGATCTGCTCCAGGAGCGCGTCCTCGTGGCCCGGGGCCAGTCCGGTCAGACCGGGCGTCTGCGTGGGACCCGGGACGACGGTGTTGACGCGGACACCGCGCGGGGCCAGTTCGGCGGCCCAGGTGCGGGTCAGCGTTGCGACGGCCGCCTTGGACGCGCCGTACAGGCCGAAGTTCCGCTCCCGCCCCGAACCGGCGGTGGAGCCCGTCACGACGATCGCGGCACCGGGGTTCAGGAACGGCAGGGCGCCCTGCACGGTCAGCGTGGTGCCGCGCACGTTCGTGCCGAAGGTGGTGTCGACGTCGGCGGCGCTCACCTCGGCGAGGGGTTTGAACTCACCCGGACCGGCGTTCGCGTGGACGGCGTCCAACCCGGTCCCGCGGGCGGCGACGGCCTCGAACAGCGTCGTCACCCCGGCGGGGTCGGAGACGTCGGCCCGCACCGTCGTCACGGCGTCGCCGAGTTCTCCCGCGACGGCGTCGAGCGGGGCCTGCCGCCGGCCGGTCACGACGACGTGGGCGCCTTCGGCGGCGAACCGGCGGACGACGGCGAGCCCGATCCCCGAGGTGCCGCCGGTGACGAGGGCCGTCCTGCCGGTGAGTGCTGCGTTCACGGTCGAGCTCCGTTCGGTTGTGGACTGCTTGGTCCCAAACCGTAGGACGAGCTGGACCGATTGGTCAAGAACGGGCGGAGGGTGTCCCTACCGGCGCAGGCGCGGCCGCCCGCCGTCGGCCGACCGGGGTTCCTCGACGGCGCGGTAGGTGCGCTGCAACGCATCGCCCGCGCGGTCGCCGAGGCGCTGCACGACGGCCACGTAGAGGCAGTCCAGGACGAGCGCCGTCGCGGCCCGGCTCGCCATCGCCCCTGCGCGGTAGGCGGTTTCGCGGCCCGTCGCGACGAGCACGTGGTCGGCGGTCTCGGTCAGGGGGGACGTCCCGGAACTCGTCACGGCCACGACGACCGCCCCGCGGGCCCGCGCCCGCCCGGCCGCGGCGACGACGTCCGGGGTGCGCCCGGAGTGGCTGACGACGAGCGCGGTGTCGTCGGGGCCGAGGGTCTCGGAGCTGACGAGGGCCGCGTGCCCCTCGGTCCGCAACCGCGTCAGTAGTCCGGCGCGGACGGCCTTGTGGTCGAAGTCGGCGGCCAGCAACCCCGAGGCGCCGATGCCCCAGCAGTCGACGGCCCGCGCCCGGTGGACGGTGTCGGCGGCCGCGTCGAGGGCGGCGAGGTCGAGGGTGCGGGCGGTGGCGTGCAGGGCCTCGCTCTCCAGGGCGGTGAGCGTCGCGACGACCCCGGCGAGGTCGGGGGCGTCCTCGGGGGACTCGGTGAAGAGGGCCGCGGGTGCCGGGGCCGGTCCGGCGGCCGCGAGCGCCAACCGCAGCTGCGGGTAGCCGGCGAACCCGAGCGAGCGGGCCGTCCGGACGACGG
Source organism: Kineococcus sp. NPDC059986 (assembly GCF_040702905.1). Taxonomy (NCBI): domain Bacteria; kingdom Bacillati; phylum Actinomycetota; class Actinomycetes; order Kineosporiales; family Kineosporiaceae; genus Kineococcus; species Kineococcus sp. NPDC059986. The sequence continues at coordinate 21,659 of NZ_JBFBND010000027.1, read as the reverse complement.
TCGCCTCGCTCGTGCCCGTGCGGGCGGCGAGGTCGGTGACGGTGAGGTGCGCGGCCGCCACCGGGTCCTCGAGCAGTGTGGTGAGGACCCTGGCCCCGGACGCCGTGGCCGCGGGGACGGCGGCGAGCAGGTGGGCGCGCAGGGCTGCGGGGTCGGGTGCGGTCACGGGTCTCCGTCCAGGGTCTGGCGAGAACTTTCGTCGGGCGCTACCGTCGTGTCAACTTCCTTCACCGGAACCCTCGTCACCCCGTCTGGAGCCCCGTTGAGCCCCGCCCGTGGCCACCTCGTCCGTTCCGAGATCGCCGAACAGCCCGCCGTCGCGGACCGGATCCTCACCGCCGCCGACGGTGAGCTCGCCCGCATCGCGGGGATCCTGCGCGACAAGGCGCCCCGCGCCGTCCTGCTCACCGCCCGCGGGACGAGCGACCACGCCGCGCTGTACGCGAAGTACCTCCTCGAGATCGGGCTCGGCCTGCCCTGCGGGCTCACCTCCACCTCGACGCTCACCGTGTACGAGGCGACCCCGGACCTGCGGGACGTGCTGTGGATCAGCATCAGCCAGTCCGGTGGTTCGCCCGACCTCGTCGAGTCGACCGCCGCGGCCCGTCGCGCCGGCGCCACCACCCTCGCCGTGACGAACAACCCGGCCTCGCCGCTGGCCCAGGCCGCCGAGCACCACCTCGACGTGCACGCCGGTCCGGAGCTCGCCGTCGCCGCGACGAAGAGCTACACCGCCCAGCTCCTCACGCTGTGGCTGCTCGTGACGACCTGGCGCGGCGGGGACCTCACCCCCGCGAAGGCCCTGCCCGGGTTCCTCGAGCAGGCCGTCTCCGCCACCGACGTCCCCGACGTCGCCGCGCGGTACCGCTTCGTCGACCGCCTCGTCGTCACCGCCCGCGGGTACTCCTACCCGACGGCGCGCGAGGCCGCGCTGAAGCTCATGGAGACGTCGTACCTGTCGGCGCAGGCGTTCTCGGCGGCCGACCTCATGCACGGCCCCCTGGCCATGGTCGACGCGGACCGCCCCGTCATCGCCGTCGTCCCGCAGGGCCGCGGCGGGGAGGCGATGGCCCCGGTGCTGCAGGCCCTGCGCGACCGGGGCGCGGACGTCTGCGCCGTCGCCCCCGAGGGCCTCGCGCCCGACGCGACCGTGCGCCTCGGGCTGCCCACCGGGATGCCGGAGGACCTCGCGCCGGTCGTCCAGATCGTCCCGCTGCAGCGCCTGGCCCTGGAGATGGCCGTCGCCCGGGGCCTGGACCCCGACGCGCCGCGCGGACTGCGCAAGGTCACCGAGACCCGATGACCGTCCTGGCGCGGGGCACCGTCCACACCGGCTCCCGGGTGCTGCCCGGCGGCTGGGCCCTGCTGGACGGCCGCGAGGTCGTGGCCGTGGGGACGGGCCCCGCGCCGGCCGCGGACGAGGACGTCGAAGGCGCGCACGTCGTCCCCGGATTCGTCGACGTCCACTGCCACGGGGGCGGTGGTGCCAGCTTCGGCGGCCGCGGCGGCGACGCCCTCACGGCGGCCCGCACCGTCGCCGCCACCCACCGCGCTCACGGGACGACGACCCTCGTCGCGAGCCTGGTCACCGGTCCGCTCGACGAGCTCGCCGCTACCGTGGACGCCCTCGCCGACCTCGTGACCGACGGGGAACTCGCCGGCGTCCACCTCGAGGGGCCCTGGCTGAGCCCGGACCACCGCGGGGCGCACGCGCCGGGGCTGCTGCGTGATCCCGACCCCGCCGACCTCGACATGTTCCTGCGCACCGGGCTCGTGCGAATGGTGACGATCGCGCCCGAACTGCCCGGCGGACTGGCTGCGGTGCAGCAGATCACCGCGGCCGGGACGATCGCCTCCATCGGCCACACGGGTGCCGACGCGGACACGACCAAGCGCGCCGTCGACGCGGGCGCCCGGTGGGCGACGCACCTGTTCAACGCCATGCCGCCGGTGCACCACCGCGAACCCGGCGCCGTCCCCGCTCTGCTGGACGACGACCGCGTCACCGTGGAACTCATCGCCGACGGTGTGCACCTGCACCCGCTCGTCGTCGCGCTCGCCGCCCGCCGCGCGGGCCGCGGGCGGGTCGCCCTCGTCACCGACGCCATGGCCGCGACGGGGTCGGCCGACGGCCGCTACCGCCTCGGCGACCTCGACGTCGACGTCGTCGACGGGGTGGCGCGGCTCGCCGGTGGCGGGTCGATCGCGGGGAGCACCCTGACCCTCGACCGCGCCCTGCGGTTCGCCGTCACGCAGGCCGGACTGGAGTTCGAGGACGCCCTCGACGCCGTCACCGCCACCCCGGCCCGGCTCCTGGGCCGGACCGACGTGGGGCACCTCGAACCCGGCGCCCGCGGCGGCGCCGTCGTCCTCGACGCCGACCTCGCCGTCCGCCGCGTCCTCACCTGACGCGCGCCCTCCGGGGGTGGCTCGTAGACGCGACGGGCTCACCCAATGAGCCGGATGCGTCTACGAGCCCAACCCCGCTCCGCGGGGATGCTCGTCGACGCGACGGGCTCGACCTATGAGCCGGTTGCGTCAACGAGCCCGACCCCGCGGGGGCCCCTCAGAGGCCGCCGACGGGCGGCTGCCCGGTGTCGGGGACGAGGACGGGGGTGTCCGCGTCGAGCGTCTCGCCGCGGAAGAACGCGCCCAGCCGCGCCGCGCACAACAGCATCAGCGGCACACCGAGGGCGAGCATCCCGACGCCGATGACGAACACGCCGCCGACCGGCCCGAACGTCGTGAACCCGTAGTCGGGGGACAGCATGTCGATGCTGCTCTGGACGAACGCCCACAGCATCGCCAGCCCGCCGAGGGCCGGGAACACCCCGCGCAGCACCAGGTCCCGCACCGAGCGGGTCAGCGTCCGCCGGAAGAACCACACGCACGAGAACGCCGTGATGCCGTAGTAGAACGCGACGGCCAGCCCGAGCGAGGCGATCGAGTCCTGCAACGCGTCCTGGCTCACCAGGCTCAGCACGAGGTAGAACGCGACGGCGGCCGCACCCATGACGAGGGTCCCGAACGAGGGCGTCCGGTACCGCGGGTGGACCTGTGCGAACCGCTGCGGCAGCGCGCCGTACACGGCCATCGACAAGGTCCCGCGGGCCGTCGGCAGGATCGTCGTCTGCGTCGAGGACGCGGCCGAGATGGCGACGGTCACGAGCAGCAGCCCGGACAGGACGGCCCCGCCGACGGGGGCGCCGAGGGTGGACAGGACGTCGTCGGCGTTCTCGGGGTTGTTCAGCCCGATGCCCGTGGTCCCGAACCCGGCGTACGCCTGCACCGCGACGGCGACGAGGACGTACGTCACGACGAGGATCACGGTGGCCAGCAGGGCGGCGCGGCCCGGGGTGCGGTCGGCGTCGCGGGTCTCCTCGCTGACGGCCAGGCACGCGTCCCAGCCCCAGTAGATGAAGATGCAGAGGATGACGGCCTCCGCCAGGGCCGAGCCGCTCACCCCGAACGGGGAGAACCAGTCCCACGTCGGCCGCACGGCCTGCTCCCCGGCGCCCCCGCTGTGGACGAGGTACAGCGCGCCGACCGACACGACCCCCAGCACCGCGAACTGCACGACGATCAACACGTTCTGCAGGCGTTCGGAGAGGACGATGCCGCGGTAGCTGACCCACGTCATCCCCACGATGAACACCAGGCCGAGCCCGACCCGCAGCGGCAGGCTCTCCGCCGCGCCGTCGAGACCGAGGAAGCGCAGCGTGTAGACGGCGGAGATCTCCGCGACGTTGGCCAGGACGATGATCGCGGAGACGGCCACGCCCCAGCCGCCCATCCAGCCGACCCACGGCCCGAACGCCTTGGTGCCCCAGGTGAACGTCGTCCCGCAGTCGGGCGCCGCGCGGTTGAGCTCGCGGTAGGCGACCGCCACGAGCAGCATCGGCACGAACGCCACGAGGAACATCGCGGGCGCCTTGTCGTGCACGGCGAGGACGACGTACCCGAGCGTGGCGGCGAGGCTGTAGACGGGAGCGGTGGCACCGAGGCCGATGACCGTGTTGCCCCACAGTCCGAGCGCCCCCGTCTGCAGTCCCTTGCCGGTCGCGGTGGTGGTGAGCGCGGGGCTCGGGGGGTGGGCGGCACGTGCCATCGGGGCTCCTGACGTCGGGAGGGGGCAAACCGGGTGACCCTAGCAGCGCGAAGTGACGTGCTCGCGGAATCCGTCGTCAAGGCCCGCCGACGCGACGGAAAACGTGGGTCTGGCTGGACTCGCCCAGGGCTCTCCGTCAGACTGGCCGCCCATCAGCCGATGGAGCCCACCGATGGAGGAGGACTGCCGTGCCGGCGCACCCGCTGGTCCCGCTGAGCGCCGAGGAGTTCGGCCGCAACCTCGAGGTGCTGCGGGGGAGCGGCCGGTTGGCCCCCTCGATGCGCTTCGCCGGCGTCGTGCTCGCCGAACCGCCCAAGGCCGACGTCCTGGCCTGGCGACCCGGCGACGACGTTCCCCGGCGGGCCCGCTCGATCGTCTGGGACCGGGCCGACGGCCGGACCCACGACGTCCTCGTCGACCTCGTCGCCGGGACGGTGGAACGGTTCGAGCACGTGCCGGGCGTCACCCCGAACTTCACGCTCGACGAGTTCCACGACGCCGAGGTCGCCCTCAAGCGTGAACCCCGTGTCGTGCAGGCGCTCGCGGCCCGCGGGATCACCGACCTCGACCTCGTCCTGCTCGACACCTGGACCTTCGGCGCGGCCGTCATGCCGGAGCAGTGGCGCGACCGGCGGCTCGGCTGGGTCGACGTGTGGCGGCGCGAGACCACCGGTGGCAGCCCCTACGCGCACCCCGTCAGCGGCCTGAAGTTCATCGTCGACATGAACACCTACGAACTCCTCGACGTCGAGGAGGCGCCCGCCGCCCCCGACGCGCCGACCCGCGGGGAGTACGACCCGGCCCTCACCGGCATCGCCGGGCGCACCGACCTGCGCGCCCTCGACATCACCCAACCCGACGGGCCGTCCTTCACCCTCAGCGACGACGGTGAGCTGCGGTGGGCGAACTGGTCCGTGCGGCTCGGGTTCACCCACCGCGAGGGCCTCGTGCTGCACCAGCTCGGCTGGCAGGACGGCGACGAGCGTCGCGAGATCGGCTACCGGCTCTCGTTCGCCGAGATGGTCGTCCCCTACCGCGACCCCTCCTTCGACCACCGCCGCCGCACCGCCTACGACATCGGGGAGTGGGGCCTGGGGTACATGACGACGTCGCTGGAGCTCGGCTGCGACTGCCTCGGCGAGATCCGCTACGTCGACGCCGTCCTGACCGACTCCCACGGCGAGCCGTACACCGTGCCGCAGGCGATCTGCCTGCACGAGGAGGACGACGCCGTCCTGTGGAAGCACGTCGACGAACGCGCCGGTGCCCAGGTGCGGCGCTCGCGGCGCATGGTCGTCTCGTTCCACGCCACGGTCGCGAACTACGAGTACCTCGTCTACTGGCGCCTCTACCTCGACGGCACGATCGAGTGCGAGGTGCGGGCGACGGGGATCATGGTCACGACGCCGTTGCCCGAGGGAGCCCCGACCCCGGCCACCGGGGTCCTCGTCGACGAGCGGACCTACGCGCCGATCCACCAGCACTTCCTGGTCGCCCGCCTCGACCTCGACGTGGACGGGCAGCACGCCACCGTCCACGAGGTCGACACCCACGTCGCGCCGACCGGACCGGACAACCCGCACGGCCTCGCGCTGACGACGACCTCGACCCCCGTCCGGTCCGAACGCGAGGCCGGCCGCGACGTCGACTGGCAGAAGCAGCGCGTCTGGAAGGTCGCGAGCACCCGGCGCACGAACGCGGTCGGGACGCCCACGGCGTACAAGCTGACGACCCCCGACGCGATCCCGCACCTGTTCGCCCCCGACGCCCCGCAGTTCCTGCGGGCCCCCGTCATCGGCCACGACGTCTGGGTCACCCGGCACCACGACGACGAGCTGTGGCCCGCCGGCGAGCACCCGACGCAGAGCTCCGGCGACGAGGGCATGACCCGCTGGACCGCCGACGACGAACCCCTCGAGGACACCGACGTCGTGCTGTGGCACGTGTTCGGCATCCACCACGTGCCCCGCGTGGAGGACTGGCCCGTCATGCCGCAGGACGCCGTCGCGTTCCGGCTCAAGCCGTCGGGGTTCTTCGACCGCAACCCCGCCCTCGACGCACCGGCCCCCGCGGGGCCGCACTGCCACCAGCCCGCTCCCACCGGAGGGAAGACCAACTGATGCAGACGCTGTCCAACGTCGTGGGCGGCCAGACCGTCCCCGCCGCCGACGGTCGCACGACGGACGTCGTCGACCCCTCGACCGGCACCGCCTACGCGACGGCCCCGCTGTCCTCGGAGCAGGACGTCCGCTCCGCCTACGCGGCCGCCTCCTCGGCGTTCACGTCGTGGGGCCGGACGACGCCGGCCGAGCGGCAGAAGTTCCTCCTCGACCTCGCCGACGCGATCGAGTCCCGCGCCGAGGAGTTCGTCACCGCCGAGGTCCGCAACACGGGCAAACCCGTCGCCCTCACCCGCACCGAGGAACTGCCCCCGGCCGTGGACCAGCTCCGGTTCTTCGCCGGCGCCGCCCGCGTCCTGGAGGGCCGGGCCGCCGGGGAGTACCTCGCCGGGCACACGTCGTGGGTGCGCCGCGAACCCATCGGCGTCGTCGGCCAGGTGACGCCGTGGAACTACCCGCTCATGATGGCCGTCTGGAAGATCGGGCCGGCGCTCGCGGCCGGGAACACCGTGGTGCTCAAGCCGTCCGACACGACCCCGGCCTCCACGGTGCTGCTCGCGCAGGTCGCGAACGAGGTCCTGCCGCCGGGCGTCCTCAACGTCGTCTGCGGGGACCGCGAGACGGGCCGGGCGCTCGTGCAGGACCCGACGCCGGGTCTGGTGGCCATCACCGGGTCCATCCGCGCGGGCATGCAGGTGGCCGAGTCTGCCTCGCACGACCTCAAGCGCGTGCACCTCGAACTCGGCGGCAAGGCGCCCGTCGTGGTGTTCGACGACGCCGACGTCGCCGCTGCGGCGGAGGCCATCGCGGGCGCCGGGTACTTCAACGCCGGCCAGGACTGCACGGCGGCCACGCGCGTGCTCGTCGCCCCGCGCGTGCACGACGACTTCGTCGCGGCGCTGTCGGAACAGGCGCGGGCCACCCGCATCGGCCTGCCGGACGACCCCGACACCGCGGTCGGTCCCGTCAACAACCCGAACCAGCTGCGGCAGGTGTCCGGTTTCGTCGACCGGCTGCCCGACCACGCCGTGCTGGGTGCCGGCGGGGCCCGGGGCACGGGGACGCTCGCCGACGGGTTCTACTACGCACCCACCGTCGTGTCCGGGCTGCGTCAGGACGACGAGATCGTCCAGAACGAGGTCTTCGGCCCCGTCATCACCGTGCAGCGGTTCAGCGACGAGGACGAGGCGCTGCGCTGGGCGAACGGGACGAAGTACGGTCTGGCCTCCAGCGTCTGGACGAAGGACTTCGGCCGGGCGATGCGGATGTCGGCGGCCCTGGACTTCGGCTGCGTCTGGATCAACACGCACATCCCGCTCGTCGCGGAGATGCCGCACGGCGGGTTCAAGCAGTCCGGGTACGGCAAGGACCTGTCGATGTACGGGTTCGAGGACTACACGCGCGTCAAGCACGTCATGGCGAACCTGGAGTCCTGAACCGGCCCCGGCCCCGCGCTCGACGAGCGCGGGGCCGGGTGGTCCCCGTGGTCAGGAGTCGAAACCGAGCCCCAGCCGGTCGAGCGTCCGCAGCCACACGTTGCGCTGCCCCTCGTTCCGGTCGGCGTGGTCCAGCGACCGGGTCGTCACCTCGACCCCGCCCCAGGCCAGCGGTTCGGGCGGGAAGGGCACGGGCGGGGTCCGGACGAGCTCGAGTTCGGTGAGTTCGGTCGGACCCTCCTCCTCGCGGGCCAGGAGGTCCAGGAGGACGTCCGCGGCGAACCGCGTCATCCCGACCCCCAGCCCCGTGTAGCCGGCGACGTGCGCGACCCGGCCGCCGTGACCCGTTCCGAAGAACGGGAAGAACCGCGTGCAGGTGTCGATCGCGCCGCCCCACGCGTGGGTGAAGCGCACGCCCTCCAGTTGCGGGAACGTCTGCTGGAAGTGCGCGGCGAGCGTGCGGAACGAGGCGGGGTTCTGGTCGTACTCGGCCGACAGGCGCCGGCCGTAGTGGTAGACGGCGTCGTACCCGCCGAACAGGACGCGGTCGTCGGCCGTCCGCCGGTAGTAGTGGAAGCGGTTCCCGAGGTCGCCGATGCCCTGCCGGTTGCGCCAGCCGATCGCCGCGAGCTGCTCGCCCGAGAGCGGTTCGGTGACGAGGGCGTAGTCGTAGACGGGGATCGTGTGCCACCGGTACCGCTGGAGCAGCGCCGGGAACACGTTGGTGCCCAAGGCGACCCGCCGGGCGTGCACGTCCCCGCCGGCCGTGCGCAGGACGACGTCGTGCGCCGTCGAGGAGATTCCGCGCACCGCGGTGTGCTCCGCGATCCGCACGCCGAGCTCGAGGCAGGTCCGCTTCATCTCCCAGCACAACCGCGCGGGGTTCACCAGCGCCGTGTCGTCGCGCGTCCAGACGCCGGCGAGGTAGGTCGGCGAGTCCACCTGTGCGCGGACGGCGGCGGTGTCGAGGAACCCGGGTTCACCCCGCAACTGGTCGACCTGGTACGCCTCGGTCGCCACCGACAGCCCGCCCGTGCGCTCGAAGGCGCAGTCCCAGCCGTAGCGGCCCACGGCCTCCTGCAACCCGTCGAGGGTGGCGAGCCCGAGGGCGTCGAGGCGGTCCACCTCGGCGGGCAGGTGCAGTTCGCCGTTGCTGCGGCCGTGGGTGAGGCTCGCGTCGATGAACCCGCCGTTGCGGCCCGAGGCGGCCCAGCCGATCCAGGCCCCCTCGAGCAGCAGGACGTCGCGGTCGGGGTCGCGCTCCTTGGCGCGCAGGGCCGTCCACAGTCCGGTGAAGCCCCCACCGACGACCACGAGGTCGGCGCGGGTGCCGGTGATGAGGGGAGGTTCGGGGTCGGGCCGACCGGGGTCGTCGAGCCAGAACGGGGTGCTGGCGACTGCGCGCAGGGAGTCGTCGACGGCCGGTGAACTCGCGGTGAGGAACGGCACCCGCCGAGTTGTACCGCGTCGTCTCCCGGCGCGACAAGGGGTTTCGCGTAGCATCGGTCCGTGCCCAGCCGCCAGCCCGCGCTCGCCCTCGACGACCTGTCCAAGCGCATCATCGAGGTCCTGCAGGAGGACGGGCGGATGTCCTACGCGGCGATCGGCAAGGTCGTCGGGCTGTCCGAGGCCGCGGTCCGCCAGCGCGTGCAGCGGCTCCTCGACAGCGGCGTGGTGCAGATCGTCGCCGTGACCGACCCGGTGCAGGTCGGGTTCGCCCGGCAGGCGATGATCGGCATCCGCGCCGAAGGGGACACCCGCATCGTCGCCGACCGGCTCGCCGAGGTCCCCGAGATCGACTACGTGGTCGTCACGGCGGGGTCCTTCGACGTCATCGTCGAGGCGGTCTGCGAGGACGACGACGGGCTGCTCGAGCTCATCAACGCCAAGATCCGCGCGATCCCGGGCGTCGTCGCGACCGAGACCTTCGTCTACCTGAGCCTGCGCAAACAGCTCTACAACTGGGGTACGCGCTGACGAATCCGTGGTTCCGCCGCCTTTGAGCGACGGGATCCTTGTGGCAACTGTACCGGCCGGTCTAGTCTCCGGCCATGTCCAGCCACCTCGCGACCACCCCGCGCGGCACGGACCGCTCCGTGGCCGCCCGTGACCACCTGTGGATGCACTTCACACGGCACGCGCCCTTCGACGCCGGTGAGGAGGTGCCCGTCATCGTCCGCGGTGAGGGCGCCCGCATCTGGGACTCCCACGGCCGGGAGTACATCGACGGGCTCGCCGGCCTCTTCACCGTCCAGGTCGGCCACGGCCGCACCGAACTGGCCGAGGCCGCCGCTCGGCAGGCCTCCACGCTGGGGTTCTTCCCCCTGTGGTCCTACGCCCACCCGGCCGCGATCGACCTCGCCGAACGCCTCGCCCACGAAGCACCCGCGGACCTGAACCGCGTCTTCTTCACCACCAGCGGCAGCGAGGCCGTCGAGACGGCCTGGAAGCTCGCGAAGGCGTACTACAAGCGGGTCGGGAAACCCGGCAAGCACAAGGTCGTCAGCCGCTCCATCGCCTACCACGGCACCACCCACGGCGCGCTGTCCATCACGGGCATCCCCGGGGTCAAGGCAGAGTTCGAACCCCTCGTGCCGGGGACCTTCCGCGCCCCCAACACGAACTCCTACCGTGCGCCCGAACACCTGCGCGAGGACGCCAAGGCGTTCGGCCGCTGGGCGGCGGACCGGGTGGGGGAGGCCATCGAGTTCGAGGGTGCCGACACCGTCGCCGCGGTGTTCGTCGAACCCGTCCAGAACGCCGGCGGCTGCTTCCCGCCGCCGCCGGGGTACTTCGAGCGGTTGCGCGAGATCTGCGACGAACTCGACGTCCTGCTCGTCAGCGACGAGACGATCTGTGCCTTCGGCCGGATCGGTGAGCTGTTCGCGTGCAAGGACTTCGACTACGTCCCGGACATCATCACGTGCGCCAAGGGGCTGACCAGCGGGTACTCCCCGCTCGGGGCCCTCATCGCCTCCGACCGCATCTTCGAACCGTTCCGCGCGCAGGGACAGGTGTTCGCGCACGGCTACACGTTCGGCGGGCACCCCGTCTCGGCGGCCGTCGCGATGGCCAACCTCGACATCTTCGAACGCGAGGGTCTCGTCCAGCACGTCCACGAGAACGCGCCGCTGTTCCGGCAGGCGCTGGAACGCCTGCTGGACCTGCCGATCGTCGGTGACGTGCGCGGGGCCGGGTTCTTCTACGGCATCGAACTCGTCAAGGACCAGGCGACGCGGGCGACCTTCGACGACGCCGAGTCCGAGCGCCTCCTGCGCGGGTTCCTCTCCCCGGCCCTGTGGGAGGCCGGGTTGTACTGCCGCGCCGACGACCGCGGGGACCCCGTCATCCAGCTCGCCCCGCCGCTGGTCGTCGGACCGTCGGACTTCGACGAGATCGAGCAGCGCCTGCGGTCCGTGCTCGTCGAGGCGGGCCGACTGCTGTGAGCGTGCGCTCGCTCTGGGAGGACACCGCTCCGCCGGGTCCGCACCGCGAACCCCTCGACGGTGACACCGAGGTCGACGTGTGCGTCGTCGGTGCCGGGTACACCGGGTTGTGGACCGCGTACCACGTGCTCGAGCACGACCCCGGTGCCTCCGTGCTGGTCGTCGAGGCCGAACGCGTCGGCTTCGGGGCGAGCGGTCGCAACGGCGGCTGGTGCTCCGCCCTGCTGCCCCAGGGGGAGGGCGCCCTCGCGGCCGAGCACGGTCCCGCGGCGGCCCGCGCCATGCGTGCGGCCATGCGCGCGACGATCGACGAGGTCGAGCGCGTCGTGCTGGCCGAGGGGATCGACTGCCACTTCCGCCGCGGCGGCACCGTCGTCGTGGCGCGCAGCGCACCGCAGCTGGCCCGCGCGCGGGCCGAGGTCGAGGCCGACGAACGCGCCGGCTCCCCGGAACGGCTTCGCCTGCTGGACGCCGAGCAGACCCGCAAGACCGTCGGCATGACGCGGGCCCTGGGCGCCACCTCCACCCCGGACTGCGCGCGCCTGCACCCGTTGCGCCTGGCGCGCGGTCTGGCCGAGGCCGTGGAGCGTCGCGGCGGCCGCATCGTCGAGGGCACCCGGGCGACCGAGGTCGCGGCGGGGCGGGTCCGCACCGACCGCGGCACCGTGCGGGCCCGGCACGTCGTCCGGGCGACCGAGGCGTGGACGGCCACGACCGGCTCGCGCGAGGTCGTCCCCGTCTACTCCCTCATGGTCGCCACCGAACCGCTGCCGGCCCGGTTCTGGGACCAGGCCGGGCTGGAGGGCGGGGAGACGTTCTCCGACCACCGGCACGTCGTCGTCTACGGCCAGCGGACCGCCGACGACCGCCTCGTCTTCGGCGGACGCGGTGCGCCGTACCACTTCGGGTCCTCGATCCGGCCGGAGTTCGACGGTGACGAGGGGGTGTTCCGGACCCTGCGGGCCACCCTGCGCGACCTGTTCCCGGCGGTCGCCGGGGCCCGGTTCACGCACGCGTGGGGCGGCCCGCTCGGCATCGCCCGCGACTGGCACGCCTCGGTCCGGCACGACCCGGCCACGGGCCTGGGCAGCGCCGGCGGGTACGTCGGCGACGGCGTCGGGACGGCCAACCTCGCGGGCCGGACGCTGGCGGCCAGCATCACCGGCCAGGACTCCGAGCTCCTGCACCTGCCGTGGTTCGGGCACGTCCCCCCGCGGTGGGAACCGGAACCGCTGCGCTGGCTCGGGGTCAACGCCGGGTTGCTGGTCGCCCGCGCCGCCGACGCGGCCGAGACGGCCCTGGGGCGGCCGACCCCGCTCTCGGGCGTCCTGGCCACGCTCACCGCGCACTGAGGCCCCGCAGGGCACCCGCTGTGGTGCTGTCCTCACGCAATCGGTCCGCCCGAGGGCCGGTCGAGGGGCGGAACCGGTGGTGGCAACACGATCGAAACACCGAATCCGTTGTCACGGAGGCGTTTTGCTTGTACCTTCCGATCCCATGAGCGGTACTGCGGACCTCGTCCTGCACTCCGGACGGGTCTTCACAGGCACCGGACTGCACCCCACCGCGACGGCGGTGGCCGTCGCCGGCGGTCGTGTCGCCGCCGTCGGCACCGACGGGGAGGCCAGGGACTGGACCGGTGCGGGCACCCGGACCGTGGACCTCGCCGGCCGCCTCGTCCTCCCCGGCTTCACCGACGCCCACGTCCACCCGGTCATGGGCGGGCTGGAACGCCTCGGCTGCGACCTCAGCGAGGTCCACGGCGCGCAGGCCGCCCTCGAGCGGGTCGCGGCCCACGCGGCGGCCCACCCGGGGGAGTGGATCTCCGGCGGCGGTTGGTCGATGGCGGACTTCCCCGGGGGCACGCCCCGCCGCGAGGACCTCGACCGCGTCGTGCCGGACCGGCCGGCGTTCCTCCTCAACCGCGACCACCACGGCGCCTGGGCGAACAGCCGTGCCCTGGCGCTGGCCGGCGTCGACGTCCGCACCCCCGACCCCGCCGACGGGCGCATCGAACGCGACCCCGACGGCACCCCCACCGGCACTTTGCACGAGGGGGCGATGGACCTCGTCAGCCGGTTGCTGCCCCCGGTCACCCGCGCCGACCTCGCCGCCGGGCTGGCCGAGGGCCAGCGCTACCTGCACTCCGTCGGCGTCACCGGCTGGCAGGACGCCATCGTCGGCGCGTACGCGGGGCACTCGGACACGACGCCGGTCTACCTGGACGCGGTGTCGGCGGGCACCCTCACCGCCCGCGTGGTCGGGGCCCTGTGGTGGCCGCGCGGCCGGTCGGTGGACGAGGTGGACGACGTCGTCGCGGGGTTCGTCGCCCACCGGGAGCGGGTGGCCGCGGCCGGTGGGGATCGGTTCGCGACGACGAGCGTCAAGATCATGCTCGACGGCGTCGCGGAGAACCGGACGGCCTCGATGCTCTCGCCCTACCTGGACGGCTGCGGGTGCGGTTCGGGCGAGACGGGGCTGTCGTACCTGGACCGCGACCTGTTGTTGGCCGCCGTGCCCGCCCTCGACGCCGCCGGGTTCGACGTCCACGTCCACGTCATCGGGGACCGCGCCGTGCGTGACGCCCTCGACGCCGTCGCCCTGGCCCGCCGCTCCCCGTCGTCCCGGGGCGGCCGGCACCACCTGGCGCACCTGCAGGTCGTCCACCCCGACGACGTGCCGAGGTTCGCCGCGCTCGACGTCACCGCCAACGCCCAGGCGCTGTGGGCCTGCGAGGAGGAGCAGATGACCGCGTTGACCACACCCCTGCTGGGGCCGGAGCGGAACTCCTGGCAGTACCCGTTCGGGGCACTGCTGCGGACCGGTGCCCGGCTCGTCATGGGATCGGACTGGCCCGTGTCCACCCCCGATCCGTGGCAGGCCGTCCACGTGGCGGTGAACCGCACCCCACCGGGGGTGGACGCACCGCCGTTCCTGCCCGACCAGGCCCTCACCCTCACCGAGGCGCTGCACGCGTACACCGCCGGTTCGGCGTGGATCAACCGCCACGAGGACGCGGGCACGCTCGAACCCGGTGCCGTCGCCGACCTCGCGGTCGCCAGTGCGGACCCGTTCTCGCTGGAACGGCGCGACCTGCACGAGGTGCGCACCGACCTGACCTTCGTCGCCGGCGTCCCGGTGCACGACGCGAGCGCCGCTCCGGCGGCCGACCTGACGGCGGTGGGACGGTGAGCGGCCTCGACCAGAGCGCCCAGGCGGTCGTCCTGGCCCCGGACACCTCCTCCCTCGCCGGCACCGGCGGCGGGTCCGTCGACATCACGGGCGTCGTCAAGCGGTTCGGCGCGGCGACGGCCGTCGACGGCGTCGACCTGCACGTGCGGTCCGGGGAGTTCCTGTCCCTCCTGGGCCCCAGCGGTTGCGGCAAGACGACGCTGCTGCGGATGCTCGCCGGGTTCGAGCACCCCGACGAGGGCGGCATCGCCATCGACGGCACGTCCGTCCTCGGCCTGCCCCCGCACCGGCGTCCCGTGAACACCGTCTTCCAGGCGTACGCGTTGTTCCCGCACATGACGGTGGCCGAGAACGTCGCCTACGGGTTGCGGCAGAAGGGGCTGCGCCGCAAGCGCGTCGAGGCCCAGGAGATCCGTCGCCGAGTGGGCGAGGCGCTGGAGATGGTGCGGATGAGCGCCTTCGCGCAGCGGTCCCCGAGCGCGTTGTCGGGTGGTCAGCAGCAGCGCGTCGCGCTGGCCCGCGCCCTCGTCAACCGTCCGCAGGTGCTGCTGCTCGACGAACCCCTCAGCGCCCTGGACCGCAAGCTGCGTGAGGAGATGCAGGTCGAGCTGAAGCTCCTGCAGACGAGCCTGGGCACGACGTTCGTCTTCGTCACCCACGACCAGGAGGAGGCGCTGTCGATGAGCGACCGCATCGCGGTCATGCTCGACGGCCGCGTCCAGCAGTTCGGCGTGCCCGAGGAGGTCTACGCCGAACCCGTCAGCGCCTTCGTCGCCGGGTTCATCGGCAAGCAGAACTTCCTGCCCGGCCAGGTCGTGCAACCCGGTGTCGTGCGCTGCCCCGAGGGGACGCTCGCCACCCGCGCCGTCGACCTGCCCGCCGGTGCGTCCGTGCTGGCCGCCGTCCGCCCCGAGGCCGTGCAGGTCACCGCCGGAGAACCGCACGGCGTCGCCAACCGCGTCAGCGGCCGCCTCGCCGGGGTGGCCCACCTCGGCGACGTCGTGCAGCGCGTCGTCGTCACCTCCTCCGGCGTCGAGCTGCTGGCCCGCGCCCCGCGGGGCGCCGACGGCCCCGGCACGAGCGAGGTCGGCGCGCAGGTCTGGTGCGGCTTCGCCCCCGAGAACGTCCACGTCTTCCCCGCCCCCCTGACCTCCGGGAGCCCCGCGTGACCGACCACCCCACCGTCCTGGTCCCGACCGCGACCGCCGGCCGCATCGACCGGGCCCTCACCCGGCGCCGCAGCGTCCTGGCCGCCCTCGCCTCCACGGCCGCCCTCGCCGCGTGCGGTGGGGGGAAGGACGCCGCGTCGGAGTCCGGGGCGACACCCGACGGCAAGATCGAGGACAGCCTCAACATCTACAGCTGGGCCGACTACGACGACCCCGACAACCTCAAGGCGTTCGAGGCGTCCGGTCCGAAGCTGCAGGTCGACAGCTACGCCTCCAACGAGGAGATGATCGCCAAGCTCGTCGCCGCGAACGGGGCGAGCGGGTACGACATCGTCGTGCCCACCGGGCTGTTCATCCCGCAGATGTCGCAGAACGGGCTGCTGGAGGAGATCGACCACAGCAGGCTGAAGAACTACGCCAACCTCGACCCGGCCTACCTCGGCCGCACGTGGGACCCCGACAACAAGTGGTCCGTCCCCAAGGACTGGGGCACCACCGGGTTCGTCTACGACAACACCGTCGTCAAGCGGCAGCTCACCTCGTGGGCCGACTTCCTCGACGCGGCGCAGAAGGAGGCCTCCGGGAACACCTCGATCCTCGAGGACCCCTGGGAGGTCATGAGCATCTGGTTCGCCGCCAACGGCGTGGACCCCAACACCGAGGACCAGGCGAAGATCAAGGAGGCGCGCGAGGCCCTCGTCAAGGACCTCGCGCCGCACCTCAAGGGTTTCGAGTCCAACCCCGGCAGCAGCGCCATCGCGCAGTCGACGTTCGCCCTCATGCAGTGCTGGAACGGGGACGCCCGCCTCGGCATCGACGCGTCGAGCACGCCGGACAAGTGGACGTACGTGTACCCGACGCCGACCGCGAACCTGTGGATCGACAACTGGTGCATCGCCAAGGGTGCCCAGCACCCCGACGCGGCCTACGCGTTCATCGACTTCATGCTCGAGGAGGACAAGGCCGTCAAGGAGGTCCTCTACACGGGGTACCCGTCGGCCATCAAGGACATCGGGACGAAGGCGGCCGCCGCCGGGCTCGACCGTCCCGAGCTGGTGTTCCCCGACAAGACCGTCGTCGACCGCCTCACCGCCAGCGTGCTCAACAGCGGGCACCAGGCCATCGTCGAGGCCGTGGACGCGATCCGCGCCGCCGCGGGGAACTGATGCTGCGCCGGTTGCGCGCCCCCCAGGGCGCGCTCGCGCTGCCCGCCTGGGTGTTCCTGCTGGGGTTCTTCGTGGCCCCCGTGGCGCTCGTCGTCTGGTACAGCTTCGGCTACAAGCCGGGCATGTTCGGCACCCACGCCAACGACGTGCTGTCCCTGGACCGGTACGGCGAGGCGTTGTCGGGCACGTTCATCCGCACGTTCTGGAACACCCTGCGCATCGCGGTGGTCGGGACCCTCGTGTGCCTGGTCGTCGCGCTGCCGTTCGCGTACTGGCTCGCCGTCAAGGTGCCGGCGCGCTGGCGGGGGCTCGTCCTGGCCCTGGTCATGGTGCCGTTCTGGACGAACTTCCTCGTCCGCACGCTCGGCTGGCAGATCGCGCTGTCCCCGCAGGGGCCGTTCTCCACGGCCTGGCAGGCCCTCGGCGGGGACCCCTTCGAGGTCCTCTACACCCGCGGTGCCGTGCAGCTCGGCGTCGTCTACAACTACCTGCCGCTCATGCTCCTGCCGCTCTACGTCGCGCTGGAACGCACGAGCCACGCGTTGCGCGAGGCCAGCCGCGACCTCGGCGCGGGCCGGTGGCGCACGTTCGTCGACGTCACCCTGCCGCTGGCGTTCCCCGGGATCGCGTCCGGGAGCCTGCTCGTCTTCGTGCCGCTCATGGGCGACTACGTGACGGCCACCGTGCTCGGCGGGGCCAAGGGGAACATGGTCGGCCAGCTCGTGGCCGGGCAGTTCCAGTCCGCCCAGAACTGGGCGCTGGGTTCGGCCATGGCCGTCGTCCTCATCCTGTTCACCGGCGGCACCGTGCTGCTCACCGCGCTCGGGGTCCTCGCCGTCCGCCGGGTGCGCCGCGCCCGACGCCACGTGGAGGTGGTCCTGTGATCGACGAACGCCCTCCGGTCGTCGTGCCGTCGCGGCCCGTCCGCCGCCGCTCGGCGTCCGACGTCCTGCTGAGCGCGTGGGGCGTCCTCGTCCTGGTGTTCCTCTTCCTGCCCATCGCCGTGATCGTCGTCTACTCGTTCAACTCCGGGCGCCTGCTGACCTCCTGGGGCGGCGCCGGGCTCGAGGCGTACACCGCCGGCCTGTCGCGACCGGTCATCCGTGCGGCGGTCGCCACGTCGCTGCAGGCCGCCGTCGGGGCCGCGCTGCTGTCCGCCGTCATCGGCTCGCTCGCGGGCCTCGCCCTGGCCCGGGTCCGCGGCCGGTGGGCCGCGGTCCTGACGCTGCTGCTGGGCCTGACGCTCGTCACCCCCGAGATCGTCGACGCGATCTCGTTGCTGGGCTGGTTCGTCTCCCTCGACACCGAGGCCGGGCTGCCCCTCTTCGGCAACGGCATCGCCCGCCTCGTCATCGCGCACGCGGTGCTGTCCACGGCGGTCGTGACCTTCATCGTGCGGGCCCGCGTCGCCGGGCTCGACGCGCGCCTGGAGGAGGCGGCGGCCGACCTGTACGCCACGCCGTGGCGCCGGTTCCGCGACGTCACGCTGCCGCTGGCGGCCCCGGGCGTGATGGCGGGGGGGCTGATGGCCTTCACGCTGAGCCTGGACAACACCATCGTCGCGAGCTTCGTCTCGCTGCCGGGTGCGAGCCCGTGGCCCGTCTACGTCTTCTCGGCGCTGCGGGCGGGGTTGCGGCCGGAGATCGCCGCCGTGTCAACGCTGATGCTGCTGCTGACCCTCGTCGCGCTGGCCGTCGTCGCGCTCGTGCTGCGCCGTTCCGGGGACTCCGCCTCCGACATCGCCCGCACGATGGCAGGTGGCTGACCACTCACCCGTTGTGATCGTCGTCGTCCGGGGGCACCATCGGAGGAGCCGGACGACGCTGCCGGCTCCCGACCGCGAGGAGGCGGCGCGTGCCAGCGACGACGGTGGGTTTCTCCGGGTCCGGGGCTTCGAGACGCGCGTTGCGGTGGGCGCTGCAGTCCTGCGCGTCCTCGGCCCGTCCGCTGCACGTCGTCGTCGGCCCGGGCGGTGGCCACACCGACCTCGACGAACTGCTCGCCGAGGAGCTCGAGCGCGTGCCCGGCCGTGAACCGCCCGTCGACGTGACGCTCACGACCGACGACCCCGTCCACACCCTGCTCCGGGCCGCGGCGGACGGTGCCGACCTCGTCCTGGGCTGCGGGCGCGACGCCGGGGCCCGGCCGACGGGCGACGTGCTCGGGCCGGTGCTGGCCGCCGCGCCCGGCCCGGTCGTCGTCGTCGGACCGCGTGCCGTGCTCACCCCGGCCCGCCGCCTGCTGGTGGTCTCCTCGGCGCAGGACGCCGTGACGGACTGGGTGCTGCGCCGGGGCCGGGACCTGCCGGTCCACCTGCTGACGACGTGGCGGGCCCCGCTCCTCGCCGACGGGGGGACGGGACGTCGGCACGCCCACCTGGCCGCGGTCGCCGTGCACCACACCGTCCGGGCCCGGCTGTCCGCCGGGACCCACCGGCCCGTGCGCGCGGAGGTGGCCGAGGGCGAGCTCGCCGACGTCCTGCCCCGCCGGATCGGGGTGGGCGACCTCGTCGTCCTCGCCGCACCGTCCCTGCGGGCGCTGCCGCTGCGGACCCTGCGGGCCCCGGTCGTGCTCGTCCCGGGCCGGGTCGTCCGGACCGTCGTGGACCTGCGCGAGGGGGTCCGCACGGCCGGCTGAGCGGGGATGGACCCGGCGGTCAGGCCCGCGCGACCGACGTGATGCCGCCGTCGACGGCGATCTCGGCACCGTGGACGTAGCGGGCGCCGTCCGACAGCACCCACGCGACGGCGTCGGCGACCTCCTCCGGCGCCCCCGGGCGACCGGCCGGGGTGGCCCGCGTCATGGCCGTGACGACGTCGTCGTCCGCGGCGTTCACCGGGGTGCGGGTGGCGCCGGGGGAGACGGTGTTGACGCGGACCCCGCGCGGTCCGAACTCCGCCGCCCAGGACCGGGCGAGCTGGACCTCGGCCGCCTTCGTCGCGGAGTACAGGCCGACGAACGGGTGTCCGACGTGGGCCATCCAGGACCCGATGACGACGACGGCACCCTTCCCACGGTCGGCCATCGCGGGTGCCAGTGCGGCGGTCAGGACGTGCGGGGCGCGGACGTTCACCGCGAGCGTGGCCTCGAGGTCGGCGTCGGACAACGTGACGGTGTCCACGGCGGGGCACAGCGCCGCGTTGTGGACGACGGCGTCGAGCCGTCCGCCCGCGGTGTCGACGACCTCGCGGGCGAAGGCCCGCAGGACGTCCGGGGTGGCGGTGAGGTCGGAGGGCACGAAGCGCGCGGTGCCGCCGGCGGCTTCGACGTCGGTGACGACGGCGTGGCCCCGGTCGGTGTCACGGCCGGTGACGACGACGGTCCAGCCCGCCGCGGCGAGGGTGCGGGCGGTGGCGGCGCCGATCCCGCTGGTGGATCCGGTGACGAGGACGGTCTGCTGCGTGGTCATGGGCACCACCGAACGCGGTTCCGCCGTGCGTCGCCAGGACCTGGCGTGCCGGGTCACGGCGTGACCAGGTCCGGCCGGCGGGTGGCTCGTAGGCTGCCGAGGTGCCCACCGACCGCTCCGCCCTCGGCGCGTTCCTGCGGTCCCGCCGCGACCGGCTGACGCCTGCCCGCGCGGGCATCACGGCGTTCCCGGGACCGCGGCGCGTCCCCGGACTGCGCAAGGAGGAACTCGCCGTGCTGGCCGGGCTGAGCCCCGACCACTACAGCCGGTTGGAGCAGGGGCGGCAGGGGACCGTGAGCGAGGACGTGGTGGAGGCGCTCGCGCGGGCCCTGCAGCTCGACGACCTCGAACGCACCCACCTGCTCGACCTGGCCGCCCCGACCGCGCGGCGTCGCCGGGCCGGTGCGCAGGCGCCGCAGCGTCCCGACCCGGGGTTGCTGCGGTTGCTCGACACCCTCGCGCACGTCCCCGTGCTGCTGCTCGGCCGCCGGTCGGAGGTGCTGGCGCGCAACGGGTTGCTGACCGCCGTCCTCGGGGCACCGATGGAACCCGGGACCTCCTTCGTGCGCTGGTTGTTCCTCGACCCGCGGGCCCGCACCCGCATCACGAACTGGGACGACTTCGCCGCGCCGGCCGTGGGGGCGCTGCGCTACGAACTCGGACGCCGCCCCGACGACCGCCGGCTGAGCGCACTCGTGGCCGAACTCCGCCGCGCCGACCCCGACGTCGCCCGCTGGTGGGCCGACCAGGGCGTGACGTTCCGGACGTCCGTCACCAAGCACGTGGACCACCCCGAGGCGGGGGCGCTGACGTTCGGGATCGAATCCGTCGTCGCGCCCCTCGACCCCGACCAACGGCTCGTCGTCTACACCGTCGAGGCGGACTCGCCGACCGCGCGGGTGCTGCCGCTGCTGGCGAGCTGGGGGGCTCCGGAGGCCGTCGTCCGGAAACCCTGAGTGCCCTCGGGACACCCCGCGTGTTCCCGCGCCGGTCCCATGCCCGGTCCCATGCCCGGTCCCATGCCCGGTCCCACGTGGGTGCAGGCGTGGGGCCGGCGTGCCGGTCGTCAGGACGACGCCCGAGCCGCTCCCACACCCGGTCCCACGGGGACAACCACGTGGAGTGAGCCGTGGGTGTCCCGAACCCGTCGCCCCGGCGACGTCGAGAGGACACCCACGGGTGTTCCCATGGCCGGTCCCACGCCCGGTCCCACGTGGGTGCAGGCGTGGGACCGGCGCGCCGGTCGTCAGGACGACGTCCCCGCCGTCCCCACGCCCGGTTCCACGCCCCCGCTCTCCCACCGACGCCCCCGGACGCAGCGAGGGGCGGGACCCGGTCGGGTTCCGCCCCTCGCTCACACGACGGCCGCAGCCGCCCTCACGTCCCGCTCAGGGGACGATGAGGCCGTTCGTCTGCGTCCGCGCCCGGTCGAACCGCGCCTGGGCGTCGGCCCAGTTCACGACGTTCCACCACGCCTTGACGTAGTCGGGCTTGACGTTCTTGTAGTCCAGGTAGAAGGCGTGCTCCCACATGTCCAGCACGACGATCGGGACCAGGCCCAGGGCGATGTTGCCCTGCTGGTCGTACAGCTGGACGTTGATGAGCTTCTGCCC
>NZ_JBFBND010000026.1:0-67645 GCF_040702905.1 Kineococcus sp. NPDC059986 | reverse complement strand
CCGAGGGCGTGGACGCCGGAGATGTCGCGGGCGGCGATGCCGGCGATCTTGGAGACGACGGTGTCGGCGATGGTCGTCGCGCCGTGGTCGCTGCTCAGACCGTCGGTGGTGCCGGCGGACTTGCTGACGCTCAGCCCGCTGGTGGAGGTGACGCTCGGACGGTTCGAAGTGGCGGTGTCAGCCATGGCTTCCTCCAGATCTCGGGTGAGGCGCCGGTCGTCTCGGTGCGGCCGGTCGGTTGCGCTCACGTCGGGTTGGAGCGCCGGAACGCCGGATCGTCACGGCCGACGTCGTGTGACCTGCATCACAGGCGTGGAGTTTCCTTCCGTGTGACACGCGTCACAGAAATTGGCCCGTGACTTTTCGCCGGTCCCCGTCCTCTCACCCGGCGTCGTCCACACGTCAGGCGGGGAACCCCCGCCGACCGAGAGGGAGGAACCCGTGACTGACGAAACCGCCCGCCCTGCAGCCGTTGACGAGACCGGAGTGAACCTCCCGGTCGACCGGAACCCCGGTGCGGCCGGCGTCGCGAACTCCTCGGGCACGGCCCCCTCGGAGACGGGCTCTCCCGCGTCCCCCGTGCGCACGGAGGTGCCCGACACCCCGCGCACCACGATGACGGACGCCGTCGTCGCCAAGATCGCCGGCATCGCCGCGTCCGGTGTCCCCGGCGTGCACCGCCTCGGCGGGCCCCTGGACCACCTCGTCGGTGACCTCGTCGGTGACGTCGTCGACGGGGTCGCCGGCACCGGCGCCGGGGGCGTCGTCACCCGGGCCCTCGACGCCGTCCGCCCCCCGGACGGGCCGGAGGACGGTTCCGGGCAGCACCTGCCCGTCGACCGCGCGGTCTCGGTCGTCGTGGGGGAGCGGGAGGCCTCGGTGACGGTGGACCTGACCGTCGAGTTCGGCGCGTCCGTGCCGACGGTCGCCGCGTCCGTCCGCCGCGAGGTCGCGGGTGCGGTGGAACGGATGACGGACCTGCGCGTCCGCGAGGTCGACGTCCGCGTCACCGACGTCCACGTCCCCGACGAGGCGTCCGCGGACGCCTCCTGACGCGGTCCCGCTGCCCCGCAACCGATCCGCACGACGAACCGGGCCCGCACCACCGGTGCCCGAGAACCCTTCGAACCCCTGGATCCTGGAAGAGGAACTCCCGTGAGCACACGCAGCTCGTCCGACCCGATCGACGTCCGCACCTCCCGTGACCGCCCGGAGCACGACGCTTCCGGCCTGTTCGGCAGCACCCCCGGAACCCGGCTGCTGCGCTCGGCCACCGCCGAGGTCGTGGGTACCTTCGTCCTCGTCCTGGCCGGGACGGCCACCGCCATCGGCGCCGGCCGTGCGGAGGCCGTCTACGAACTCGTCGCCGTCGTCCTGGCGTTCGGCATCGCGCTGGCCGCCATGGCAGCGACCCTCGGCCACGTCTCGGGCTGCCACCTCAACCCGGCCGTGACCCTCTCCCTGGCTGTGACGCGGAAGTTCCCCTGGCGGGCGGTGCCGTCCTACGTGGTGGCGCAGCTGCTCGGCGGCGTGCTCGGGTCCCTCGCCGCGTGGGGTGTCTACGCGGGCAGTGGCCGGGACGTCGTCGCCCTGTCGGCGACGGTGCCCGCCGCGGGGGTCGGCACCGGTCAGGCGTTCTTCGTCGAGGCCGTCGTCACCTTCGTCCTCGTCCTCGTCGTGATCTCCGTCGCGACCGACGACCGCGTCCCGGGCGGCCTGGCCCCCGTCGCCGTCGGCGCCGCCCTGGCGACGGCGATCTTCATCGCCGGCCCGGTCACCGGTGGCGCCGTGAACCCGGCCCGCGCCTTCGGTCCCGCGGTCGTCTCCGGCACCACCACCTCGCTGTGGCTGTACCTCGTCGCGCCCGTCGTCGGCGGTCTCGTGGCGGCCGTCCTCTACGACCGCCTGCTGAAGCCGACCGCGCCGCCGGTGCCCGTCGAGGCGCGCTGACCGGGCGCGGACCCGCGCCAGTCGCCGGGAGGGGCGGGGTCCTGCGACCCCGCCCCTCCCTCGTCCCCGGACCACCACCCACTGCACCCGAAGGAGCCGACCGTGTACCGCACCCGAGCCTCCGCTTCCCGCTTCCCCGCCTCCCGCCGGCCCCGGGTGGTGCGGGCCTCGGTCGGAGCGCTGCTCGTCGTCCTCACCCTGCTGCTCGTCCTCGGGCCCGTCCTGGGACTGGTCGGCTCCGCCGCCGCCGCCGGACCGGTCCTGCGCATCCCGTACGCGGGCATCACTGCCGTGGTCGTGCTCGCCCTGGTCGCCGCGGCGGCGTGCCTCGCCGGGGCGTGGCGCGCGTCCGTGGGCTGGCTGGGCTGGACGCTCGTCGTGCTCGCGTGGCTGCTGACCCTCGTCGCCTCGCTCTGGCCCCTCGTCGCGACCGCGGACGCCGCCGTCGACAGCGCCCGCGACGTCTGGCCCTGGATCGCACAGCTCGTCCGGGACGTCAGGTGAGCCTCGCCCCGCGGCCATCGCCGGGACGTCCCCCGGACGGCTCCCCGCCGGGAGGCGGTCACCTGCTCCAGGGTGGACAGTGGCGCCCATGACGCTGCTGGCACCTGAACCCCACCCCACCGCCCCGCCCGCGTCGTCCCTCGCTCCCGCCGTCGACCCGGCGCCCGGGGCGAGCGCCGAGATCGACACGGTCGGCGCCGCCCTCCTCAGCTGGTGGGACCGGCTGCCGCGCGGTCGCCGGGACCAACTGCTCTCCCTCGCCGACGACCTCGCCGCCGAGGAGGTCCTGCCCCGCTCGGTCGCCGCCGACCTGCAGCACCTCGGGGTCGAGTGCCCGCTGACCCTCGTGGCCGAGGGTGGCCGCCAGGTGCGTCGGGCGCTGGCCCCGCAGGCCCTCCTCGACCTCCTGGCGCAGGAACGCCCGCGCTGATCGCGGGGTGAGGGCGGCTGGCACCCTGGGCCGGTGCCAGGAACCCCGCCGCCGGACCCGACCCCCAGCCGGGGGTGGTCCGCGCACGTCCCGGCCGTCCTCGCCGGCCTCGCCCTGCTGCTGGGGCTGCAACTGGCCGGCACGATCCTCGTGGACGTCACCGGTCTCCCGGTCCCCGGCGCCGTCGTCGGCCTCGCCGTCCTCCTCGTCGTCGGCGCCCGCTGGCGCGGGGTGGTGGGGCGGGCCGAACCGGCGGGGAGCCCGCTGCTGAAGCACCTGCAACTGCTGTTCGTCCCGCCCGGGGTCGGCGCCCTCACGCAGCTGTCGACGCTCGTGCAGAACGCCGGTCCCCTCCTGCTGGCGGTCGTCGGCTCGTTCGCGGCGGGCCTCGTCGTGGCGGGTACTGTGCTGCAGAAGCTGCTGCGCCGCAGGAGGTCCGCGTGAACGCCGTCGTCCACGCCCCCGGATTCGGGTTGTTCCTCACCCTCGGCGCCTACCTGCTGGCCGGGGAACTGCACCGGCGGCTGGGGCGCCCGGCGCTGCTGGCACCGGTGCTCGTCGCGATGGTCCTCGTCGCGGTCGCCCTCGAACTCCTGGGCATCCCGTACGCGGAGTACCTCGCCTCGGTGTCCGTGCTCACCCTGCTGCTCGGTCCCGCCACCGTGGCGCTCGCGCTGCCCCTGCTGCGCTCGGGGCGGGCCCTCCTGGCCGACCGTGCGGCGGTGCTGCTCACCCTCGTCGCGACGGGGGCCGTCAGCGTGGGGGTGACGGTCGCCGCGCTGGAGCTGTGGGGTGCTCCCGACGAGCTCGTCCTGACGACGCTGCCGCGTTCGGTGACCACCCCGGTGGCCCTCACCGTGGGGGCGACGATCGGGGCGAACACCACCCTGGCCGTCGTCCTCACGCTCGTCAGCGGTGTGCTCGGGGCGACGGTGGGGCCGTGGCTGCTCGACCGGGTCCGGGTCACCGACGCCCGCGCACGGGGGTTCGCGATCGGCATGGTGTCGCACGGCATCGGCACGTCGAGGGCGCTCGCGGAGTCCGACACCGCCGGCGGCTGGTCGAGCGCCGCGATGGTCCTCAACGCGCTCGCGATGACCGTCGTGCTGCCCGTGGTGGCGCTCGCCTTCTCCTGACCACAGCCGCCTCTCAGTGAGGCTAGGCTACCCTTCGTGAACCGGTCGCGCCTCGCCCTCGTCCTGTCCGTCGGTCTCCTGCTGGCGGGCTGCTCCGCCGGGACCTCCACACCGGAACCGTCCAGCTCAGGTGCGTCCGCCTCGGCCGGCGACCGCGTCGTGGAGCACGCCCGCGGACGCAGCACCGTCCCCGCGGCCCCGCAGCGCGTCGTGGTCCTGGAACCCCTCCAGCTCGACACCGCCGTCGCCCTGGGGGTGACGCCCGTCGGGGCGGCCGTCGCGAGCAACGTGACGGGGGTGCCGGCCTACCTCGGTGTCGGCGACGCGGTGCAGGCCGTCGGCACCGTCCCCGAACCCGACCTCGAGGCGATCGCGGCGCTGCGCCCGGACCTCGTCCTCGGGACGCAGACGCGGCACGGCCAGTTCTACGACGCGCTGAACCGCATCGCCCCCACGGTCTTCATGGCCTCGCAGTCCGACCCGTGGCAGGACAACGTCCGGCTCGTGGGGCGCGCCCTGGGTCGCGAGGACCGCGCCACGGAACTGCTGGACGGGTTCCAGGACCGGTGCGAGGAGGTCGCGGCCGCGCACGACCTCGACGGCACGACGACGGCGAACCTGCTGCGCCCCCGCGACGGGGGGACGTTCAGCCTCTACGGTCCGACGTCGTTCGCGGGCAGTGCGCTGGAGTGCGCCGGTCTGGAGCTGCCCGACCGCGACTGGGCGGGCGGGATCCAGGTCGACCTGTCGGCCGAGCGGGTTCCCGAGGCGGCCGCCGACCACCTGTTCGTCCCCGCCGCCCCCTCGGCCCTCGACGACCCGGCCGCGGTCCCGGCGCTGGTGCGCGGGAACTCCGCGGCGTTCCCGGCGGTGCACGTCGTCGACACGTCCTACTGGATCTCCGGGGTGGGTCCGCTGGGGGGTCGCAAGGTCCTCGACGACGTCGACCGGATCCTCACCACCGGTTCCTGAGGAACCCCCGGACGCGCCGAGGTCCCCCGGCCCGGGTGGGCGGGGGACCTCGGCGTGGGTGGGGCGGTCGGATCAGTGCGCGGCGGAGGGCGTCGGGATCGTCGCGATCCCGGCGAGGCGTTCCTGCCGCACGGCGTGCCGGTTGACGAGGCCCGCGGAGACCACGGCGACGAGCAGGACGGCGAGGGCGCCGCCCGCGAAGGCCACGTGGTACCCGTGCAGCACCGCCTCGGCCGGGGTTCCGCCGGAGTTCCGGACGGAACTGGCGAAGACGGTCGACAGCAGTGCGGTGCCGATCGACCCGCCGATCTGCTGGAACGTGTTGACGCTGGCGCTCGCCGCGCCCGCGTCCTCGCGCGACACCCCGCTCGTGGCGGTGTTCATGGCCGAGGAGATCGTCAGCCCCATCCCCAGGCCGGTGACCACGAGGGCGGGCAGGACGGTCCCCGCCCAGGTGCTGTCGACGTCGGTCCGCAGGAACAGCAGGATCCCGGCGGCCGCGACCAGACCCCCGGTGCGCAGCAGCACCTTCGGGCCGACGCGGGGCAGCAGTCGCGGGGTGATCTGGGTCGCCGCGGTCATGATCGACAGGGGCATCGGCAGGAACGACAACCCGGTCTCGAGGGAGGAGAAACCCAGGGTCTGGGTCAGGTAGTACGTGAGGAACAGGAAGATGCCGAACATCGCGACGCCGACGAGGCCGATCGCGGTGAGGGCTCCACCGCGGTCGCGGTCGCGGACGATGCGCAACGGCAGCAACGGGTGCGCCACCCGGGACTCCACGAGGACGAAGAGCGCGACGAGCACGACACCGGCCGTCAGGGAGGTGATCGTCACCGCGTCCGACCAGCCGTCGGTCTCGGCGGAGGAGAACCCGTAGACGATGCCGACGAGGCCCAGGGTGATCGTGACGGTCCCCAGCAGGTCCAGCCGGGGTCGGGGGCCGCGGACCGAGCGCGGCATGAAGAGCAGGGCACCGACGACGCCGAGCACCGCGAAGACGACGTTCACGTACAGGCACCAGCGCCACGACGCGTACTCCGTGAGGACCCCGCCGAGCAGAACGCCGGTGGCAGCCCCCGATCCCGCGATCGCGCCGAACACCCCGAAGGCGCGGGCGCGTTCGGCCGGGTCCGTGAACGTGGTCGTCAGCAGCGCGAGGGCCGAGGGGGCCAGGAGGGCGCCGAACACGCCCTGCAGCGCGCGGGCCGCGACGAGCTGGGTGAAGTCCTGGGCGAGACCGCCGAGGACCGAGGCCGCGGCGAAACCCACGAGGCCCAGCAGGAACAGGTTCTTGCGCCCGAACAGGTCGCCGAGCCGGCCGCCGAGCAGCAGGAGCGAACCGAACGCGAGTGAGTAGGCCGTGACGATCCACTGGCGCTGGTCGTCGGCGAACCCCAGTTCCCGCTGGGCCGACGGCAGGGCGATGTTGACGATCGTCGCGTCGAGGACGACGGCGAGCTGGGCGATGCCGATGACGGCCAGCACGACCCAGCGGTGGTCGCGGGTGGCGAGGTGCTGCGGGTGCTGCGCTGGTGTCGACGGTTGTGCGGCGGTGGCCGCCGTCGCGGGTGGGGTCGAGGAGCTCACGGGGTTCTCCCAGGGGGGTCGAGGTGCCGGCGAGGGGGTTGGGCCGACTGAAACGGACGTCTTGCGTCCACTTCCAGCAGCGTACGCAACCGGACGGCTGATGTCCACTTCTCCTCGGATCGGCGTACCCTGGGCCCGTGAGCACGACCGCCGTCCGTCCCCTCCGCGCCGACGCCGTCCGCAACCGCGCCCTCATCGTCGACGCCGCCCGGCGGCTCTTCGCCGAGCGCGGTCTCGACGTGACGCTGCACGACGTCGCCGAGGCCGCGGGTGTCGGAGTCGGCACGGTGTACCGGCGCTTCCCCGACAAGGACGCGCTGCTCTCGGGCCTCGTGGCGGCCAAGTACGAGACGCTCGTCGAACTGGCCGAGCGCGCCGCCGAGGAGCCCACGGGCCGGTCGGCCCTGCGCAGCTACCTGCTGGGGGCCATGGAGCTGCGGGCCAGCGACCGCGCCCTGTCCTCGGCCGTGCTCCAGGCGGCCCCGCAGACCGCCGAGGCCGCCGAGCTGCGCGAGACCCTGCACGGCCTCGTCGAGGCGGTCGTCGACCGCGCGCGGGCCGAAGGCGTGGTGCGGGAAGGGTTCACGGGGGAGGACGTGCCGGCCGTGACGTCCATGATCGGGTCCATCGCCGACCGTTCGCGCGACGAGCTCCCCGGCGCCTGGCGTCGCTACGGCGTCCTCCTCGTCGACGCCGTCTGCCCGCCCGAGGGGTCGCTTGCCCCCCTCCCCGGCGCGCCCCTGCCGCCCTTCACCGCCACCACCTGCCTCGCCGCCCCCTCCTGACCCCCTCGTCCTCCCCGGGCGGGGCGGACAACAGTCTTTCCGCCCTCGCAAGCCCCCCTCGACCGGCGGAAAACACGCTTTCCGCCCTCGGAAGAGGTCGCGGAGGGCGGAAGGAGTGCTCCCCGCCCGGGGGCGGACGGGTCAGGAGCGGCCGGCGGCGCGAGTGTGCTCGAAGATCAGGCTCGTCTCGGTGAGGCCGACGTCGGGGTCGCGGGACAGGTGCTCGGCGACGAAGTCGCGCAGGGCCGCGGTGCTCTCCACCGCCACGTGCAGCAGGTAGTCGTCGGCGCCCGCGACGAAGTAGACGTCGAGCACCTCGGGCTGCCGGCGCATCCGCGCCACGAAGGGCCCCATGCTGCCGCGGGCGTGCGCGGCGAGCTTGACGGCGATCATGGCCTGCAGGTCCAACCCCAGGGCGGCCGGGTCGACGTCGGCGTGGAAGCCGCGGATCACCCCGGACTCGCGCAGCGCGCGCACCCGCAGCAGGCACGTCGAGGCGGCGATGCCGACCTGCTGGGCCAAGGCGGCGTTCGTGACGCGGGCGTCCTCGGCCAGGACGTGCAGGATGGCGCGGTCGACGGGGTCCACGACGCGCTGCAGCTTCTTCGGCTGGACCGGGCCACCGGGGGTGTCGCGCGAAGGATCTTCCACGCAGGAAGCTTGCCACGAATCTCCTGCAGTCTCCTTGCCCTCCGTCCGAACCGTGTTCACGCTGGGAGCAGTTGGCCAGCATCGACGAGGAGTGAGCACCCATGCGCATCGGCGTCCCCACCGAGGTGAAGAACCGCGAGTACCGCGTCGCCCTGACCCCCGCCGGCGTGCACGAACTCGTCGGCCACGGGCACGAGGTCCTCGTCCAGGCCGGCGCGGGCGCCGGCAGCTCCCTGCCGGACGCCGAGTACGAGGCGGCCGGTGCGAAGGTCCTGGTCGACGTCGACGAGGTCTGGGGTGCGGCCGACCTGCTGCTGAAGGTCAAGGAACCCATCGCCTCGGAGCACCACCGCCTCCGCCGCGACCAGGTCCTGTTCACCTACCTGCACCTCGCGGCGTCCCGCGAGTGCACCGACGCGCTGCTCGCCGCGGGCACGACGGCGATCGCCTACGAGACCGTGCAGCTCCCGGACCGGTCGCTGCCGCTGCTGGCACCCATGAGCGAGGTCGCCGGCCGCCTCGCGCCGCAGGTCGGTGCGTACTCCCTCATGCGCGCGGCCGGTGGCCGCGGTGTCCTCATGGGTGGTGTCCCCGGGGTGCGCGGTGCGGACGTCGTCGTCATCGGCGCGGGCGTCTCGGGCCAGAACGCCGCCCAGATCGCCCTCGGCATGGGCGCCGAGGTCACCGTCCTGGACCTCTCGATCCCCAAGCTGCGCGAGGTCGACGCCCGGTTCGGCGGTGCCGTGCGCACGATCGTCTCGAACTCCTACGAACTCCAGCGGGCGGTCCGCTCGGCCGACCTCGTCATCGGCGCGGTCCTCGTCCCCGGCGCGCGCGCCCCCAAGCTCGTCAGCAACGACCTCGTCGCGCAGATGCGCCCGGGATCGGTGCTCGTCGACATCGCGATCGACCAGGGCGGCTGCTTCGAGGACTCCCGGCCGACGACGCACGACGACCCGACGTTCACCGTCCACGGTTCGGTGTTCTACTGCGTCGCGAACATGCCGGGCGCCGTCCCGCACACCTCGACGTACGCCCTGACGAACGCCACGCTGCCCTACGTCGCGAAGCTCGCGAACTCGGGCTGGAAGGCCGCGTTGACGGCCGACGCCGCCCTCGCCCACGGCCTGTCGACCCACGCGGGTTCGCTGACCAGCCCGGAAGTGGCTGCGGCGCACGGGCTCCCGTGCACCACGGTGCAGGAAGCGCTCGCCTGACCTCAGTGCTCGCGCAGTTCGCCGACGAGGGAGTCGACGACGTCGTGCAGGGGATTGTCGGCCCCGCGTGAACAAGCCGCCTCGTAGGTGGCGCGCTGGCGCTGGTAGCTCGCCCCTCGTCGCGGGATCTCCGCGACGAGGGCGAGGTCGTCGGCGCAGTCCAACCTCCGGGCGACGGGTTCGAGGCGGTTCAGCCACTCGTCGAGGTCGTCGGTGACGAGGCGTTCCCGGCCGGCGGCGTCGACGATGATCTCGGCGTCGAGTCCGTACCGCGCCGCCCGCCACTTGTTCTCCTGGACGTGCCACGGCGGCAGGGTCGGCAACGTCTGACCGTCCTCGAGCCGGTCGTCGAGGTGCACGACGAGGGCGTGGATCAACGCCACCAGGCCGCGCAGTTCCCGCAGCGTCGGCGTCCCGTCGCACACCCGCACCTCGATCGTGCCGAAGCGGGGGGAGGGGCGGATGTCCCAGCGCACGTCCGACAGGCCGTCGATGACGCCGGTGACGAACATGTCGTCGACGTACTCCTCGAACTCGCCCCACGCCGCGAACTGGAACGGCAGACCGGCCGTCGGCAGCTGCTGGAACATCTGCGCGCGGTTGCTGGCGTAGCCCGTGTCGAAACCCGTCCAGTACGGCGAACTCGCCGACAGCGCCTGCAGGTGGGGGTAGTGGTTCAGCAGGGTGTTGAGGATCGGCAGCACCTTGTGGACCGAATCGATGCCGACGTGCACGTGAACGCCCCAGATGAGCATCTGCCGGCCCCACCACTGGGTGCGTTCCAGCAGTTCCGCGTACCGCTCGTCGGGGGTGACGAGCTGCTCGTCCCAGCGGGCGAACGGGTGCGTCCCCGCACACATGAGGTCCAGGCCCAACGGGTCGGTGACGCGGCGGACGGCGTCGAGCGTCCGGGTCAGGTCCTCCGCGATCTCGCCCACGGTGTCGCAGACCCCGGTGACGACCTCGAGGGTGTTCCGCAGCAGTTCCTTGGTGACGCGCGGCCCGGTCGGGGAGTCCTCCCGGTCCACCGTGTCGAGGACCTCCGAGGCCCGGGACGCGAGGTCGCGCGAGCGGCGGTCCACCAGGACCATCTCCCACTCCACGCCCAACGTCGGGCGGGGAGAGGCGTTGAACTCCACGGTGCGTCGACCCACGCGACGATCACACCACACCGCCGCCCCCCTCGCTGCAGCATCGCGCGGGCCGTAGCGTCGCGCAGGTGAGCACAGGACAGGACAGGTCGGAGAACGGGGCGGACAGCGCGCGCGAGGTGGACGTGGTCGTCGTCGGCGCCGGTGCCGTCGGGGAGAACGTCGCGGACCGCGCCGCCCGCACGGGGCTGGACGTCGTCGTCGTCGAGAAGGAGCTCGTCGGGGGTGAGTGCTCCTACTGGGCCTGCATGCCGAGCAAGGCGCTGCTGCGCTCCGGGCACGCCCTGGCGGCCGCGCGCCGGCTGCCCGGTGCGGCCGAGGCCGTCACCGGCGGGCTGGACGCGGCGAAGGTGCTCCAGCGGCGCACCTCCTTCACGAGCGGCTGGGACGACTCCTCGCAGGCGCAGTGGCTGGACTCCGCCGGCCTGACGCTGCTGCGCGGCACCGCACGGCTCGCCGGACCGCGCCGCGTCGAGGTCACCGGGACCGACGGCACGACCACGGTCCTCACCGTCCGCCAGGCCGTCGTCCTGGCCACCGGTTCCGTGCCTGTCGTCCCCGACGTCCCCGGGTTGGCCGACGCCTCGCCGTGGACGTCGCGCGAGGCGACCAGCGCGCGCGAGGTGCCCGGGCGCCTCGTCGTCCTCGGCGGCGGTGTCGTGGGGGTGGAACTGGCGCAGGCGTGGGCCCGGCTCGGCTCGACCGTCACGCTGCTGGCGCGCAGCGGTCTGCTGGGCGGGCAGGAGGAGTTCGCCGGTGAGCTCGTGGGCAAGGCCCTCGCCGAGGACGGCGTCGACGTCCGGCTGGGTGTCTCGCCCACGCGCGTGAGCCGTGACGGGGTGCTGCGGGTGGAGCTGTCCGACGGGTCCGCCGTCGAGGCCGACGAGTTCCTCGTCGCCACCGGCCGACGGCCCGCGACGGCGGGGATCGGGCTGGAGGCCGTGGGCCTGCAGGACGGTGGTGCGCTCGACGTCGACGACACGGGTCTCGTCGCCGGTGTCGACGGGTCCTGGCTCTACGCGACCGGTGACGTCTCGGGACGGGTGCAGCTGACCCACCAGGGCAAGTACGACGCCCGCGCGACCGGGGACGTCATCGCGGCCCGCGCGGCCGGCCCCGTCGAGACGCCGCCGTGGTCGCGGTACACCGCCACCGCCGACCACCACGCCGTCCCGCAGGTCGTCTTCAGCGACCCCGAGGTCGCCCAGGTCGGGCTGACTGCCGCCCAGGCCCGCGAGGCCGGGCTCGACGTGAAGGTCGTCGACTACGAGCTGGGGAACGTCGCCGGCGCCTCCCTCCTCGCCGACGGGTACACGGGCAAGGCCCGGATGGTCGTCGACGAGGAGCGGCGCGTCGTCGTCGGCGTGACGTTCGTCGGTCAGGACGTCGCCGAGCTCCTGCACGCCGCGACCGTCGCGGTCGTGGGCGAGGTGCCGCTGGAGCGCCTGTGGCACGCCGTCCCCGCCTACCCGACGGTCAGCGAGGTGTGGCTGCGGCTCCTGGAGACCTACGGGCTGTAGTCACCGCGCCCTCCGGGGGGATGCTCGTTGACGCAGCCGGCTCACCAGATGAGCCGGCTGCGTCAACGATCCCCCCCCGGCGCCCCCGCGCCGGTGACGCAGCGTCACGCGTGGACGGGGGTGACGGTCTCCTCGACGGGGTGGGTGGGGGTGCTGACGGCGAGGACGGCGATCAGCGCGGCGACGAGGGTCGCGACGCCGCAGACGACGTAGCCGAACGAGTAAGCGTGGTCGAGGGCGGCGAAGGCGACGTCCTTGAGCGGGTTGAACGGCACCGACGTCCCGTTCACCTCGATGGTCCCCGGCACGGCGTTGGCGCCCAGCGGTCCGGACTGCACCGCGCCGACGGCGGCCTCGAGGGCGGCCTTCTGCGCGCCCGTCGCGTTCTCGGGGGCGGCGGAGAAGGTGCTGAGGGCCTGGCGCAGCGTCCCGTCCGAGGCGAGGCGCTGGCTGATGGTGTCCGCGGCGCGGGACAGCGCGATCGACCCGATGACGGCCGGGCCGAGGGTGAACCCGAAGTCGCGCAGCAGGCTCGCGGTGCCACCGGCCATCCCGGCCAGGTGCGGCGGGGCGGCGTCGACGGCGGCCGCCGAGACGGCGTTGAGGGCGAGCGCGAACCCGAGGCCGACGACGGCGACGGGCGCGGCGATGAGCGCCACGGACATCGTCGACGCGGGCACGGCGGCCGCCCAGAAGCAGCCCACGGCCATGAGGCCGAACCCGGTGACCATCGTCCAGCGCGCACCCCAGCGCTCCATGAGGTGGGAGACGGGGCGGGCGAAGACGAGCGTCGAGCCGTTGAGCAGGACGAACGCGATCGACGTCGTCAGCGGCGAGAACCCCTGGATGGCCGACAGCCGGATGCTGGAGGAGTACGCGCACCCCAGGTACCCGAACATCCCCACGACGGTCGCGATCGCGGTCAGCGAGAACCCGCGACCGGCGAACAGGTCGAGCCGGACCAGCGGCGACGGCGAGCGGTGCTCGACCTTGACGAAGGCCACGAACGCCACGGCGGACACGACGTAGCTGCCGACGACGAGCGGGCTGCCCCACCCGCTCGAGGACCCCTGGATGGTCCCGAACAGCAGGGAGAACAGCGCGACCGAGATGGCGGCCTGTCCCGGCCAGTCCATCGACCGGCCTTCCGGCGAACTGGACTCCTCCGCCAGCCGGGCGGTGAGGACGAGGCTCACGAGGGCGATGACGGCCGCGGCGAGGAACGCCCAGCGCCAGCTGCCGGTCTCCGAGCCGCGGAAGGCGAACTTCGCGAGGTACCCGCCGACGACGGGGGAGACGAAGCTCCCGGTCGCGAGGGCCGCGGCCCACACGCCGATGGCGCGGCTGCGTTCGCGGGCGGTGTGCGTCCCGGCGGCCACCATGGCCAGCGACGTCGGCATGATCGCCGCCGCGCCGAGGCCGCAGAGCACCTGGGCGGTGAGCAGCCAGCCCACCCGCAGGCCCTGGTCGCCCGAGATCGGGGTGAACATGCCGACGACCTCGCCGACGGCGAGCACGGCGGCGCCGACCAGCAGGAGCCGGCGCCGGCCGTGCAGGTCGCCGAGCACACCGAAGGCGAGGGTGAAGAGCGCGACGGGCACGAAGTACGCGTCGGAGATCCAGGTCAGCTGGGACGCGCTGGTGCCCAGGTCCTGCTGGAACAGGCCGTTGAGCACGGCCGGCATCGCCAGCGCCACCTGGGCGGCGAAGATGCCGCCCGCGGCGGCGACGAGGGTGCGGCTCGTGAGCCGGTAGGGGCCGGTGGTGCTGAGGGACGGGACCGCGGTGCCTGCCATGGGGGACCTTCCACGCCGAAGGGTGCCGGACGACGTGAAGATAACAGTAAACCTGACAGTTCGGAATGCTGTTGGTTCGTCCGGGTGAACCCCCGCGGCGGTGCCCCCGGCTCAGTCGTGCACGGTCAGCAGGTGGTGCAGCAGCTCGGCCTGCAGTGCCGCGTCGGTGGGGCGCGGGACACCGTCGAGGCTGCGGACGGGAGCGGACTGCCGACCGCTCGAGAGCAGCCAGACGGCGTCGGCGACGCGCAGGTCGTCGACCCGCAGGCGGGCCACCTCCGTGGTGTCACCGCGACCGGCGGCCCAGCTGAACGCCCGCCCCGCCGTGGTGCCGTCGAGGATCCCCAGGTTCGGCGGCGGGGTCACCCAGCGGTCGGCGAACCGGGCCAGGACCGTCGAGTTGGGACCCTCCAGCACGTCGCCGTCGGTGGAGACGAACACGACGTCGTGCGCACCGCGGGAGCGCGCGTACCGCAGCGACGCGGTGTTGAGGGCGTAGGACAGCGTCTTGGCCCCCTGCAGCACCCAGGGAGCGCGGGTCACGACGTCGCTGGGGTAGGCGCGCTCGAGCACGAGGACGTCGATGCCGGCCGTGCGCTGGGTGCCGTAGTCGAAGGCGGGGAACACGTGCACCCAGCCGGTCGGGGCGTCCCCGCCCTCGACGCCCCGCGTCAGCACCAGCTTGGCCAGCAGTTCCGGGGCCGGCGGGTGCTCCGCGGCCGCGTCGGCGACGGCTTGCGCCCACACCGCGGTGTCCGGGGCCGGCAGGTCGAGCAGCGCCGCGGACCGGGCGAAGCGGTCGAGGTGGTGCCGCAGGCTCTGGGGGTTGCCCTGGACGACCGCGACCGACTCGAAGATGCCGTCCCCCCGCGTCACCCCGAGGTCGTCGACCCGCACCTGCGGGGCCGCCGCGTCGGCGCGGGTGAAGGTCGTCGCCCCGTCGGGGCGGATCTGCGCGAGGAACAGGACAGGGCTGCTGGACACGGGGACATCCTCCCGTCTCCTCGACGTCCTCAGGTGCGGGCGCGGACCAGTCCGGTGAACGCGCGCAGTGCGGGGGACGGGTTTCCCCGGCGCCAGACGACGCTGACGCGACCGGTCGGGGTGGGGCGCACGATGCGCAGCGCGTGCACGCCCTCGGCCAGGGCGGCGAACGACTCCGGCACGACGGCGACGCCGTGCCCCTCGCGCGCCAGCGCCGCGAGCAGGGCCGGGGAGTTCGCCTCCAGCTCCACCCTGGGAGCCACGCCGAGGCCCGCGCAGGCCTCCTCCAGCGCGCCGCGCACCGCACCGCCCGGCGGCACCACGAGGAGGGGTTCGCCGCACAGGTCCGCCAGGTCGACGGTCCGGCGGCGGCACCAGCGGTGTCCCGCCGGGACGAGTGCGGCGAGCGGTTGGGTGCCGACGAGGTGGCCCGTCACGTCGTCCGGCAGCGCGCCGGACGTGGCGGTCCAGGCGACGTCCAGCCCGCCGTCGCGGACGCGTTCCAGCAGCGTCGCCGCGTCCGCCTCCAGCACGCGCACCTCGACGGCGGGGGCGCGGTCGCGGAAGGCGCGCAGCGCGGCGGGCATGTCCATCCCGTTGCTGGACAGCAGGATGCCGATGCCGAGGCGGCCCCGCAGGAGCCCGCCGACCTCGGCCACGCTCTCGCCCACCGCGGCCGCCGCGGCCAGCGCCGCCCGCGCGTGCGGCAGCGCCGCGGCGCCCGCGGGCGTCAGCGTCGCGCCGCGGGCGTGCCGTTCGAAGAGCGTCTGCCCGAGTTCGCGTTCCAGGCCCCGCACCTGGGCGCTGACCCCCGGTTGGGCGACGCGCAACCGTTCGGCGGCGCGGGTGAAACCCCCCTCGTCGACGACGGCGACGAAGTGCTCGAGGGCGCGCAGATCCATCACGACATCGTATGGCTGGCAATCAGAACTGGTCTTGGACTGATGGCTGACGCACCGTCAGGCTGGTCCCATGGACACCACGACGGACACCACGACGGTCAGGGACCTCGCCGACGCCTACTTCCGCGGCTGGAACGCCGCCGACGAGGAGGGGCTGCGGCCGCTCTTCGCCCCCGACGTCCGCTTCCGCGGTCCGATGGGCACGGCGCAGGGACCCGACGAGTGCGTCGCCGGACTGCTGGGCATGCGGCGGGGGTTCCTCGACGCGGTCGTCGTCGAGCACCTCCTGGTGACCGGTGACGAGGCGGTCACCTGGTTCACGATGCACACGCGGTTGCCCGGACTGGAACCGTTCCCCGTCGTGAACCGGATGCACGTCGGACCGGCCGGGATCGACCGGATCCGCGTCGTGTTCGACCCCCGTGAGCTGCTCGCCGCGCTCGGCGGCTGAGCGGCACCGGGCCAGGGGCCGATCCCGTCCCGGCCTAGAACTCCAGCGGTGTCGTCCCCTGGCTCTCGCGG
This sequence comes from Kineococcus sp. NPDC059986, assembly GCF_040702905.1. Classification (NCBI taxonomy): domain Bacteria; kingdom Bacillati; phylum Actinomycetota; class Actinomycetes; order Kineosporiales; family Kineosporiaceae; genus Kineococcus; species Kineococcus sp. NPDC059986. The sequence continues at coordinate 51,535 of NZ_JBFBND010000026.1, read as the reverse complement.
ACGTCGAGGCCGCCGAGCGCCCGCACCTGGTTGCCGTAGACCGCGCGCCCGGGAGCGGCCAGCAGGCCGTCGTGGATCGCCAGACCCGCCGAGGCGCCGACCGCGCGCACGAAGTCCACGGTCTCCTTCAACGCGGCCCAGGGGGCGTTCACCGGCACGGCGAGCACGTCCACCCCCGCGGGGACGGCCTCGTAGGAGTCGCCGGGGTGGAAGAGCGTCGGTTCGCCCTCGGCCGAGAGCAGCAGCCCGACGTTGCCGATGCGCGGGACGTCCGCGTGGATGACGGCGTGCCGCCCGCCCGCGCCGGCGATCCGCACCCCGGCGATCTCGAAGGCGTCGCCGGCGTGCAGGGCCGTGGCCTCGATGCCGGACTCGGACAGGGACGCCGCGGTCGCCGGTTCGGCCCGCAGCAGGGCCCCGTCGTTCGCCTCGAGCAGGGCCGGCAACCGCTCCACGTCGACGTGGTCGGGGTGGGCGTGGGTGACGACGACCGCGTCGAGACCCTCGAGCTCCTCGAAGCCGTGGCTGAGCGTCCCGGGGTCGAGGAGCACCCGGGCGGCGCCGGTCTCGACGAGCAGGCACGAGTGGCCGTAGTGCGTGATCCGCATGGTCGCCGAACCTACTCGCGCCCCGGGGGCGGCGACAGCCGGGCCGGGTCCGTGCACTCGTCGCAGATATATCGCTCGGGAAACAACGGTGAAACCTGGGCTCCCTAGCGTGGTCACAGCCCACCCACGACCACCCCACGTCGACGCCAGCAGGAGACGCCATGACCGAGGTCGCCCGCGCCGGGGCAGGACCCGCCGGACCGCACATCACCGCCGTCTCGCACGCCGCCGGGGCGGGACTGGTCAAGGACGGGTACGACCCGCGCCTGACGAACTCCGACCTCGCCCCCCTGAAGCACCAGGGCTGGAAGTCCTACAACTTCTTCGCGTTCTGGATGTCCGACGTGCACAGCGTCGGCGGTTACGTGACGGCCGGCAGCCTGTTCGCCCTCGGCCTGGCCGCGTGGCAGGTGCTCGTCGCCCTGCTCGTCGGCATCGTCATCGTGTACTTCCTCTGCAACCTCGTCGCCCGACCGAGCCAGGAGACGGGAGTTCCCTACCCGGTCGTCTCCCGCGTCGCGTTCGGCGTGCGGGGGGCGAACGTGCCCGCCGTCATCCGCGGGCTCATCGCGGTCGCGTGGTACGGCATCCAGACGTTCCTCGCCTCCAACGCCCTCGTCCTGCTCGCGCTGAAGATCGAACCCGGTTGGGCGCCCTACGCGCAGGTGGCGCAGCACGGGTTCCTCGGCCTGTCCACGCTGGGCTGGGCCGCGTTCGGGACGATGTGGGTGCTGCAGGCGCTGGTGTTCTGGCGCGGGATGGACGCGATCCGGAAGTTCATCGACTTCTGCGGACCGGCCGTCTACGTCGTCATGTTCGCCCTCGCGGCGTACCTCGTCACCGAGGCCGGCGGGTTCTCGAACGTCTCCCTCAACCTCGGGTCGATCGAGCACACGGGCCTGGGCGCCGTCGGGGTGATGGTCTCGGCCGTGGCCCTCGTCGTGTCCTACTTCTCCGGCCCCATGCTGAACTACGGCGACTTCGCCCGGTACGGCCGCTCGATGGCCGCCGTCCGCAAGGGCAACTTCCTGGGCCTGCCGGTGAACTTCCTCGTGTTCGCCCTGCTGTGCGTCATCACGGCCTCGGCCACCGTGCCCGTCTACGGCGAGCTCATCACCGACCCGGTCGAGACCGTCTACCGCCTCGACAACATCACCGTCGCCGTCCTCGGCTGCCTCACCTTCATGGTCGCCACCATCGGCATCAACATCGTCGCGAACTTCGTCTCGCCCGCGTTCGACTTCTCCCACGTCGCGCCGCAGAAGATCAGCTGGCGCACGGGCGGCATGATCGCCGCCGTCGGATCGGTGCTCATCACCCCGTGGGACCTCTACAGCTCCCCGGAGACGATCCACTACACGCTCGACACCCTCGGCGCGTTCATCGGCCCGCTCTACGGGGTCCTCATCGCCGACCACTACCTCGTGAAGAAGCAGCAGGTCCGCATCGACGACCTGTTCACGATGGACCCCTCCGGTGCCTACCACTACGTCAAGGGCTGGAACCCCGTCGCGGTCGGGGCGACGGCGGTCGGGGCCCTCGTCGCCATCGGCGTCGTGTTCTTCGCCGGCGCGACGGCCGCGAGCTTCAGCTGGTTCATCGGCGCCGGCCTCGCGTTCGGCCTGTACCTCGCGCTGAAGAACTCCATCCCGGTGCCCGCGACGGACGTCCGCGGCTGATGCCCACGCTGCTGGTCGTCAACGTCAACACCACGCAGGCCGTCACCGACGTCATCGCGGCCGCCGCGCGCGCCGCGGTGGCGCCGGGCACGACCGTGGTCCCCCTCACCCCCCGGTTCGGTCCGGCCTCGGTGGAGTCGAACTACGAGAGCCAGCTGTCGGCGGTCGGGGTCCTCGACGCCGTCCAGCAGCACGACGGACCGTTCGACGCGGTCGTGCACGCCGGGTTCGGCGAGGTCGGGCGCGACGCCCTGCAGGACGTCCTCGACGTCCCCGTCGTCGACATCACCGAGGCGGCCGCCCACACGGCCTGCCTCCTCGGCCGCACCTTCGGTGTCGTCACGAGCCTGGACCGCGCCGTGCCGGCCATCGGTGACCGGCTGCTCCTCGCGGGCCTGGCCGGGCGGTGCAGCGGGGTGCGCAGCGTGGACCTTCCCGTCCTGGAACTCGAGACCGACCCCGAGCTGACGGCCAAGGCCTTCACCGCGCAGGCCGAACGCCTCGTCGAGGACGGGGCGGAGGTCGTCGTCCTCGGGTGCGCGGGGATGTCGGGGTTGCACGCGGCCCTCGCGGCGGCGCTGCCCGTCCCCGTCGTCGACGGGGTCGCGGCCGCCGCGCGGCTGGCCGAGTCCCTCGTCGCCCTCGGCCTCACGACCTCGAAGGTCCGCAGCTACGCCACCCCGGCGCCGAAGGTGCTGCGGGGGTGGCCCTTGACGGCCCCTGGGAGGATCCCGGGGTGACCCGACCGGTGCTGGACGCCATCCGCCGGGACATCGTGGCCGGGCTGGTGGCGCCCGGTGCCGTGCTCGAGGTGGACGTCCTCGCCGCGGCCCACGACGTCAGCCGGATCCCCGTCCGCGAAGCCCTCATGACCCTCGTCGGCGAGGGGCTCGTCGACCACCTGCCCCGCCGTGGGTACACGGTGGCCCGGCTCGCACCGGGGGAGCTCGCCGAACTCTTCGAGGTCCGCAGCACGCTCGAACTCGCCGCCCTGCGGGTCGCGGTGCGCACCGGGGGTCCCGACGACGTGGCGACGGCGCGTTCTGCGCACGAGGCGCTGCGCGCGGCGGCCGAGGCCGGTGACCACCGCGCCTACCACCACCAGAGCCGCGCCTTCCACGACGCGCTGACCCGGCCCTCGGCGATGCCGCGGCTGCTCGGCGTCTTCGCCCGCGTCTGGGACCTCACCGAGCCCTACCGGCCCATGGAGGACCTCGCGGCCGACGAGGCCGGGGTGCTGCACGCCGACCACGAGCGGATGCTCACGGCCTTCGCCGCGGGCGACGCCGAGGACCTCCTCGACGCCGCCCGCGAGCACCACGACCACCTCGCGGCCCACGTCCGCGCGCGACCGGAACCGGCCGTCGCCGACGTGGAGCTCAGGCCAACCAGGCGTCGACCGCGGCCAGCTGCGCGCTGACGAACTCCGCGGGCGCCGCCGCCCCCTCGAGGGAGGCGCGGGCCACGGCGGCGAGCTGCTCGTCGCTCAGACCGATCTGCGTGCGGGCGGTCTCGTACTCCTCGAGGAGGCCGGGTCCGAACAGCAGCGGGTCGTCGCCGTTGAGCGAGCAGCGGACCCCGGCGTCCAGCAGCGCCGGGAGCGGGTGCGCGCCCATCTCGGGGACGACCCACAAGGCGACGTTGGAACTCGGGCACACGTCCAGGACGGTTCCCTCGTCCGCGAGCCGGCGGACCAGCTCGGGGTCCTCCACGGCCCGCACACCGTGCTGGATCCGCCGCGCCCCCAGGAGGTCGAGCGCCTCGCGGACGCTGTCCGGACCGCGCAGCTCCCCGGCGTGCGGGGCGGCGACGAGACCGGCCTCGCGGGCGATCGCGAAGGCCCGGGCGAACGGGGCGGGGCCGAAGAGCGCCTCGTCGGCGGCCAGCCCGAAGGAGACGACGCCGCGGCCGACGAACCCCGCCGCCAGTTCGGCCAGCACCTCGGCGTCGGCCGGCGGCAGGTTCCGGATGGCGACGAGCATGAGCCCGAACCCGATGCCCAAACGGTCGGCCTCCTCCCGGCCCGTCCGGACCATGAACTCCGTGACCTCCTCCGGCGTCCCGAACTGCGGGACGTAGAACATCGGGTTGGCCTGGGCCTCGATCCACACGGCACCGGACGCCGCCGCGTCCTGGACGACCTCCCGGACGACCCGGGCGAGCTGCTCGCGGGTGCGGATGAAGCTCACGGCCCCGTCGTACATCTGCACGAACTCGGGGAACGTCGTGTAGCCCCGGACGGGGGGAGCGACGTCGCCGGCGTCGCGGGCGAACTCCGCCAGCGTCTCCGGGCGCATCGCCCCCTCCAGGTGCAGGTGGAGGTGGGCCTTGGGCAGGGTCGCGAGGTCACGCACGGTGTTCTCTCCTGTGGTTACTCTGGGGCGGTGAGCGAACGGGAACGGCTGCTCCACCTGGTGGCCGGGCACCTGCTCGCCCACGGGGTGACGTCGTCGACCCTGCGCGGGCTGGCCCGCGCGGCGGGGTCGAACAACCGCATGCTGTTGTACTACTTCGGGAGCCGCGAACAGCTCGTGGGGGAGGCCCTGCAGGCCGTGGCCCGCGACCACTTCCCCGGTTTCGAGAACGCCTGGTCCGGTCTGGAGCACGGCACCGGCCCCCTGCGGCGGGACCTGCAGACCGTGTGGGACGAGATCGCGGCCCCGCGGAACCTGCCCTTCCTGCGGTTGTTCTTCGAGGTGTTCGGGCAGGTGACGCGGCAGCCCGGGTACTCCGAGCTGATGGGCGACATCGCGGCCTGGCACCGGCCGGCCGCGACGCGGTTGCGGCGCGAGGGCCTGCCGCGCGCGGCGGCCGAGGCGCTGGCCACCGAACTCGTCGCGTTGTGGCGCGGGCTGCAGATGACGTTGATCCTCACCCAGGACCTGCGCACCGTGGAGCGGGTGCAGCGGCAGGCCCTGGACGCCTTCTGCGCCCGCGCCCTCGCTCACACCGAGGCGGTGACCGGGGTCGAGGCCCGCACGTAGCGGCTGCCGGGGTGGTCGGCCGCCAGCCGCGGGGAGGGTGCCCCGAGGCGTTCGCGCAGCGAGCCCGTCCCCGGTGCGCGGTCGGCGTCGGCGGGCAGGCGTCCGCGCCGGCGCAGTTCCGGGACGACGAGGTCGCAGAACAGGGCGTGGTCGCCGGGGGAGAAGATCGCCTCCAGGAGGAAACCGTCGACGCCGGTGACGTCCATCAGCTCCTCGAGCTGGTCGGCCACCTCGACCGGGTCCCCGACGATGGTGAACCCCCGGGTCCCCCGGCCGCGCAGCTCCTCCAGCACGTCGCGCACGAGCGGCCAGCTGCCGTCGGGGCGCCGGAACCGGTCGATGTTGCTCTGCCCCATCTGACCGACCTTGCCGTCCCGGCCCTCCAGCACCTGCGAGAGCGGACGGTCGGGGTCCAGTGCGGTGAGGTCGATCCCGGTGTTCCCGGCGTAGATGACGGCGGCGACCTCGTCGGTCTGCATCGCCTCGAACTCCGCCCGGCGGGCCAGGGCCTCCTCGTGCGTCGCGGCGACCGTGACGGTCGCGCCGACGAGGACCTTGACCGACTCGGGGTCGCGGCCGTGGGCGGCGGCGCGGGTGCGGATGTCGGCGACGTTGGCGGCGGTGTGCGGCATGGTCGTGCCCTGCAGGAACACGCACTCGGCCTGCCCTGCGGCGAACTCCCGACCGGCCGTGGACGTGCCGGCCTGGAAGAGCACCGGGGTGCGCTGCGGGGACGGCGGGACCGTGAAGAACCCCGAGGTGCGGAAGTGCTTGCCGACGTGCTCGACGCGGTGCAATCGGTCGCGGTCGGCGAAGACGCCGGACGCCTTGTCCTCCACGAGCGCGCCGTCCTCCCAGCAGCCCTCCCACAGCTGCAGGCAGAGGTCGACGTGCTCGCGGGCGATCTCGTACCGCGTGTCGTGGGCCGTCATCGTCTCGTGCCCGAACAGCGCGGCGATCGTGTCCTGCGAGGCGCCGGTGACGACGTTCCAGCCGATGCGACCGCCCGTGAGGTGGTCCAGCGTCGCGAACCGGCGGGCCTGCGCGACGGGGTGGTCGATCCCGGTGGAACTCGTCACGACGAAACCCAGCCGGGACGTGTGGTGGGCCAGCGTGGGGATGAGGAACATCGGGTCGAGCCCCGAGAAGTTCAGCCCGCCCCGCGCGGCGGCCTCCGGCAGGTCCCCACCGACGGTGGGGTACCCGTAACCGTCGGCGAAGAACAGGAAGTCGAAGCCGGCCGCCTCCAGGAGCTGGGCGACCTCGATCCAGTGCTGCTGTTCGCGGTGCCGTTCGGAACCGCTGTAGGGGTGCGACCAGGAGAGGGTCCCGCCGACCTGCGGCGCGGCCACCTCGAAGACCCCCAGGTGCATCGTGCGCACGGGTGGAACTCCCTCCGTTGAACCGAGTGGTTCACATGAGACCACGACACGGGGCGCTTCCGGGACCGCGTCACACGAACGTCACACGAGGCGTGCCCCGTAACGCGGGGTTCACACGGACGTGACAAGGGCGCCTCGCACGGGTGCTTCAGTACCTGAGCAGGCCGCGTCTCGCCGCGGCCCACCCGTCCCCCGACCGTCCGCACGACGCGACGGCGGGCTCTCACCCCGGAGCTGCGCATGAACCTCTCCCCCCGCCCGCGTCCCCTCGGTCCCGCCCTGCAGCGCCGCACGCTCCTGCGCGGAGCAGGTCTCGGACTCCTCGGGGCCGCCGGCCTCGGCACCCTCGCGGCGTGCGGCGGCCAGGACGCGCAGTCCTCGACGGGGTCGTCCTCGGGTGGGTCCTCGGGCCTCGGCGACCTGACGGTCCAGCTCTCGTGGATCAAGAACATCGAGTTCGCGGGGGAGTACTTCGCGGACAGCAAGGGCTACTACAAGGAGGCCGGCTTCTCGAAGGTCAACCTCCTCGCCGGGGGCAGCGCCGGGACGGCGGCCGAGGCCATGGTCCTGTCGCGCAAGGCGCACGTCGGTCTCTCCTCGCCGACCCTCACCGGCCCGGCGATCGTCAACGAGCAGGCACCGCTGAAGATCATCGGGGCCACCTTCCAGAAGAACCCCTTCTGCCTGGTGTCGATGGAGCAGGGCAAGCCCGTCCGGACGATCGCCGACCTGGCCGGCAAGAAGATCGGCATCCAGACCGGGGGCAACGAGACCATCTTCGACGGCTTCTGCAAGGCCAACGGCATCGACACGTCGTCCTTCGAGATCGTCCCGGTGCAGTACGACCCGTCCGTCGTCGTCTCCAAGGAGGTCGACGCGTTCATGGCCTACCTGACCAACGAGCCGATCCTGCTGGCCGCCCGCCAGGTGGACGGGCAGCCGATCGTCCCGGTCACCCTCGGCTTCGCCGACAACGGCCTCCCGGTCGTGGCCGAGACCTTCACCGTGCTGCAGTCGACCATCGACGACAAGAAGGACTTCCTCAAGGCGTTCCTCAAGGCCGAGATCCGTGGCTGGAACGACGCCGTCAAGGACCCCGCCGGGTCGGCGGCGCTGGCCGTCAACACCTACGGCAAGGACCAGAAGCTGAACCTCGAGGAGCAGACGAAGGAGGCCGAGGCGCAGAACACCCTCGTCGTCTCCGACGACACGAAGAAGAACGGTCTGTTCACCATGACCGACGAGCTGATCGAGGAGAACATCAAGGCCCTGTCGCAGATGGGGACGACCATCAAGGCCGACGACCTCTTCGACCTGTCCCTCCTCAAGGAGGTCTACGAGGAGAACCCGGACCTCATCACCGGCTGACCCCTCGACAGGTCGTCGCCGCACCCCACCTCGTCCCGCACCCGGAAGGCAGACCCGTGTCCCAGGAACCCCCGACCGACCTGGTCGCACCGCCGTCCTCGGCGCCGTCGCTGTCGGTGTCCCGCACCGCGCTGACCGCGACCACCGACCCCGGACGGCACCCCGAGGCGGCCACCGGGTTCAACCTGCGGGGCCTGACCAAGCGCTTCGACCTGGGACGCAAGAGCGTCCTGGCCCTCGAGCAGACCGACCTCGGCACCCGCAAGGACGCCTTCCTGTCCCTGCTCGGGCCCTCGGGGTGCGGCAAGTCGACCATCCTGCGGATCCTCGCCGGGCTGGAGACGCCGAGCGGGGGGCAGGCGCTCGTCAACGGGCAGACCACCCGGGAGCTGCAGCGCGGGCACGAGCTCGGGGTCGCGTTCCAGGACTCCGCCCTGCTGCCCTGGCGGACGGTGGCGCAGAACATCCGGCTGCCCCTGGAGGTGGCGGGGGTGCGACCGGACCCCGGTCTGGTCGACGACCTCATCGGCCTCGTCGGGCTCAAGGGCTTCGAGAAGGCCAAGCCGGCCCAGCTGTCCGGCGGGATGCGCCAGCGCGTGTCCATCGCGCGGTGCCTCGTCGTGCAGCCCAGCGTCATGCTGCTCGACGAACCCTTCGGGGCCCTCGACGACATGACGCGCCAGCGCCTGAACGTCGAGCTCCTGCGCATCTGGACGGAGAAGCCCGCGACGACGCTCATGGTCACGCACGGCATCAGCGAGGCGATCTTCCTGTCCGACGTCGTCGCCGTCATGAGCCCGCGTCCGGGTCGCGTCGTGGAGGTCGTCGAGATCGACCTGCCGCGGCCGCGGACGCCGGAGATGATGCGCACGCCGGAGTTCCACGCCTACCACGACCGGCTCTCGGAGATCCTCTTCGGCGGCGGGCGCGTGGGGGCACCGGGGTCCGGGGAGGACCACTGATGGCGGCCCTCACCACCGGACCCGACCTGGTCACCTCCCCTCCCGCAGCGCGCCGGTCCTTGCACGACCTGCCCCCGTGGGTGGGCGGCACGATCGGCGCGGTCGTCGTGCTCGTCGTCTGGAGCCTCGCCGGCCTCTTCTTCTCCGCCGGGGGCATCGTCCCGACCCCGTGGGCCGTGGTGGAGCAACTGCACGCCAACGGGTTCCAGAACTACTGGGACAACATCTCGATCACCACCGCCTCGGCCGCGCAGGGGTGGCTGTGGGGGAACCTCATCGCGATCGCCATCGCGGTGGTCGTCCTGCTCGTGCCGCCGCTGGAGGGGGCGGCCAACCAGGTCGCCGTCATCTCCTACTGCATCCCGCTCACCGCGATCGGGCCCATCGTCCTCATCGTGTCCCCGCCCGAGTCCCGCGTCACGTCGGTGTTCCTCGCGGCCATGAGCGTCGTGTTCACCTCGGTCGTCGGGTGCCTGCTCGGTCTGCGGGCCGCGGACCCGGCCGCCCTCGACGTCGTCCGCGCCTACGGCGGCACGAAGTGGACCGCGCTGGTCAAGGTGCGCCTGACCGCCGCGCTCCCCAACCTGTTCGCCGCCCTCAAGCTGGCCGCACCCGCCTCCTTCCTCGGCGCCGTGCTCGGGGAGTACTTCGGCGGCGTCGACTCCGGTCTCGGCATCCTCATCGTCTCGGCCCAGACCAACCTGCAGTACGCGCAGATCTGGGGGCTCGCGCTGCTCAGCGGCGCCGTCGCCGGCGCCGGGTACCTGCTCATCGGCCTGCTGGCCCGGTTGCTGACCCCGTGGTCCTCGACCGGTGCCCGGGGAGGAGAACTCTGATGGCGACGACCACCGCCCCCGCCCGGCCCGCGACCGAGGTGCACGAGAACCGCAGCGGCGCCTCCCTCACGGCCGCCGTCGGCCGTCGCGTGGGTTCCTCGCTGCTCACCTTCGTCGTGTCCGCCGTCGTGCTCGTCGCCGCCTGGTACGCCCTGCTGGCGCTGTTCCAGGTCGACTCCTTCGTCGGCAAGCGCCCCCAGGACGTCTACGACTACCTCGTCACCGTGCCCAAGGCCGCCGAGAACCGCGCCGCGATCCAGGCCGCCCTGCTCATCACGCTCACCGACTCCGTCACGGGTTTCGTCACGGGTGTCGTGGCCGCCATCGCGGTGGCTGCCGCCTTCACGGTGTTCCGGCCGCTGGAGTTCGTCTTCATGCCGCTCGCGATGCTGCTGCGCTCGGTGCCGCTCGTGGCGATGGCCCCCCTCATCGGGATCCTCTTCGGCCGTGGCCTCGGTGGTCAGGCCGCGATCGGCGGGGTCGTCGTGTTCTTCCCCGTGCTCGTCAACGCCGCCACCGGTCTGCGCTCGGCCTCCCCGCAGGCCATCGACGTCGTCCGCGTCAACGGCGGCACCAAGTGGACGGCGCTGCGCAAGGTGGCGATCCCCAGCGCGTTGCCGAACCTCTTCGCCGCCCTGCGCATCTCGGTCCCCGGGGCCGTCATCGGGGCCATGCTCTACGAGTGGCTGTTCTCCGGCACCGGCATGGGTGCGGAGATCTTCCGCGCCAACAGCCAGGTCCAGTACAACCTCGTCTGGTCGATCGTCGTCGTCGTCACCTTCACCTCGATCCTGCTCTACACGCTCGTGAGCATCGTCGAGACGATCGTGCTCGCGACGTGGGGCCCGGCCGCCGGATCGGCGCGCGGCCGTGGCTGACGGCCTCGCCGTCCTGCGCGCGGTGCACACCCGGCTGCAGCGGGGACGGCGGGTGGCCGTCGCGACGGTCGTGCGGACCGACGGGTCGGCGCCGCGGGCGGTCGGGGCCTGCCTGGCCGTCGTGCAGGAGGCCGACGGCACGCCGGGGGAGGTGCTCGGCAGCGTCTCCGGCGGCTGCGTGGAGTCCGCCGTCCACGAGCTCGCCTGCGAGGTCCTGACCGACGGCCGACCGCGGCAGACCCTCTACGGCACGGCGCAGGACGACCCCTTCGCCCCCGGGCTCACGTGCGGCGGGACGATCGAGGTCCGCGTCGCGCTCGCCGCCGCGGACGTCGTGGACGCCGTCCTGGGCGCCGTGGCGGACCGGCGACCCGTCGCGGTCGCGACCGCCCTCACCGCCGATCCCCACCGCCAGCTCGTCGTCGACCCGCTGGGGCACAGCGGCTCCCTCGGCTCGGGCCGCCTCGACGCGGCCGCCGTCGACGCGGTGCGCGGCCGCCTCGGCGCGGGTGCCTCCGGCGTGGTCCGCCTCGGAGCGGACGGCGGCCAGCGCGCCGACGACCTCGAGGTCCTCGTCGAGGTGTTCGCCCCCGCCCCGCGCTGGATCGTCTTCGGTGCCGTCGACGTGGCCGCGGCCCTCACCCGCGTCGCCGCCTTCCTCGGGTTCCACGTCACCGTCTGCGACGCCCGCGCGGCCTTCACGACGGTGGCCCGGTTCCCCGACGCCCACGAGGTCGTCGTCGACTGGCCGCACCGCTACCTCGCCCGCACGAGCGTCGACGCGCAGACCGTCGTCACCGTGCTGACCCACGACCTCAAGTTCGACGTGCCGCTCCTGCAGGTCGCCCTCCGCGGTCCGGCCGGCGTCGTCGGGGCGATGGGGTCGCGGCGCACCCACGCGGACCGGCTCGAACGGCTGCGGGCGGCGGGGCTGTCCGACGCGCAGCTGGACCGGCTGCGGTCGCCCGTCGGCCTCGACCTCGGCGCGCGGACCCCGGAGGAGACCGCCGTCTCGATCGCGGCGGAGGTCGTCGCCGCGCGGGGCGGGGGCACGGGCCGTCCGCTGCGCGACACCCGCGGACGGATCCACCACGAGCAGTTCGCCACGGTGACCGCGGGCGTGGGGGTCTGCCCGTGACGGGCGGGTCAGGGCAGGTCGGCCGGGCTGTCCGCGTCGGCGGCCGCACCCGGGACGGTCACCGGCACGACGTCGCGACCGGCCAGGAACTCGCGCAGGCCCGACCCGTCCGCGCAGGCCGCGGCGGCCGCGTCGACGTGGTCCCGGCCGAGCAGCACCGGGTGGCCGGGACGTCCGCCGTCGACGGCCCGCACCAGGGCGTCCCGGGTGGCCGACCGCAGCACCGCCTGCACACCCGCGAGGTCGACGTGCGGCAGGTCGACGAGCAGGAGCAGGACGGCGTCGGCCGCTCGGACCGCCGGCTCGGCCAGGGCCCGGGCCACGCCGGCCCCGGGACCGCGCGACCAGTCCGGGACCTCGACCGCCTGCACGTGGGTCGGCAGCGTCGCGCGGACGCGGTCGGCCTGCGCGCCCACGGTGACGAGGACGGGGTCGCACCCGGCGGCGGCCAGGAGCCCGGCCGTCGCCGCGGCCCAGGACGTCCCGTCCCGCCGCCGCAGCAGGCCCTTGGGCGTCCCCATCCGGCGACCCGCCCCGGCCGCGAGCACGACCCCCGTCACGAGCACGGGGCCAGCACACCACACGGGGAACCCCCCACCGCGACGGACGGACGGACCGCAGTGCAGCTCACGGAACTCGAGGCGCTCGACGCCCCACGGTGCGAGGAACTCCTGCGCACCGCCTGCGACGCCCCCGCCTGGGCGGCCCGGGTCACCGCCGCGCGCCCGTTCGGCTCCGTCGAGGCGCTCCTCGCGACCGCCGCCGCCGAGCTCGCGACGACGTCCGAGGCGGACGTCGACACCGCGCTCGCCGCCCACCCGCGCATCGGGGAACGCAGCGAGAGCGCCACCTCCCGCCGCGAGCAGGCCGGGGCCCTGGCGGCCGACGAGGACGTCCTGGCCCGGTTGGCCGAGGGGAACCGCCGGTACGAGGAGACGTTCGGGCACGTCTACCTGGTGTTCGCCACGGGACGCACCGCGGACGAACTCCTGGCCCTCCTGGAGCAGCGCCTGCAGAACGACCCGGCCACGGAACGGCAGGTGCTGCGCCGGGAACTGGCCGCGATCACCGACCTGCGGTTGCGCCGGCTCCTGGGGGAGGCCTCGTGACGAGCCTGTCCACCCACGTCCTCGACGCCGTCACGGGAACCCCGGCCGTCGGGATCGCCCTCGAGGTCACCGCGGACGGGACCCCCGTGGCGGTGGGCGTCACCGACGCCGACGGCCGGGCCCGCCTGGCCGAGGACCTCGCCCCCGGGACGTACCGGCTGCGCTTCGCGACGGGCGACTGGTTCACCGCGGCGGGCCGGGAGACGTTCCACCCCGAGGTCGTCGTCGCCTTCACCGTCGCCCCCGACCGTGAACACCTGCACGTCCCCCTCCTGCTGTCCCCCTTCGCCTACTCCACCTACCGAGGGAGCTGAGAACATGGCCGTCGTCCTGGCAGGTCACCAGTACGGGAAGGCGGAGAACCGCGTCGTGCGGTTCCAGCGCGACACCCCGCGCCACGAGATCGTCGACCTCAACGTCACCTCGACGCTGCGCGGCGACTTCGCCGACGCCTACCTGTCGGGGGACCAGAGCAAGGTCCTGCCGACCGACACCCAGAAGAACGTCATCTACGCGTTCGCCAAGGAGGGCCCGGCCGGGCAGGGGATGGCGAAGGGGATCGTCGCGGTCGAGGCGTACGCGCTCGACCTCGCCCGCCACTTCGTCGACGAGACCGGCCCCGTCACGGGCGCCCGCATCGACGTGGACTCCTACCGCTGGGAACGCGCCGTCGTCGACGGCCGCGAGCACGACCACACGTGGGTGCGCGCCGGCGGCGAGGTGCGGACCGCGGCCGTCACCGTGTCGGGTTCCGGCCCGGAGCGCGAGACGCACGTGGTCGCGGGGTTGAAGGACCTGACCCTGCTGAAGTCGACCGGCTCGGCGTTCAAGGACTTCCTCGTCGACGCGTACACGACGTTGGAACCCACGGAGGACCGCGTCATGGCCACCTCGCTCGTCGCGCAGTGGCGCTACGACGCGAGCTGCCTCGCCGACGGCTTCGACTTCGACGCCGCCCACGACGCGGTGCGCGCCGTGCTCGTCGGCCAGTTCGCGACCGTCCAGTCCCTCGCCCTGCAGCAGACGTTGTGGCACATGGGGAAGACGGCCGTCGAGACCGTGCCGGGCGTCGTGGAGGTGCGGCTCGCCGCCCCCAACAAGCACCACTTCCTCTACGACCTGCAGCGGTTCGGGGTGCAGAACTCCGGTGAGGTGTTCCACGCCGACGACCGGCCGTACGGTCTCATCCAGGCGGTCGTCGCCCGCGACGACGTCCCCGTCGCGCCCCTGGCGTGGGAACGGTGAACGCCGTGGAGCTGGACACGCACCGGACCGACGCGGAGCACCTCGACCTCGCCGTCCGGTTGGCCGTCGAGAACGTGGCCGCGGGCGGCGGCCCGTTCGGGGCCGTCGTCGTCCGCGACGGCGTGGTCGTCGCGACGGGGGTCAACCGCGTGACGGCGCAGAACGACCCCACGGCGCACGCCGAGGTGCAGGCCATCCGCGCGGCCTGCACGGCCCTGGGGACGTTCAGCCTCGCCGGGGCGACGTTGTACTCCAGCTGCGAACCCTGCCCGATGTGCCTGGCCTCCTCGCTGTGGGCGCGCGTCGACCGCGTGCTCTTCGCGGCCGACCGGGACGACGCGGCGCGGGGAGGTTTCGACGACCGCGCGTTCTACGAGTTGTTCGAGACCCCGCGCACCGAGTGGTCCGTCCCCGTGCAGCAGCACCGGAGCCCGACGGCACCCGCCCCCTTCGACGCCTGGCTCGCGAGCGTCGGGCGGGTCGACTACTGAGGGGTGCCCCCGTGGACCTGAACACCGTGGCGGAGTTCCTTCCCGTCACCGACGCCGCCGCGCTGCGGCGCGCGCACGACGGGAACCCCGCGACGGCCGTCCTCGCCGGCGGCACGTGGTTGTTCTCCGTGCCGCAACCGCACCTGCGCACCCTCGTCGACCTCACGACGCTGGGCTGGGAACCGTTCACCGTGACCGACGCCGGACTGGAGCTCGCGGCGACCTGTCCGGTGGCGGCCCTGGAGTCCGTGCCGTTCCCGGCCGACTGGCGGGCGCGACCGCTCGTGCGGCAGTGCGTGCGCGCCCTGCTGGCCTCGTTCAAGGTGCGGTCGGTGGCGACGGTCGGCGGGAACGTCTGCACGGCCCTGCCGGCCGGGGCCGTGACGTCGCTCGCCGTCGCCCTCGACGGCGTCGCGGAGCTGTGGGCGGCCGACGGCGGGGTGCGCCGGGTGCCGGTGCAGGAGTTCGTCACGGGGGACCGCGCGACCGTCCTGGCCCCGGGGGAGGTGCTGCGCTCGGTGCACCTGCCCGCCACCGCGCTGCGGGGGACGACCGCGTTCCGCCGGGCCTCGCTGGCCCGGCTCGGCCGCTCGGCGACGCTCGTCGTGGGCCGCCGGGATCCCGACGGGGGTTTCGTCCTCGCCGTCACCGCGTCCACCCCGCGACCGCACGTGCTGCGCTACGCCGCGGTCCCCGCCCCGTCGCAGGCCGTCGCCGACGTCGAGGAGGTCGTCGCCGGCGGGTGGTTCGACGACGTCCACGGGGCACCGGACTGGCGGCGCGCGACGACGCTGCGGTTCGCCGGTGAGGTCGTCGAGGAACTGGGGGTGGCAGCGCCGTGAAGCTCACCGTCAACGGGACCCCGCGCGAGGTCGACCCGCGTCCGGGTCAGTGCCTGCGCACCCTGCTGCGCGAGAACACCCACGTCGAGGTGAAGAAGGGCTGCGACTCCGGCGACTGCGGCGCGTGCACCGTCCTCGTGGACGCCGCACCGGTCCACTCCTGCCTGTACCCCGCCCTGCGCGCCGCGGGCCGTGAGGTGACGACCGTCGCCGGGCTCGGGACCCCCGAGCGGCTCGGTGACGTCCAGCAGCGGTTCGTCGACGCCGCCGGGTTCCAGTGCGGGTTCTGCACGGCCGGGATGGTCGTGACGGCCTCCTCCCTGACGCCCGAGCAGCACGGGGACCTCGCCGAGCACCTCAAGGGGAACCTGTGCCGCTGCACGGGGTACCGCGCGATCCGCGAGGCCGTCACGGGCACCGGGGAGAGCGCCGTCGAGGGGACCGGGACGGTGGGGAGTTCCGTCACCGCGCCGGCCGCGCGCCGCGTCGTCACGGGCACCGAACCGTTCACCCTGGACGAGCTGCCCGTCGGGACCCTGCACCTGGCGCTGCTGCGCAGCCCGCACGCGCACGCCCGGGTGACGCGCATCGACACGTCGGCGGCGCAGGCGCTCCCGGGTGTCCGGCTCGTCCTCACCCACGACGACGTCCCCGCGACGTTGTTCTCCACCGGGCGGCACGAGAACCGCCTGGACGACCCCGACGACACGCTCGTCCTGGACCGGGTGCTGCGGTACCACGGCCAGCGGGTGGCCGCCGTCGTCGCCGACGACCTCGCCACGGCCGAGGAGGGGGTGCGGCGCCTCGTGGTGGAGTACGAGGTGCTCCCCGCGGTCCTGGACCCCGAGAGCGCGCTCGAGCCCGGCGCGCCGCTCGTGCACGGCGACAAGGACGGCGCGGCGTCCCGCATCGCCGACCCGCAGCGCAACCTCGTCGCGGAACTGCACGGCGGGGTGGGCGACGTCGAGGCGGCGCTCGCCGCGGCCGACGTCACGGTGTCCGGCACGTGGCGCACCGCGCGCGTCTCGCACGTGGCGCTGGAGACCCACGCGGCCGTCGCCTGGCGCGACGAGGACGGGCGGCTCGTCGTCCGCAGCAGCACGCAGGTGCCGTTCCTCGTCCGCGACGAGCTCGCCCGCGTGCTCGGGCTGCCGCGCCAGGAGGTCCGGGTCGTCGCCGCCCGCGTCGGCGGGGGTTTCGGCGGCAAGCAGGAGATGCTCGTGGAGGACCTCGTCGGCCTCGCGGTGCTGCGCCTGGGTCGGCCCGTCGTCCACGAGACCACCCGCGAGGACACGTTGCGGCACCTGCCGACCCGGCACCCGTTCCGGGTGGGGGTGCGCCTGGGCGCCCGGGCCGACGGGACCCTCACGGCGCTGGCCGTCGACGTCCTGTCCGACGCCGGCGCGTACGGGAACCACTCCCCGGGCGTGATGTTCCACTCCTGCCACGAGAGCGTGGCGACGTACCGCTGTGCCAACAAGCGCGTGGACGCGCGCGCCGTCTACACGCACACCCTGCCGTCCGGGGCGTTCCGCGGGTACGGCCTCGGTCAGGTGGTGTTCGCGCTCGAATCGGCCCTGGACGACCTGGCCCGGGAACTGCGGATGGACCCGTTCGAGCTGCGCCGCCGCAACGTCGTCGTGCCCGGCGACCCGTTCGTCGCGACCTCGCTGCCCGCGGACGGCACCGAGGGCGACGACGGGTTGCGCTACGGCAGCTACGGTCTCGACCAGTGCCTCGACCTCGTCGAATCGGCGCTGGCCCGCGACCGCGGGGCCGGTCCCGGCCCGGGGTGGCGGACGGGGGAGGGGATGGCGGTCGCGATGATCGCCACGACCCCGCCGCGGGGCCACTTCGCCGACGCGGTCGTCGCGTTGCGCCCGGACGGCGACTGGGACCTGCGGGTCGGCACGGCGGAGTTCGGCAACGGCACGGCGACGGTGCTGCACCAGCTCGCGGTGGCGGCGCTCGGGTCCAGCGTCGACCGCCTCCACCTGCACGCCGCCGACACCGACGCCGTGCGGCACGACACGGGTGCGTTCGGGTCGGCCGGGTCGGTCGTCGCGGGCAAGGCGCTGCACCGCGCGTGCCTCGACGTGGCGGGGCAGGTGCGGGTGTTCGCCGCGGACCTCCTCGGCGTCGGCGTCGAGGCGGTGGAACTGCGGCCGGGGTCGGCCGTCGCCGGGGGCGCGCACGTCGCGCTCGCCGACGTCCACGCCGAGGCCCTGCGCCGCACGGGGTCCGGCCCGGCCGCCGAGGCGGGGGACGACGCCGCGGTCCGTTCGGTGGCCTTCACCGTCCAGGGTTTCCGCGTCGCCGTCGAGGTCGGCACGGGGTTGGTGCGGGTCCTGCGTTCGGTGCAGGCCGTCGACGCGGGCACGGTCCTCAACCCCGCCCAGCTGCGGGGGCAGGTGGAGGGCGGGGTCGCCCAGGCGGTCGGGTCGGCGCTGTTCGAGGAGGTGCGCGTCGACCCGGACGGGTCGAGCCCCACGGGTTCGCTGCGCGAGTACTACGTGCCCCGCCTCGACGACGTGCCCGACACCGAGGTCCTGTTCGCCGACACGTACGACACCGTCGGACCGCTGGGCGCGAAGTCGATGAGCGAGGCGCCCTACAACCCGGTCGCGGCCGCGCTGGCCAACGCCGTGCGTGACGCTGTCGGCGTACGGTTGCGCTCGCTGCCGATGTCGGCGGACCGGGTGTGGCGAGCAGTCCAGGACGGCGGAGGAGCGATCGGTGGTTGACCTGGTGGTGCGCGCGGAGCGCGCGGTGGTGGACGGGACCGAACGCTCGGTCTCGCTGGGGATCGCCGACGGCCGGATCGTCGACGTGCGGGAACGGGACCACGCGTGGACCCCGCCCTTCCGCGAGGTCGTCCTCGCCGCCGACGAGGTGCTCCTGCCCGGACTCGTGGACCCGCACGTCCACGTCAACGAACCCGGCCGGACCGAGTGGGAGGGGTTCGCGTCCGCGACGCGGGCCGCCGCGGCCGGTGGGGTCACGACGATCGTCGACATGCCGCTCAACAGCATCCCCGCGACGGTCGACCCCGCCGCGCTGGCGGTCAAGCGCGCTGCGGCGCAGGGTCAGTGCGTCGTCGACGTCGGGTTCTGGGGCGGGGCCGTCCCGGGCAACGCCGACCAGCTCGCCCCGCTGCACGACGCCGGGGTGTTCGGCGTCAAGTGCTTCCTCCTCGACTCCGGGGTCCCCGAGTTCCCGCCGCTCGACGCCACGGGGTTGCGCGACGCCCTGGCCGAACTCGCGCGCATCGACGGCCTGCTCCTCGTCCACGCCGAGGACGGCGAGGAACTCACCCCACACGCGGGTGGTCGCTCGTTCGCGGAGTTCGTCGCCTCCCGGCCCCCGTCGGCGGAGGCGTCGGCGATCCGGACCGTCGCCGAGGCGGCCGCGCGTACCGGCGCCCGGGTGCACGTCGTCCACCTGTCCTCCGCGGCGGGGCTGGCCGAGGTCCGGGCGGCCAAGGCCGTCGGCACCCGCATCACCGTCGAGACGTGCCCGCACTACCTGGCCCTCGTCGCCGACGAGGTGCCCGACGGCGACACGACGTTCAAGTGCTGCCCGCCCATCCGCGACCGCGCCGAGCAGGAGACGTTGTGGCGGGGGTTGCTCGACGGGACGGTCGACTGCGTCGTCTCGGACCACTCGCCGTGCACGGCCGAGCTGAAGCGGCTCGACGAGGGGGACTTCGGCGCGGCGTGGGGCGGCATCGCGTCGGTGCAGCTCGGGCTGCCCGTCGTGTGGACCGCGGCGCGCGCCCGCGGTGTCCCGCTGGCCACCGTCGTGGGCTGGATGGCGACGGCGACGGCCGACCTCGTCGGGCTCACCGACCGCGGCCGGCTCGCCGCCGGGTGCGTCGCCGACTTCGCGGTCTTCGCGCCGGAGGAGGAGTGGGTCGTGGACCCCGCGGCGCTGCAGCACCGCAACCCCGTCTCCCCCTACGCGGGCCGGACGCTCACCGGGGCCGTCCGGTCGACGTGGCGGCGCGGTGCCGAGGTGGACCCGCAGGTCCCGGCGGGGGAGCTGCTCACACGTCCCGGGGTGGTGGTCCCGGCAGGCTGAGCAGCGCCAGGTGGAGCCCGAGGCGCGTCTCGGGGTCCTCCAGGTCGCGGCCCAGCCGTCGCGCGAGCCGGTCGACCCGGCCGTACGTCGCGGGCCGGGACAGGTGCAAGCGCTCTGCGAGCCGGGTCATCGACCCGTTGACCTGCAGGTAGTCCGTGAGCAGGGCCAGGTCGTCGGGGGTCTCGAAGAGCGGCGCGAGCTGCGCCTCGGCGAAGGCCGTCAGGCGCGCGTCGCCGCGCAGCCGCCACAGCAGGCCGCGCACGCCGAGGTCGCTCGTGCGGTGGACCCGCCCGGGCGTCCGGTGCGGTGAGGCGGCGGCGACCTCGGCGACGTGCCGCGCCTCGGCGAACCCCTCGCGGGTGGCGTGGAGGTCGGCGACGGGTTCCGCGGCGGCGAGGGTGGCCACCGCCGGCAGGTCGGTCGCGAGCCGGTCCAGCGCCGTGCCCACGACCCGGGGCGCCCCCACGAGGAGGACCCCCACGACGGGTCCTGCGGGGTCGTCGCCGCGACCGAGCACCCCGGTCAGACCCGCCGACCGCCGGCGGGCGAGGGCCGCGGAGACCTCGGCCCGGTCCACCCCGAGGACGGCGGCCGCCGCGAACCCGCTGCGCGGACTGAGGCCCAGGGCCCGCAACCGTTGCCGCAGCGCCGGTTCGTCGTCCCGGCGGGCGCGTAGGAGGTCGCGGACGAGGTCGTCGTGCGCCCTGCGCGCGAGGTCCTCCCCGTCGGTCGAGCCGCCCGAGAGCAGCCGCACGACCGTCAGGGCCTCCGCCGCCCGTTCGAGCACGAGCAGCGGGTCCGGTGCCGAGAGCGGACCCGGCGCGACGAGCCGGCCCCACCGCTGCCCGGGGGCCCCGGCCGCCACGACCACCCACCCCTGGGTCTGCGGACCGCGCCGGGAGCGCCGCGACCAGTCGACGAGCAGCTCGGCCGTGCCCACCGGCTGCGGGACGTGCGCCACGACGCGGTGGGCCAGGTCCTCCAGGACGACGGGTCCACCGAGCAACCCCGCGGTGCGGTCGAGCACCTCCTGCTCGTGCGTCCCGACGAGGCCGAGGGAGGCGAACGTCGCGTGCACGCGGTCGGCGAAGCGGAGCCGGTCGTACTGGTCGTGCAGGAGGCGCCCGTGGACCTGTTCGGTCACCTCGACGAAGCGGACGACGCGGTGCAGCTCGACCAGGGGGAGCTGCGCGGAGCGGGCGGCCCGCACCAGCGCCGACGGCACCTGCCCGAGGTGCTCGGTCAGTTCGACGACGACGCCCACCACCCCCGCCTCCACGAGCGATCCCACGTACCCGTCGGTGTCGAAGTCCGTTGCGCCCCACCCCATCCCGGTCGTCAACAGGAGCTCCCCGCCGCCCAGCAGACCCGCGACGTCGACCTGCTCGGTGACGTGCACCCAGCGGACGGCCACCTCGAGCCGCTCCTGCCCCGCGCGGACCCGGGGTTCCCCGGCCGCGAGCACGGGCAGGGCGAGGACGTCCGCCACGGTCAGCACGCGGGGAGCCTACGACGGTCCGTCGGCCCCCGGCGTTCTGCGCCGACGTTCCGTCGCTGGTCCTCGACGTGCTCGGGGGCCAGGGTGGGAGGATCGGCGGGACGCCCGTCCGGCCGGTGGGCGCCGCGAGGCGGACAGGTGAGCCGAGGAGGACCGGACATGACCGTGACCGAGCAGACCGTGGTGGGCACCGGGGCCTCCGACCTCACCCGGGCCGCGCGCGACCACCTGTGGATGCACTTCGCCCGCATGGGGGCCTACCAGGACAAGCCCGCGCCCGTCATCGTCAAGGGCAAGGGTGCCCGCATCTGGGACGACCAGGGCCACGAGGTGCTCGACGGCCTGTCCGGGTTGTTCGTCGTCCAGGTCGGGCACGGCCGCGAGGAGCTCGCCGAGGTCATGGCGAAGCAGGCCCGCGAACTCGCGTTCTTCCCCGTCTGGGGCTACGCCACCGAACCGGCCGTCGAACTCGCCGACCGCATCGCGGGGTACGCACCCGGCGACCTCAACCGCGTCTTCTTCACCACCGGGGGCGGCGAGGCCGTCGAGAGCGCCTGGAAGGTGGCCAAGCAGTTCTTCAAGCTCACCGGCAAGCCCCTGAAGCACAAGGTGGTCTCGCGGGCCACGGCCTACCACGGGACCCCGCAGGGGGCGCTCGCGATCACGGGGCTCCCGGCCATGAAGCAGGCGTTCGAACCGCTGACGCCCGGCGGGTTCCGGGTGCCGAACACGAACATCTACCGCGCCGAGCGCATGGGGGCGCCGACCGACCCGGTCGCGTTCGGCCGCTGGGCCGCCGACCGCATCGAGGAGGCCATCCTCTTCGAGGGCCCCGACACCGTCGCGGCCGTCGTGCTCGAACCCGTGCAGAACTCCGGCGGCTGCTTCACCCCGCCGCCCGGCTACTTCCAGCGCGTGCGGGAGATCTGCGACCGGCACGACGTCCTCCTCGTCTCCGACGAGGTCATCTGCGGCTTCGGCCGGCACGGGACGATGTTCGCGGCGGAGAAGTTCGGCTACCAGCCCGACATCATCACGTGCGCCAAGGGCATGAGCTCGGGGTACGGGCCCATCGGCGCGATGATCGCGACCGACCGCATCATGGAGCCGTTCCTGCAGGGCAAGAACTTCTTCCCGCACGGCTACACGTTCGCGGGGCACCCCGTCTCGGCCGCCGTCTCCCTGGCCAACCTCGACATCTTCGAGCGCGAGGGGCTCAACCAGAACGTCCTGGACAACGAGCAGGCCCTCGGCGACACGATGCGCAAGCTGCTCGACCTCGACATCGTCGGCGACGTCCGCGGTGACGGGTACTTCTGGGCGGTCGAGCTCGTCAAGGACAAGGCGACGAAGGAGACCTTCGGGCCGGCCGAGCGGGAGACGCTCATCAAGCAGTTCCTCCCCGGCGCGCTGTTCCGGAACGGCCTCTACTGCCGCCCGGACGACCGGGGCGAGCCCGTCATCCAGGTCGCCCCGCCGCTGACGTGCGGTCAGGCCGAGTTCGACGAGATGGAGCAGATCCTGCGGGCCACGCTCACCGAGGCCATGCGACTGGTCTGAGCCTGGTCTTGACTCGTTCAAGTCCTGGGGGTCAGGATGACGTCGTGCCCACGACCCAGGACCTCGAGCGGGTGTTGCGCGCCGCAGGTCTGCGGGTCACCAAACCGCGCCTCGCCGTCCTCGACGCCGTCCACGCCCTGCCCCACGGGGACACGGAGGCGCTCATCAGCGCCGCCCGGGTCCGCGCCGAAGGGGTCTCCCACCAGGCGGTGTACGACGTCCTGCGCGTCCTGACCGACCACGGGCTGGTGCGACGCATCCAGCCGCAGGGTTCGGTGGCGCGCTACGAGGCGCGGGTGCAGGACAACCACCACCACCTGGTGTGCCGCGTGTGCGGTTCCATCAGCGACGTCGACTGCGCCACGGGGCAGGCGCCCTGCCTGCACCCGCCGGCCGTCGACGGCTTCGACGTCGACGAGGCCGAGGTCATCTACTGGGGCCGGTGCCGGTCCTGCGCGATCGCCTCGGCGTCCTCCACCGAGCCCACCGACCCCTCAGACCCGGTCGTCCAGCAGAGAGAAGCGTGAAGTGACCGAGATCGACAAGGCCCAGGACAAGGCCCAGGACAAGGCCCAGACCGCCTCGACCACCGAGAGCGAGAACCCGGCGATCAAGTCGCCGACGCCGTCCACGGGGGGCCGCCCGCGGACCGTGCAGGACTGGTGGCCCAACCAGATCGACCTGTCGGTGCTGAACAAGCCGTCGCAGGACTCCGACCCGCTGGGTGAGGACTTCGACTACGCGGCCGCGTTCGCGACGCTCGACGTCGAGGCGCTCAAGCGCGACCTCGTCGAGGTCATGCACACCTCCCAGGACTGGTGGCCGGCCGACTGGGGCCACTACGGGCCGCTGTTCATCCGGATGTCCTGGCACGCGGCGGGCACCTACCGCATCGCCGACGGCCGCGGGGGTGGCGGCGAGGGCGGTCAGCGCTTCGCGCCGCTCAACAGCTGGCCCGACAACGCCAACCTCGACAAGGCGCGTCGCCTGCTGCTGCCGATCAAGCAGAAGTACGGCCGCAAGATCTCCTGGGCCGACCTGCTGGTCCTGGCGGGCAACGTCGCGCACGACGACATGGGCCTGAAGACCTTCGGGTTCGCCTTCGGCCGCGCCGACACGTGGCAGCCCACCGAGGTCTTCTGGGGTGCGGAGGACACCTGGCTCGGTGACGAGCGCTACCAGGAGGAGCAGCCCCTGGACCTCGACGAGGGCAACCTCGCCGCCGTCACCATGGGCCTCATCTACGTGAACCCCGAGGGCCCGAAGGGCCAGCCGGACCCGCTGGGTTCGGCCCACGACATCCGCGTGACGTTCGGGCGCATGGGCATGAACGACGAGGAGACCGTGGCGCTCGTCGCCGGTGGCCACACGTTCGGCAAGACGCACGGCGCCGGCAGCGCCGAGCTCGTCGGCCCCGAGCCCGAGGGCTGCCCGGTCCACGGCAACGGCCTGGGCTGGAAGAACGAGTTCGGCACCGGCAAGGGCGCCGACACGATCACCAGCGGTCTCGAGGGCGCCTGGACCCCGACGCCCACGCAGTGGGACAACACCTACTTCGACACGATGTTCTCGTACGAGTGGGAACTGACGACGAGCCCGGCCGGCGCGAAGCAGTGGACGCCGAAGGACCCGGCCGCCGCCGACCTCGTGCCCGACGCGCACATCGAGGGCAAGCGCAACGCCCCGATGATGCTCACGAGCGACCTCGCGCTCATGGCGGACCCCGCCTACCACGAGATCGCGAAGCGGTTCCACGCCGACCACGCGTACTTCGCCGACCAGTACGCCCGCGCCTGGTTCAAGCTCCTGCACCGCGACATGGGTCCCCGCAGCCGCTACCTCGGCCCGGACGTCCCCGCCGAGGAACTCATCTGGCAGGACCCGACGCCGGCCGTCGACCACGAGCTCGTGGGCGAGGCGGAGATCGCCGACCTCAAGCAGCGTCTGCTGTCGTCCGGGCTGAGCGTCTCCCAGCTGGTGCACACCGCCTGGTCCGCCGCGGCCTCGTTCCGCAGCACCGACAAGCGCGGTGGCGCGAACGGCGCCCGCCTGCGCCTGGAGCCGCAGATCGGCTGGGCCGTCAACGCGGGGGTGGGTGACGTCCTGCCCGTGCTCGAGCGCGTCAAGGGCGAGTTCGAGGCGGCCTCCGGCACGAAGGTCTCCCTCGCCGACCTCATCGTCCTCGGGGGGACGGCCGCCGTGGAGAAGGCCGCGGCCGACGCGGGCGTCTCCGTCACCGTGCCGTTCTCGCCGGGCCGCACCGACGCCTCGCAGGAGCAGACGGACGTCGAGAACTTCCGCTGGCTCGAACCGCGTGCCGACGGGTTCCGCAACTGGATCACCCTGGGCAGCAAGCTGCAGCCCGAGACGCTGCTCCTCGAGCGCGCCTCGATGCTCGACCTGACCGCCAAGGAGATGACCCTCCTCGTCGGCGGCCTGCGGGTCCTCGGTGCCAACACCGGCGGCACGCAGCACGGTGTGTTCACCGAGACCCCCGGCGTCCTGTCCCAGGACTTCTTCAAGAACCTCCTGGACCTGGGCGTGCAGTGGCGGACCGCCACCGAGGCCGAGGGTGTCTACGAGGGCCTGGACGCGGACGGCAACGTCGTCCGCACGGCCACCGCCGCGGACCTGGTGTTCAACTCGAACTCGATCCTGCGCGGGATCGTCGAGGTCTACTCGGCCGACGACGCGAAGGAGCTGTTCGTGCAGCACTTCGCCAAGGCGTGGCAGAAGGTCATGGAGCTCGACCGCTTCGACCTGCGCTGAGCACCACGTAGCACCGGGACGCCCCGGCCCGCACCCTCGTGCGGGCCGGGGCGTTCCGCGTTCCCAGGCCCGCGCCGACCGCGCCGCCTCCGGCGGTTCGGATCGTTGTCCAGCGCTGCGCGCTGGCTCCAGCACCCGGCTCACAGGTTGAGCAGGATGCCTCAGCGAGCTCACCCCGCCCCTTGTCCTCGGGTTCCCTCGGTTGAGTTCGTAGCGTCTTCGGGTTCGACCTGTGAGCCGGATGCGTCAACGATCCCCTCGGCCGGAGGCCGGGGGGTGGTCGGTGAGGTCGGTGAGGTCGGCCTTGCGGATCAGCCCGTGCACGCCGCTGACGCGGTCGACGACCTGGGACAAGGCGAAGTCGCCGGCCGCCGAGAGGTACGCGAGGGCGTGGGCGGGGTCCATCCCGAGGTCGACGAGGAGCGCGACGGCGGTCCGCACGGCGCGGCGCGCGGCCTCGTCGAGGTCGACGTCGAGGCCGATCGGCACGAGGAACTCCGCGGTCTCCCCCCACAGGACGTCGCGCACGCGGACGGCGGCCTCGGGCACGAGGTCGAGGCGCACCCGGGCGCGCAGGGGCGCCTCGAACGCCGTGAGCGCCACCTCGCCGTCGCCCTGGGCGTAGTGCGGGTCGCCCGTGTGGAACAGGGCGCCCTCCACCTGGACGGGCAGGTGCAGCGTCGACCCGACGCCGAGCACGGAGACGTCGAGGTTCCCGCCGTGCATGCCGGGCGGGACGGAGTGCAGGTGCTCGGGCCCGGGAGTTCCGACGCCGACGAGGCCGAGGAAGGGGCGCAGCGGGAACCGCACCTTGGCGGCCGACCTCGGCGCGACGGGCATGGCCCCGCAGGGCTTCCCGGTCCGCGGGTCGGTCTCGACGCGGGCGAGGACCGAGACGACGTCCTGCCCGTCGCGCGGGAACTCCCCGGGCAGGGCGCCGCGGCCGTGCCGGTTGCTGACGACGCCGTAGTCGGCGCGCAGCACGAGCTCCTCCACCGTCACCGACAGCACGTCGCCGGGGCGGGCCCCGCGCACGTGGACCGGCCCGGTCACGACGTGCGGTCCGTGGCGCGCCGGGTCGTGCTCGACGGACCGGGCCACCTCCACGGCGTCGGCCAGGACGGCGTCGGCCGCGATGCCGCGGGCCGTGAAGAAGGCCAGCGGGTCCCGGCCCTGGTCCTCGAGGATCCCCTCGTGGCTCACGGTGTCCACGACGACGACGTCGCCGGGGTCGACCGTCAGCACGGAGCGGTCCCCGGCGCAGGGCAGGTCGCCCCAACGCACGGTGCTCGGGGTCGAGGGGAGCAGGTGGACGGTCAAGGGAGCCTCCCGGGTCTGGCGTCGTGGAACGATCGTTGCATAGACTGACCCTCGTGGAACAGATGACTCGCGAGGTGCGTGACGTGCAGGTGACGACCGGTTCGGGGCTCCTGGACCGGACGCTCGAGCGGACTGCGGTGGGCGCCCCCGTCGCGCCGCCGCCGCGCCTGCTCATGGGGCCCGGCCCCATCACGGTCGACCCGCGGGTGCTGCGGGCCATGTCGGCGCAGCTCGTCGGCCAGTACGACCCGGCCATGACGGCCTACATGAACGAGACGCAGGCGCTGTACCGCGAGGTGTTCCGCACCCGCAACGACGCCACGGTCCTCGTCGACGGCACGAGCCGCGCCGGCATCGAGGCCGCGCTGGTCTCCCTGGTCCACCCCGGCGACCGCGTCCTGGTCCCCGTCTTCGGGCGGTTCGGGCACCTGCTGCGCGAGATCGCCGAACGCTGCGGCGCCGAGGTCCACGTCCGCGAGGTCCCGTGGGGCGAGGTGTTCACGCTCGAGGCGATCGAGCAGGCCGTGCGCGAGGTCCGCCCGCACCTGGTCGCGATGGTCCAGGGGGACACGTCGACGACGATGAACCAGCCGCTCGAGGGGGTCGGGGAGGTCTGCCACCGGCACGGCGCCCTGCTCTACGTCGACTGCACGGCCTCGTTGGGCGGCAACGCCTTCGAGATGGATGCGTGGGAGATCGACGCCACGACGGCCGGCCTGCAGAAGTGCCTGGGCGGCCCCTCCGGCAGTGCGCCGCTGTCGCTGTCGCCGCGGGCCGTGGCCGTCGTCGACGCCCGCCGCAGCGTCGAGGCCGGGCTGCGCGCCGACGACGAGGACGCGGCGCCCGCACCCGCGCGCATCCGGTCCAACTACTTCGACCTCGGGATGGTCCTGGACTACTGGAGCGAGAAGCGCCTCAACCACCACACCGAGGCCACGACGATGCTCTACGGCGCGCGGGAGTGCGCCCGCCTCCTGCTGGAGGAGGGGCTCGACACCGCGATCGCCCGGCACCGGCTGCACGGTGCGGCCGTGCTGGCCGGGGTGCAGGCCCTGGGCCTGGAGGTGTTCGGCGACGTCGCGCACAAGATGCACAACGTCGTCGCCGTCGAGATCCCCGCGGGGGTGGACGGCGAGGCCGTGCGCGCGGAACTCCTGAACGACTACGGCATCGAGATCGGCACGAGCTTCGGCCCGCTCGCCGGCCGCGTCTGGCGGATCGGGTCGATGGGCTACAACGCCCGCAAGGACGCGGTCCTCGTGACGCTCGCCGCCCTCGAGCAGGTGCTCCGTCGGCACGGCGCCCGCGTCGAGGCCGGCGCGGGCTGCGCTGCGGCGCAGGAGGTCTACGCGTGACCTCGGTGACCTCGGACACCGCGCTCGTGGACGCCCGGCGCGTCCTGGACCGCTGCGACGCACTCGCTGCGGTGTCCGCCTCGCCGACCGGCGTCGAGCGGGTCCACCTCTCTGCCGAGCACGCCCGCGTGAACGAGGTCGCCGCGGCCTGGATGGACGAGGCCGGTCTGACCACGCGCACCGACCAGGCGGGGAACCTCTGGGGGCGCAGGGAAGGACGGGAACCGGGGCTGCCCGCGCTCGTCCTGGGCTCCCACCTCGACACCGTGCCGGACGCGGGCCGCTACGACGGCATCCTCGGCGTCCTGTCGGCGATCGAGGTCGCCCGTCGGCTGGGGGAACGGGCGGTCGACCTGCCGTTCGCGCTGGAGGTCGTGGCGTTCTCCGACGAGGAGGGCACCCGGTTCGCCACCGCCCTCATGGGCAGTTCCGCCGTCGCGGGGGCCTGGCGCGAGGAGTGGTGGGACCGCACGGACGCGTCCGGCACGACCGTCCGTGCGGCGGCCGAGGCGTTCGGACTCGACCCGGCGCGGATCGGTGAGGCTGCCCGCCGGCCCGAGGAACTCCTCGGCTACCTCGAACTCCACATCGAGCAGGGACCGCAGCTCGAGGCCGCCGACCGTGCGCTCGGCGTCGTCACCTCGATCGCGGGCGCCCGTCGCTTCACCGGCCGGGTCGTGGGGGAGGCCCGGCACGCGGGCGGCACCCCCTACCCGCGCCGCCGCGACGCCCTCGTGGGCGCCTCGGAGGTCGTGCTCGCCGTCGAACGCCTGGCGAAGGAGCGCGACGGCATCGCCACGGTCGGCCGCCTCCAGGCGTTCCCGGGCGGGGTGAACGTCGTGCCCGGACTCGTCGAGTTCTCCCTCGACGTGCGCGACGAGCACGACGCCGACCGGGACACCCTGGTCGGGGCGATCCGCTCCGCGGCCGAAGAGGTCTGCGCCGCACGGGGTCTGACGGTGGAACTGACCGAGGTGCACTCCGCGCGCGGGGTCTACTGCGACGAGGCCCTGCAGCGCTCGGTGACGGCGGGCATCGCCGCCACGGGGGACGCCGAACCCCTGCGCCTGTGGTCGCGGGCGGGGCACGACGCGATGGCGGTCGCGGCCGTGACGCCCGTCGCGATGCTCTTCGTGCGCTGCGAGGACGGCGTCAGCCACGCCCCCGACGAGCGGGTGACGCTCGCCGACGTCGCCGTCGGGCTCGACGCGTTCGAGGCGGCCGTCCTGGACGTGGCCCGCACGCACCGGGACGGGTGAACCCGCCCGTGAGCGGGGAAGGGGTCCGCGAGCGCATCGAGCGGTCCTGGCCCGAGCTCAGCCCCGTCGAGCGGCAGATCGCCCAGTTGCTCCTCGACCGCGCCGACGACGACCTCGCCGCCTGGACCACGACCGAGCTCGCCGACGCGGCCGGTGCCTCCAAGGCGTCGGTGAGCCGTTTCGTGCGCCGGTTGGGGTTCGGGTCGTTCGCCCAGGCGCGGACGGCGGCCCGATCGTTGCGGGCGCGGGGGGTGCCCACGGGTGGGCTGCCGGCGACCCCTGCGGGTCCGGCGGCCCTGCACGTCGAGCACGACACCGCGAACCTGGTCCGGACCGCCGACGCGCTCGCCCGGGTCGACCTGCAGGCCTGCGCCCGGCTCGTCGCCCGGGCCCGTCGCGTGCTCGTCCTGGGGTGGCGCAACAGCTTCCCCGTGGCCCTGCACCTGCGCGAGCAGCTGCTGCAGGCCCGGCCCGACGTGGCGCTCGGCCCGCAGCCGGGGCAGACGGTGGCGGAGGAGTTCGCCGACCTCGGTCCGCGGGACGCGGTGGTGCTCGTCGCCTTCCGGCGCCGGACCCCGCACGCCGCGGCCGCGGTCCGGCTGGCCCACGCGCAGGCGGTGCCGCTCGTGCTGTTCACCGATCCTGCGGCGGGGCCAACCGCAGCTCCCGTCGCGCACCGGTTCGAGGTTCCCGTCGACGGTCCCGGCGCCTTCGACAGCTACGCCGCCGCGATGACGGCCGCCGCCGTCCTGGCCGAGGGGGTCCTCGCCGCCCGTGGGTCCGCCGGCCGTGACCGGGTGCACGCCGTGGGCCGGGCCCACCGCGACCTCGGAGAGCTCGAGTCGCCCTGAGACCCCTCGGGCACCGTCACGCGGTGAGCCGGTCGGCGGCCAGCCGCAACCACTCCGGCACAAGGCTGCGCCAGTAGCCCGTCGTGTGGGCGCCGTCGCCGATCCCACCTGCGAGGCTGCCCGGCGGGGTCGGCCGGCACGCGGCCCGGTACCGCTCCGTCTGCTCCCGGAACGGGTCGTCGCGCCCGCACGACACCGACAGGGCGACACCACCGGTGCCGGGGCCGGCGACGAGGTCGCCGTAGCGCTGCCAGTCGGCCGGGCCGTCGAAGGACCCCGCCGACGTGGCGCCCGCCGAGGCGAAGAGGGCCGGGCTGCCGGCGGCGGCCGCCACCAGCGTCCCGCCGGGGGCGAACCGGCCTGCGATGGCCTCCCGGGTCAGCAGCAGCGCGCCGAAGCCGCCCATGGACCAGCCCGCGACGGCCCACCGGGACAGGTCGAACCCGGTGGCGCCCAGCCGCGGCCACAGCTCACCGGTGAGCATCGCGAGGGGGTCGTCCCCGTCGGCGCGGGGGTGCCAGTACGTCGAACCGCCGTCGACGCTCACGACCGCGAGCGGCGCCCCACCGGCGGCGACGTGGGCGGCGAGGAACTCGTGCATCCCGAGCTGGGTGAAGGCGGCGTGCGCGTCGACGCCCCGGCCGTGCAGGGCGAGCAGGACGGGCAGTCCCCGGGGCTCGTGCCCGGGCGGGGCGGCCCAGCCCCAGGTGACGTCGCGGCCGCGGGCCGCCGAGGCGAACGTGGCGTAGACGGGGTCGCCCCCACCGGCGGAGGGGACGGCCGCGTCGACCTGCCCGACGCCGAGCCGGCGGCGCGCCGAGGACTCGACCGAGGTCCGCAGGGACCCGTCGAGCGCGAGGACGCCGGCACCGGCGAGGACGACGGCACCGGCCCCGGCGAGGACCGCGCGGCGAGGAGGACGAGGCACGTCCCGATGCTCGCGCGCCGGCCCCGGTCACACGCCGAGGACGCTGCGACCTCCACCAGCTCTCTTCGCGACGTACATGGCCGCGTCGGCGCGCGAGAGCAGCGCGTCCGCGTCGTCGCCGGGCTCGGAGGCCGTGACACCCACGCTCGCGCTGATCGTGGCCGGCCCCGCGCCGAGCAGGAACGGCTGCCGCAGGGCCGTCACGACGGCCGCCGCGGTGTCGTCGGCGGCACCGGGGAACACGTCGGGCAGGACGGCCGCGAACTCGTCCCCGCCGAGCCGGGCGACGAAGCCCTCGGCGCCGACGGCGCGGCGCAACCGGTGGGCGGTCTCGGTGAGCAGCTCGTCGCCGGCCGCGTGCCCGAGGGTGTCGTTGACGGCCTTGAACCCGTCGAGGTCGACGAAGAGGACGGCGACCGCGGTGTCTCCTGCGGCGCCGCCGTCGACCCTGGTCTCCAGGTGCGTCGTGAAGGCGCGGCGGTTGGCCAGCCCGGTGAGGGCGTCGACGAGGGCGAGCCGTTCGGTCTCGGCGGCCAGCCGCACGCGCAGCAGGGCGGCCGAGGCCAGGGAGGCCAGCGACGCGAGGGCCACCTCGTCGAACTGCTCGGCGTGCCCGCTGGCGGGCCGGGCCGCGACGAGCCAGCGGCGGGGGTCGTCGCCGAGCTCGCAGCCGATCTCCCGCCGGGTGGGGGGCCGGGACCGCACCTGGAGGCGACCGCTGGAGACCAGGGCGGTCCCCTGCGTCTCCAGGGCCTGCAGCAGCTCCTCGACGGTGGTCACGGCGTGCACGCGCACGGCCGCCTCGAACAGGGCACGTTGCTGCCGCCGGCTCTGGTGGGCCCGACGCCAGGCCCAGGCGGCCACGACGACGGCCATGCTCGGCAGCAGCGTCAGGGCGGCCACCCAGCCGGGCATGGCGAGCCGGACGGCGCCCGAGAGGTAGCCCAGCGCCGCGACGAGCAGGAACAGCCCGCCCCCGACGAGGGCGCCGGGTTCGGCGAGCTCGGAGACGAGCGTCCGGTGCCGTTCCACCGCGATCGAGACGGCCGACAGGACGGTGTCCGTCGCGTAGTAGGTGGCCGCGCCGAGGAGGACCGCCAGGAGCATGCGGGGGTCCACGGGCCGCGCCGGGGCGACGGCTCCCAGGACGGTCGTCGCGAGCAGGCTGGACAGGATCGAGGAACCGGCGTTGAAGACCCGGCTCTGCCAGGGCCGCCGATCCACGAAGTAGGCGGGCAGGGCCGTCAGCGCCCAGGCGGCCAGGGCGGTCCGGGGCTGGTGCACGACGAGCAGGTAGAAGAGCACGACGGGGGCGAAGGGCACGTAGATGCCCGAGGCGACGCCGGTGACCATGAGGGGGAAGCGCGTCAGCACCCAGCCCAGCGGCAGGCTGACGGCCAGGGCCGTGAGCAGCCGGGGGTCCGCCCCAGCCGTCCACCACGCGTGCACGACCCCGGCGACGACGACGAGACCGAGCACGAAGATCCCGGTGTCCAGCAGCAGCGAGCCGCCGGGCAGGCGGGGTCCCCGGGAGGCGGTCGCGGCGGTCTCCACGTCCCCACCTCGGCACGGACGGGCGCGACCTTGAGCGGCGGTAGCCTGGACCCGCCGATCCCCCTCCCCGAAGGAGCGCCGCGCATGGGCCGCGTCGTCATCGACGTCATGCCGAAACCCGAGATCCTCGACCCGCAGGGGAAGGCCGTCGTCGGCGCTCTCCCACGGCTGGGGTTCGACCTCTTCACCAGCGTCCGCCAGGGCAAGCGCTTCGAGCTCGAGGTCGCGGGGGACGTCACCCCCGAGGTCCTGGAGCAGGCGCGCAGGGCCGCCGAGACCCTGCTGTCCAACCCGGTCATCGAGGACGTCGTGAGCGTCCGCGAGGCCGGTCCCGCCGGGGACACCACCGAGGCGCAGGCGTGAAGGTCGGCGTCGTCACCTTCCCCGGCTCCCTCGACGACGGCGACGCGCGCCGTGCGGTGACCCTCGCCGGCGGGGAGGCCGTGGCCCTGTGGCACGCGGACGCCGACCTGCGCGGCGTCGACGCGGTCGTCCTGCCCGGGGGCTTCTCCTACGGCGACTACCTGCGCTGCGGCGCCATCGCCCGGTTCGCGCCCGTCATGACCGAGGTCGTGCGCGCGGCCGAGGGCGGGATGCCCGTGCTGGGCATCTGCAACGGGTTCCAGGTGCTGTGCGAGTCGCACCTGCTGCCGGGCGCGCTCGTCCGCAACGACCACCAGAAGTTCGTCTGCAAGGACCAGCGCCTGCGCGTGGAGCAGACCGGCACCGCGTGGACGTCGTCCTTCACGGCGGGCCAGGAGATCACCGTCCCGCTGAAGAACGGCGAGGGCGGGTTCGTCGCCGACACCGCGACGCTGGACCGCCTCGAGGGCGAGGGCCGCGTGGTCTTCCGCTACCTCGACGGCAACCCGAACGGGTCCCTGCGCGACATCGCCGGCATCAGCAACGACCGCGGGAACGTGGTCGGCCTCATGCCGCACCCCGAGCACGCCGTGGAGGAGCTCTTCGGCCCCGGGCTGGACGGGCTGGGCCTGTTCACCTCCGTGCTGAGCGCCGGACTGGAGGCGATCGCGTGAGCACCGCACTGGACACCGTCACCCGCGCCGCGAGCACGCCGGACCACCCGCAGCCCTGGAAGGAACTGGGGCTCAAGGCCGACGAGTACGAGCGCATCCGCGAGATCCTCGAGCGCCGCCCGACGGGTGCGGAACTGGCCATGTACTCGGTCATGTGGAGCGAGCACTGCTCCTACAAGAGCTCCAAGGTCCACCTGCGCACCTTCGGCGACCACGTCACCGAGGCCATGCAGGAACACCTCATGGTGGGCATCGGCGAGAACGCGGGTGTCGTCGACATCGGCCAGGGCTGGGCCGTGACGTTCAAGGTCGAGTCGCACAACCACCCCAGCTACATCGAGCCCTACCAGGGGGCGGCCACCGGGGTCGGCGGGATCATCCGCGACATCATGGCCATGGGCGCCCGTCCGATCGCGGTCATGGACTCCCTGCGGTTCGGCGCCATCGACCACCCCGACACCGCGCGCGTCGTGCCCGGGGTCGTCTCCGGCGTCGGCGGTTACGGCAACTGCATCGGCCTGCCGAACATCGGCGGCGAGGTCGTCTTCGACCCGACGTACCAGGGCAACCCGCTCGTCAACGCCCTGTGCGTCGGCGCGATGAAGCACGAGGACCTGCACCTGGCCAACGCCCGCGGCGTCGGCAACCTCGTCGTGCTGTTCGGCGCCCGCACGGGCGGCGACGGCATCGGCGGGGTCTCGGTGCTGGCGAGCGAGACGTTCGACGCGACCGGACCCTCCAAGCGGCCGGCCGTGCAGGTGGGGGACCCGTTCCAGGAGAAGGTGCTCATCGAGTGCTGCCTGGAGCTGTTCCACGCGGGTCTCGTCGAGGGCATCCAGGACCTCGGCGGCGCCGGGTTGTCCTGCGCCACCAGCGAACTGGCCTCGGCCGGGGACGGCGGGATGCTCGTCCACCTGGACCGCGTCCCGCTGCGCGACTCCTCGCTCTCGCCCGAGGAGATCCTCATGAGCGAGTCGCAGGAACGCATGATGGCCGTCGTCACCCCGGCGAACATCGACGCCTTCCTCGCGGTCACCGCGAAGTGGGACGTCGAGGCCGCCGTGCTCGGCGAGGTCACCGACGGCGAGCACCTCGTCGTGCAGTGGCACGGCGAGACCGTCGTCGACGTCCCGCCGCGCACCGTCGCCCACGACGGCCCCGTCTACGAGCGGCCCTACGCGCGCCCGGCGTCGCAGGACGCGCTGCAGGCCGACACGCCGGACCGCCTGCCGCGTCCGGCGTCGGACGAGGAACTGCGCGCCACGCTGCTGCGGATGGTCGGCTCGCCGAACCTGTCCTCGCGCGCCTGGGTCACCGACCAGTACGACCGCTACGTCATGGGCGGCACGGCGCTCGCGACCCCCGACGACGCGGGGGTCGTGCGCGTGGACGAGGAGACGAACCTCGGCGTCGCGCTGTCCCTGGACGGGAACGGCCGGTTCGCCCGGCTCGACCCGCGCACGGGCGCGGCGCTCTCCCTCGCCGAGGCCTACCGGAACGTCGCCGCGGCGGGGGCGAAACCCCTCGCCGTCACCGACTGCCTGAACTTCGGGTCGCCCGAGGACTCCGGTGTCATGTGGCAGTTCGCCGAGGCCGTGCAGGGTCTGGCCCTGGCCTGCGAGGAACTCGGCGTCCCTGTCACCGGCGGGAACGTCTCGCTCTACAACCAGACCGGCGACGACGGGCTGAACTCGGCCGTGCTGCCGACGCCGGTCATCGGCGTCCTCGGGGTCCTCGACGACGTCCGTCGCCGCACCCCCTCGGGGTGGCGCGAGGCCGGGCAGAGCGTCTACCTGCTCGGCACGACGCGCGAGGAGCTGGGCGGTTCGGAGTGGGCGTGGGCCGAGCACGGCCACCTCGGTGGTCTGCCCCCGGCGCTGGACCTGCAGCACGAGAAGCTGCTGGCCGACGTCCTCGTGCAGTGCTCGCGCGACGGTCTGGTCGACGCCGCGCACGACCTGTCGGACGGTGGGTTGGCGCAGGCGCTCGTGGAGTCGGTGCTGCGCTACGGCGTGGGCGTGCGGGTCGGTCTGGACGAACTCCTCGACCGGGACGGCATCGACCTGTTCACGGCCCTGTTCTCCGAGTCCGCGGGCCGGGCGGTCGTGTCCGTGCCGCGCGAGGAGGAGGTGCGGTTCACCGACATGTGCACCGCCCGGGGCCTGGCGCACCTGCGCATCGGCGTGACCGACACCGGGGACGACGGGCAGGCCTCGCTCGACGTCCAGGGCCGGTTCTCCGTGCCCGTCGCCGAGCTGCGCGCCGCGCACACGGCGACGCTGCCGCGCCACTTCGGCTGAGCCGGCGGGCGAGGCCCGCGCGCAGGGGTGACCCTCCGCGCGGGTCACGTCCGCGGGACGAGCGTCTCCCGCAGGGCGGACAGCGTGTCCTGCAGCAGGTCTCCCATGGAACGGTCCTCGCCGTCCCGGATCCAGCGCTCGAAGGCGACCTGGAACACCGTCACGGTGGAGTGCCCCAGCAGCGTGGCTGCCGGTTCCTCGACCCCCCGGTCCCGCAGTGCCCCCGCCGTGGCCTGCGCGATCGTCACCATCTTCAACTGCTCGCGTTCGGCCAGCGCGGGGTTCGCCAGGACGACCGCCGTCCGGGTACGGGCCCACGGACGGCGCTCCTCGGGGAAGAACGCCGTGCTCGCGGCGAGCGCCTCGGACGCCACGTCGAGCGGGTCGGGCGCCGTGGACCGCGCGACCGCGTCGGTGAAGAGCGTGACGAGCTGCTCGCTGCCGGCGAAGAGGGATTCCCGCTTGTCGCTGAAGTGGCGGAAGAACGTCCGGTCGGTGACCCCGGCACGGGCGGCGATCTGCGACACGGTCGTCTCGTCGTAGCCCTGGTCGACGAAGAGGTCGAGGGCTGCGGCCTGCAGCCGTTCGCGCGCACCCGGTTCCCACCTCGCCATGGGGGCATCCTAGGTGATGACAGATCCTGACATCGGGTCTACGGTGATGTCACGTCCTGACATCACCTCTGGAGGTTCCCCATGCGCGTCTTCGTCACCGGTGCGTCCGGCTGGATCGGCTCCCACGCCGTCGACGAGTTCCTCGCCGCCGGCCACGAGGTCCTCGGCCTCGCCCGTTCCGACACCGCCGCCGCGGCGCTCGCGGCCAAGGGCGTCGAGGTCCTGCGCGGTGACCTCGACGACCTCGACGCGCTGCGCCGCGGGGCGGAGTCGACGCAGGGGACCGTGCACCTCGCGAACAAGCACGACTTCGCCCACCCCGAGGTCAGCAACGCCGCGGAACGCGCTGCCGTGCAGGCGATCGGTGAGGTCCTCGTCGGGTCGGACCGGCCGTTCCTCATGGCGAGCGGGCTCGGCGGCTTCACCGTCGACCGCCCGGTCGCGGAGTCGGACGTCAACCCCTCGGTGGGCCCCGACTCCTTCCGCGGCGGGTCCGAGCGCCTCGCCCTGGACTTCGCCGGCCACGGGGTCCGCTCGCTCGCCGCGCGGTTCGCCCCCACCGTCCACGGCACGGGTGACCACGGGTTCGTGGCCGCGCTCGTCGCGGCGGCCCGGGCGCGGGGCGCCGCGGGGTACGTCGGGGACGGCGGCCACCGGTGGTCCGCGGTCCACGTCACCGACGCCGCCCGCGCCCTCCGTCTCGCGGTCGAGGGGGCTCCGGCGGGCAGCGTGCTGCACGTCGTCGCCGAGGAGGGCGTGCCGACGCGGGACATCGCGACGGCGATCGGGCGCGGTCTCGACCTGCCCGTGGACTCCGTCGACCGGGCCCCGGGTCGCCGAGGACCTCGGCTGGATCGGGTTCTTCTTCGGCCTCGACCTCCCCGCCACGAGCGAGCGCACCCGCGCCCTGCTGGGCTGGGAACCGACGGGACCGACCCTCGCCGACGACCTCGCCGGGGGCAGCTACTTCGCCTGACGGTCCTCCTCGGGCAGGCTGAGGGCGTGCCGACCGTCGAGATCGCCGTCACCGACCCCGAGGGCGCACGCGTCGCCCGCGGGGCCGGAGCCCACCGCCTCGAACTCTGCGTCGCCCTCGAGGTGGGCGGGCTGACCCCGTCGACGGGGCTCGTCGAGCGCGTCGTCGCGGCCGCCGGACCGCTCGGGGTCCACGTCCTGCTGCGGCCCCGGCCCGGTGACTTCGTGCACGACGACGACGACCTCGCCGCCGTCCTGCACGACGCCCGGGCCGTTCTGGAGGCCGGGGCGGCCGGCCTCGTCGTCGGCCCCCTGCGCCCCGACGGCCGGTTCGACCTCGTTGCGCTGCAGGCGTTGCGCGAGACCGCCGGATCCGCGCAGCTCACCGCGCACCGGGGTTTCGACGTGCACCCCGACGTCGAGGGGTCCGTCGAGGCGCTCGTGGGGGCCGGGGTCGACCGGGTCCTCACCTCCGGCGGAGCCGCCAGCGCACACGACGGGACCGAGCGGATCGCCCGCACCGTCACCGCGGCCGCGGGGCGGCTGACCGTCATGGCGGGCGGGGGAGTGCGCCCGGGCCGCGTCCCCGAGCTCGTGGCCCGGACCGGGGTGAGCGACGTGCACCTGTCGGCGCGGCGCCTCGCGCTGCCCGACACCGGGTTCGGGGCCCGCTACGCCGTGGACCCCGAACTGGTCCGCGCGGCGGTGCGGTCGTGACGCAACGGCGGAACCCCCGGAGGCACCCGGACGAGGTGGACGTCCCGGTCGACCTCGTGCGCCGGCTCGTCGACGAGCAGTTCCCCGCCTGGCGGGGGCGCCGCCTGGAACCCCTGCCGGGGCGGGGGACGGTCAACGCGGTCTTCGCGCTCACGGGTCCGGTGGGCGAGGACCTCCTCGTCCGCCTGCCGTTGCGCGCCGAGGCCGCCGCGGGCCTCGACGCCGAACGCGCAGCGGCGCACGAACTGCGGGGCCGCACCCGGTTCGCCACCCCGGAGGTCGTCGCGACGGGCGAACCGTGGGAAGGTTTCCCGTTCGGCTGGACGGTGCTGCGCCTGCTGCCCGGGACCCCGGCCGACGGCGTCGACACCGCCGCCTCCGAGGGGCTGGCCCGCGACCTAGCCGAGTTCGTCGGCGCCGTCCGCGCGATGCCCTTGCACGGTCGGCGCTTCTCGGGGACGGGTCGCGGGGGCGACCTGCACCGGCACGACGCCTGGGTCGCCGAGTGCCTGCAGCGCAGCGGGGGTCTCCTCGACGTCGCCGCCCTGCAGGCCCTGTGGTCGAAGTTCCGCACCCTGCCGCACGTGTCCGCGGACGTCGTCACCCACGGCGACCTCGTCCCCGGCAACCTCCTCCTCGACGACGCGGGGCGGCTCGGCGCCGTCCTCGACGTCGGGGGCCTCGGTCCCACCGACCCCGCCCTCGACCTCCTCGCCGCCTGGCACCTCTTCGACGGCCCGGCGCGCGAGGTGTTCCGCCGAGCCTGCGGCGCCGAGGGGCTCGACTGGGTCCGTGGGCAGGCGTGGGCGTTCGTCCAGGCCGTCGGCCTCGTCTGGTACTACGCCGACAGCCACCCCGGCATGAGTTCACTCGGCACGCGCACGCTCGCCCGCGTCCTGCAGGACCCCCTCGTCTGAGCCCGGAACACGGCACCAGAGCACGACCGCCGCGGCGACGCCGACCGCCAGGAGGGCCGGGCCGGACGTGAGCAGGGCTCCCGTCCAGCCGAGGGCGGGCAGTCGGTAGGCGTAGAGGACCGTCCCGTCGTCGGCGGGGGACGCCGCGACCTGGAAACACCCGGTGACCGCGACCGTCGCCACCGCCCACGCGGCGCCGGCGACGGCCAGCCAGGGCAGGGTCCTGCGGACGTGGCGCACCGGGGGAGCGACCGGGGCGCCGGTGGTGGCGAGGGCCGGGGCGAGGCAGCCGAGCGTCGTGAGGACCGCGAGCTGCAGGGGATCGTCGAAGGGTCCGCCGTGCAGCAGGACGGCGCCCCAGCGGTCGCGCCACCCGAGGGGTGTGGGCAGGGAGACGCCCGTCGCGGCCCGGACCGTCTCGTCGGACCACAGCAGGACCGTGGTGGTCACCACCGAGACGACGAGAGGTGCGGCGGTCGCCAGGAGCGCCGCCCGGGCCAGCCACGGCGACCGCCTCACGGGGCCGGCCGCTCGTAGAGGACCCGGTCGGCCTCCGCCAGGCGCGGCACCTCAGCCGGTGCGGTGGGCGCCACCGCCGGAGCGTCCAGAGGTACCGGGTTCGCGGGAGCGTGCCCCTCGGCGGGCGGGCCGTCGCCGGGGGTCCACTCCTCGTCGGGGTCGGGGTCGGGGTCGGGGTCGGGGTCGGGGTCGGGGTCGGTGTCGTCGGGGTCCGTGTCGTCGAGGTCGCTGTCGTCGTGCGGGGTCTGCGCGAGCGGAGGACCGACCAGCAGGACCGCGGTCACGACCGCGAGGACGAGGTGGACGCCGCTGAGGGCGAGGGGGGCGGCGAGGTCGAGCAGGGGTGGGGCGGGGTTCTGGAACTCTCCGTCCGTGGCGCCGGTGCGCTGCAGGACGGCTGCGACCCCCACGGTGGCGACGACGAGCACCGTGGACAGCCCGGCCGCGGCCACGGCGGTCCAGCGGGCGGCCCGGGGGACGAGCGACCGTCCCCGGTCGACCACCCGGTGCCCGGCCAGGTGCAGCCCGGCCAGGACCGCCACCACCAGGACCGGCGCGAGGAGCTTCCCGTCCGCGGGCACGATGTAGGGCAGCGACATCCACCGGTAGGCGAGGTCCACCGACGGGTCGACGTAGGACGTCTGGTTGCCGTCGCCGTCGGAGGAGTACGTGCTGAAGAACTCCCGGTCGACGGCCCCGGACAGCACGAGCAGCACGGCGGCCGTCGCCGTGACGGCGGCGACGAGCGCGGCGACGGCGAGGACCCACGCCGCCAGCTGGACCCGCCGCAGCCCGGGGGACCCGTCCTCCAGGCTCTGTCCCGTGGTGTCGGCGGCGCGCTCGTCGGTCTCGTCCACGCCCCGAACGTAGGGGGCCGCACCCGGGCGGCGCCCCGGCAACCGGGCATCCGGGACCAGGTCCGCGGCGAGAGGGACAGCCACCCCGGCACCAGCTCACTCGGCGCGCGCGGGTTCGCCCACGGCCTCGAGGCGCCCCTCGTCCGAGGATTCCGACCGGGACCGGCGGCACCACAGCGCGGCGGCGCCGGCGACGACCGCCGCGAAGAGGCCCTGCCCGGTGTCGAGGGCCCACTGGGGCAGGAGGAGTTCGTAGCCGGCGCTGGCCACCCCTCGCGGGTGGGTGACCTGGAACCACGCCGTGAGGGCCGTCGTCCCCAGGGCCCACGCGCCGCAGACGAGGGCCAGCACCGTCAGGACGGAGCGGCTCTCCGGGGGCGCGAGGTGACGTGGACGGCCGCTCACGGCGGCGAACGCCAGGGCGACGCAGGCGACGGCGGTCAGGACGGCGGGCCACCCGGACTGGCCGAACGTCTGCGTCGCGTGCCAGCGGTCCAGCAGCCGCAGGGGCACTCCGGGAACGGTGCCGTTCAGGCTCCGGACGGTGTCGTCGTCCTGGAAGACGACGGCGGTGACGGTCACGGCGGCCAGCACGGGCGCGGCCGCCACGAGCACCGCAGCGCGGAACCACCAGGCGGTCACGGGGTGGGGCGGCGGTACCACGCGCGGTCCTCCTCCGTCAGGCGCGGGACGGCAGGGGGTTCCGGAGCCGCCGTGGTTTCCGGGGCCGCCGTGGTTTCCGGGGCCGCCGTGGTTTCCGGGGCCGCCGTGGGGTCCGGCGCGACGACGGGGCTGCTCGCGACGGCCTGCTCCGGCCACGGCTCGGTGGTGGCGGCGCGGCGTGGGCGCAGGAGCACCACCGCACCCAGGCCGGCGGCGCCGACGAGGAAGACGAGGACGCCCGCCGACCCGACGAGCAGCGCCCACGGCTCGGGGCCGCCGCCGAAGCCGGGCCCCTCCTCCCCGCGTGCGCGTTCCCGGAGCACGAGCGGCACGACGCCCACGGCGAGGGTGAAGAGCACCGCGACCACGGCGGCGGCGGCCGCGAGGCACCGGGCGCCCGTCGGCACGGCGGGACGGCCACGACCGGCCAGGTGGAGCCCGGTCAGGAGCAGCACCACCGCGACCGGACCGAGCAGGACGCGGTCCGGCGGCACGAGGTAGTCCAGCACCCGCCAACGCTGGTCCAGCGTCACGCTCGAGGTGTCCGGGGACAGGCTCCCCTCGGCGTCGTAGCTGCCGAAGTACTGCGCGTCCACGCCCCCCGTGAGGACGTGCAGAGCCGCGACCGTCCCGAACAGCGGCAGGACGCACGCCGCGGCGGCCAACGCCCACACCGCGACCCGCAGCGGTCGCGGGACGCGGCCACCGGTCGTCCGGTCCGCGTCGACCGGACGGTCCGCAGCCGTCGGGTCCGTCTCGTCCGTCGTGTCCGTCTCCCCCACCGTCACGCGTCGAACCTAGGGGGCGGCGAGGAACTCCGTCAGCACTTCCACGACCAGGGCGTGGTCGTCGGCCTGCGGCAGACCGGACACCGCGACCGACCCGACGACCCCGACCCCGCGCACCCGCAGCGGGAAGGCCCCGCCGTGGGCGGCGAACGCGCGGGGGTCCCGGCGGGCGTCGACGTCGAAGTCACCGCCGGCGACGGCGAACCGCGTCCCCACGAGGTAGGAGGAGGCGTTGTAGCGGTCGACGACGTCCATCTTGCGCTGCAACCAGTCGTCGTTGTCGGCCGAGGAACCGGGCAGCGCGGCGTGGAAGAGGCGCTGGCCGTTGCGGCGGACGGCCACGGCGACGGGCAGGTCGGCCGCGCGGGCCCGGGTGACGAGCGCGACGCCGAGGCGCCAGGCGTCGTCCTCGTCGAAGCGGTCGAGGACGAGGCGGTCCTCGTCGTCGGTCAGTCGGGTCAGCAGGTCGTCCTCGGTGCTCACCCACCCCATCCTGCCCCAGGGTTCAGAGGCCCGCGTGAGGTCTCTTTGTCTTGACATTCTCACCACCTCGACCTACGGTCCCGGGTGTCGGCACCGCCGCCGCAGGTGGTGAACCCCGGACGGACGAAGGAGTTCTCTTGTCCACCTCCCACGGTCAGCCCGGCTCGCCCGGCGCCGGTCTGCGCGAGCCCCTCCCGGCGCTGACCCCCGGGCCCTACCGCAAGCGCCTCGGGGTCGTGGCCCTCGTCGCCACCTTCGGCGGCCTCCTCTTCGGCTACGACACCAGCGTCATCAACGGTGCGCTCGAACCCATGAAGGCCGAACTCGGCCTCACGGACCTCACCGAGGGCGTCGTGACGAGTTCGCTGTTGTTCGGCGCCGCGGTCGGGGCCATCACCGGCGGGCGCCTCTCGGACGCGTGGGGCCGCCGCAAGGCGATCCTGCTCATGTCGGGGTTCTTCTTCTTCGGCGCCCTCGTCTGCGTCTTCGCCCCGAACGTCGAGGTCATGGTCACGGGGCGCGTCCTGCTGGGGCTCGCGGTCGGGGCGGCCTCCACCGTCGTCCCCGTGTTCCTCGCCGAACT
The DNA here is from genome assembly GCF_040702905.1 of Kineococcus sp. NPDC059986. Lineage (NCBI taxonomy): Bacteria > Bacillati > Actinomycetota > Actinomycetes > Kineosporiales > Kineosporiaceae > Kineococcus > Kineococcus sp. NPDC059986. Next base: position 8,386 of record NZ_JBFBND010000026.1, on the reverse strand, counting down.
CGCCCCCTACGAGATCCGCGGGTCGTTGTCGGGCCGCAACGAGATGATGATCGTCATCGGCCAGCTGGCCGCGTTCGTCATCAACGCCGTCGTCGGCAACGTCTGGGGCGAGTACGGCGGGGTCTGGCGCATCATGCTCGCCGTCGTGACGATCCCGGCCGCGGCACTGTTCATCGGGATGCTCCGGGTGCCGGAGTCCCCGCGCTGGCTCATCGACCACGGGCAGTTCGACGAGGCCGTCGAGGTCCTGCGGCAGGTCCGGCCCGCCGGGCGCGCCGAGGAGGAGGCGCGGCAGATCGCCGGTGCGACCTACTCGGACTCCAAGCGCGAGACGCTCGACTGGCGCAGCGTGCTGTCCCACCGCTGGTTGCGACGGATCCTGCTCGTGGGCATCGGCCTGGGGGTCGCCCAGCAGCTCACCGGGATCAACTCGATCATGTACTACGGCCAGGCCATCCTCAAGGAGGCCGGTTTCGACCAGGGGACCGCGCTCGTCGTCAACATCGCCCCCGGGGTCATCGCGGTGGTCGGTGCGCTCATCGCGTTGCGCATGATGGACAGCTTCAGCCGGCGGCGGACGTTCATCATCGGGTTCAGCCTCACCACGGTCTGCCACCTGCTCATCGGCATCGGCTCCCTCGTGCTGCCCGTGGGCAACCCGTTGCGTCCGTGGGTGATCCTCGCCCTCGTCGTCGCGTTCGTCGGCTCGATGCAGACGTTCCTCAACGTCGCCGTCTGGGTGACCCTGTCGGAGATCTTCCCGCTGAAGATGCGCGCGTTCGGGATGGGCACGTCGGTGTTCGTGCTCTGGCTGACGAACGCCTTCCTCGGCCTGTACTTCCCCACCCTCGTCAGCGCGATCGGCATCACGGGGTGCTTCTTCGGGTTCGCCGTGGTCAACCTGCTGGCGCTGGTGTTCGTGCGCACCCAGGTCCCCGAGACCCGGGGCCGGACGCTCGAGGAACTCGAGGAGGCCGTCACCACGGGCCGCATCTTCGACCCCGAGGTGCGGACGGCCGACGTCAGCGGTCGACGAGGGTGACCTCGAACGCGTAGCGGCTGGCCCGGTAGACGTGCCGGCCGTACTCGACCACCCGGCCGGAGTCGTCGTGGGTCGTCCGCTCCATCGTCAGCAGCGGGGCGCCCCGGCGCTCGTCGAGCAGCGTGCACTCCTCACTGCTGCCCCGGCGGGCGCCGATGCGCTGGCGGGCCACCCGCATGCCGACCCCGCGGCTGCGCAGCAGCTGGTACATCCCGCGCTCGGTGAGGGCCTCGACCGTCAGGTCGGTGTAGGGGGAGGGCAGCCAGTTCTCCAGCAGGGCGAGGGGTTCCCCACCGGACAGCCGGAGCCGCTTCAGGTGCAGGACGGGAGTGCCCGGGCTGATGGCCAGGCTCCCGGCGACGTCGTCGGCGGCGCCGCAGATCTCGTGCAGGAGCACCTGCGTCGAGGGCAGCTGCCCCGACTGCACGAGGTCGTCGTGCAGGCTCGTCAGCTCGACGGGACGCGTCACCTGGCCGTGGACCACCTGGGTCCCCACACCGCGCTTGCGGACGAGCAACCCCTTGTCGACGAGCTGCTGGATGGCGCGGCGCATCGTCGGGCGGGAGAGGCCGAGCTGGTCGGCGAGGTGGATCTCGTTCTCGAGCCGCGAACCCGGCGGCAGCTTGCCGTGCTCGATGGCCTGCTCGATCTGCCGGGCCACCTGGAAGTACAGGGGGACGGGACTCGACCGGTCGAGGTCGACGAACAGGTCGTTCACGGCTGCTCCTGGGGTCCGGTGGGCGGGCCGGCCACGTCGACGCTCCGCCGTCGCGTCATCGTAGCGGGGTGGAGGTCCACACGTCAGGAGGTACATTTGTCCTGACAAAGCTTGACAGGGCCGCCGGTCGCGGAGCACGCTCGGACCAGCCTCCGCGCCGCTGCGGCCCGGATCGGCTCAGCAGACCACCGGACCGGACTGGGAGGACCTCGCGTGAGCAGCACGGCCGCGCTGGACGTGGTGACGATGGGCAGGGTCGGTGTCGACCTGTACCCGCTGCAGGACGGCGTGGGGCTCGAGGACGTCGAGACCTTCGGCAAGTACCTGGGCGGCAGCGCGACGAACGTCGCCGTGGCCGCCGCCCGGCACGGCCGGTCCGCCGCCGTCGTCACCCGCACCGGGAACGACGCCTTCGGGACGTTCATCCACAAGGCACTGGCGGAGTTCGGCGTCTCGGACCGGTTCGTCTCCGGCGTCGAGGGCCTCAACACCCCGCTCGCCTTCTGCGAGATGTACCCGCCGGACCACTTCCCGCTCCTGTTCTACCGGCTGCCCACGGCACCGGACCTGCAGATCCGCGCCGACGAGCTCGACCTCGACGCGATCCGCGCGGCCGGGGTGTTCTGGGCGACGGTGACCGGCCTGTCCGAGGAACCCAGCCGCGGGGCGCACTTCGCCGCCTGGGAGGCGCGCGGACGCCGCCGTTTCACGGTCCTCGACCTCGACTACCGCCCCATGTTCTGGGAGTCGCCCGAGCTCGCGACCGAGCAGGTCCGCAAGGCCCTGCCGCACGTGACGGTCGCGGTCGGCAACAAGGAGGAGTGCGAGGTCGCGGTCGGAGAGACCGAACCCCGCCGCGCCGCCGAGGCGCTGCTGGACGCCGGCGTCGAGATCGCCGTCGTCAAGCAGGGACCCAAGGGCGTCCTCGGGGCGACCCGCGGTGACGGTGGCACGACCACCTTCGTCGAGGTGCCCCCCACACCGGTCGCCGTCGTCAACGGCCTCGGTGCCGGGGACGGTTTCGGCGGTGCCCTCGTGCACGGTCTGCTGTCCGGCTGGGAGCTCGAGCGCATCCTGCGCTTCGCCAACGCCGCCGGCGCCATCGTGGCCACCCGCCGCGAGTGCTCCACCGCCATGCCGACCACCACCGAGGTGGAGGCCCTGCTCGAGGAGGTCGCGGCCCGTGCCTGACCAGCAGTTCGCCCGCGACCTGGCCGAGGTCGCCGAGATCCGCGCCCGCCAGCCGGAACGGATCCTGGAACTCTCGCGCGCCCGCCGTCGGCGGCCGCTGCTCGAGGGCGACGGCCGCCTCATGGTCGTCGCCGCCGACCACCCCGCCCGCGGCGCGAACGGCGTCGGGTCGAACCCGATGGCGATGGCCGACCGCACCGAACTCCTCGAACGTCTCCGGGTGGCGCTCGCCGTCCCCGGGGTCGACGGCCTGCTCGGCTCGGCCGACATCATCGAGGACCTCACGCTCCTCGGGGCGCTGGAGGGCAAGGTCGTCTTCGGCTCGATGAACCGTGGCGGCCTGCAGGGCGCGAGCTTCGAGCTCGACGACCGGTTCACCGGGTACGACGCGCAGGCCATCGAGGACATGAACCTCGACGGCGGGAAGTTCCTCACCCGCATCGCCCTCGACGACGCCGGTACGCTGCCCACGCTCACGGCGTCGGCCGACGCCATCAGCGAACTCGCCGCGCGCAGGCTCGTCGCGCTCATCGAGCCCTTCTGGTCCAGCCGCCAGGGCGACAAGGTCGTGCACGACCTCACCGCCGAAGGCGTCGTGAAGTCCATCAACGTCGCGCAGGCGCTGGGACGCACGACGGCCTACACGTGGCTGAAGATCCCCGTGGTCGACGACATGGAACGCGTCATGGAGTCGACGACGTTCCCGACGCTGCTCCTCGGCGGGGACCCGACGACGTCCCCCGAGGAGACGTTCGCGACGTGGCGCAAGGCCCTGGCCCTGCCGTCCGTGCGGGGGCTCACCGTCGGTCGGACGTTGCTCTACCCGCCCGACGGCGAAGTCGAGGCTGCGGTCAAGACCGCCGTCTCGCTGGTGCGGTGAGGGCGGCGTGAGCGACCCGACCCTCCACGTGCCCGTCGGCACGTCCGCGACCGACGGTTTCGACCTCGTCGTCACCCCCGAGTCGGCCGGATGGGGCTACTCCAGCCTGCGCGTCCTCACCCTCGCCCCCGGTGCCTCCCGCACGGTGGCGACGGGGGAGGACGAACTGCTCGTCCTGCCGCTGTCGGGTTCCTGCACCGTCGAGGTCGACGGTGAGCGGTTCGAGCTCACCGGCCGCACGAGCGTGTTCGACGGCGTCACCGACTTCGCCTACGTCGGCCGCGACAGCGAGCTGACGGTCCACAGTGCCGCAGGCGGCGTGTTCTCGTTCCCGGGCGCACGGGCGTCGCGCCGCCTGCCCTTCCGGTACGGCCCGGCCGCCGGCGTCCCCGTGGAACTGCGGGGCGCCGGTCAGGCCAGCCGGCAGGTCAACAACTTCGCCACCCCGGCGGCGTTCGAGACCGACAAGCTCATCGCCTGCGAGGTCCTGACCCCCGGCGGGAACTGGTCCTCCTACCCGCCGCACCGGCACGACCGCACGAGCGACGTCGAGAGCGAGCTCGAGGAGATCTACTACTACGAGTTCCGCGCCCTCGCGCCGGCCGGGGTCCCCACCGCACCCGGTGGTCTCGGGATCCAGCAGGTGTACGGCGACGTGGACGACCCCGACCGGCCGATCGACGTCCTCGAGGAGGTGCACTCCGGTGACGTGGTGCTCATCCCGCACGGGTGGCACGGCCCGTCGATCGCCTCGCCGGCCTACGACATGTACTACCTGAACGTCATGGCCGGGCCCGAGGACGAACGGGCCTGGAAGATCTGCGACGACCCCGCCCACGGATGGGTGCGGTCCACCTGGGACGGGCAGCGCGTCGACGCGCGGCTACCGTTCTACTCCGCCCCGAAGTGATCGACCCGAACTGATCGACCCGAACCGGTCGAACCGGACACCGCCGAGAACTGAGAGAACCCGATGAGCGCAGTCCCCCCGAACCCGGCCGTGCAGACGGTCCGGCTGACGGTCTCGCAGGCCGTCGTCCGCTTCCTCCAGGCCCAGTTCTCCGAACGCGACGGCGTCCGTCGTCCGTTCTTCGGTGGGGTGTTCGGCATCTTCGGGCACGGCAACGTGGCCGGTGTCGGGCAGGCCCTGCTCGAGGCGGAGGAGGGCGCCCTCGGCGACGGCTGGACGCCTCCCGCGCGGGTGCCGTACATGACGGGCCGCAACGAGCAGGCCATGGTGCACGCGGCCGTCGGCTTCGCCCGCCAGCAGGACCGGTTGCAGACCCTGGCCGTGACGGCCTCGGTCGGCCCCGGGTCCTCGAACATGCTGACGGGCGCGGCGCTGGCGACGATCAACCGGATCCCGGTGCTGCTGCTGCCGAGCGACGTCTTCGCCACGCGCGTCGCCTCGCCCGTGCTGCAGGAGCTCGAACAGCCCTACGGCTACGACGTCTCGGTCAACGACGCGTTCCGGCCTCTGTCGAAGTTCTTCGACCGCGTCTGGCGCCCCGAGCAGCTGCCCTCGGCCCTGCTCGGCGCGATGCGCGTGCTGACCGACCCGGCCGAGACGGGCGCCGCGACCATCTGCCTGCCCGAGGACCTGCAGGCCGAGGCGTGGGAGTTCCCCGTCGAACTGTTCCGCGAACGCACCTGGCGCATCGCCCGGCCCGTGCCGGAGCAGGTGGCGCTCGACGAGGCCGCGGCCCTCATCCGCACGGCCAAGGCGCCGCTGGTCGTCGCCGGTGGCGGGGTCGTGTACTCCCAGGCCACCGAGGCGCTGAAGACGTTCGTCGAGGCGACCGGCATCCCCGTCGGGCAGTCCCAGGCCGGCAAGGGCGCCATCCGGTACGACCACCCGCTGTCGCTGGGGGCCATCGGCTCGACCGGCACGACGGCGGCCAACGAGATCGCCGCCGAGGCCGACGTGGTCATCGGGGTCGGGACGCGGTACTCCGACTTCACCACGGCCTCGCGCACGGTCTTCCAGAACCCCGACGTGAAGTTCGTCAACGTCAACGTCGCCGCCATCGACGCCGTCAAGCACGCCGGGATCCCCGTCCAGGCCGACGCCAAGGCAGCCCTCGAAGCCCTCACGGCGGCGCTGGCGGACTTCTCCACCCCCGACGCCTACCGCGAGCGGGCGGCGCGCCTGAACCGCGAGTGGGACGAGGTCGTCGACTCGTTCTTCCACTCCGGCATCGGTGAGCGCACGGGGTTGCTGGCCCAGGCCGAGGTCATCGGTGCGGTCGACGAGGTGGCCGAGGACCGCGACGTCGTGGTGTGCGCCGCGGGTTCGCTGCCCGGCGACCTGCACTGCATGTGGCGCAGCCGGGACCCGAAGCAGTACCACGTGGAGTACGGGTACTCCTGCATGGGGTACGAGATCCCCGGCGGGATCGGGGTGGCCCTGGCGGCACCGGACCGCGACGTGTTCATCACGGTCGGGGACGGTTCGTACCTCATGATGCCGACCGAACTCGTGACGGCGGTGCAGGAGGGCGTCAAGGTCATCGTCGTCCTCCTGCAGAACCACGGGTTCGCCTCCATCGGGGCGCTGTCCGAGCAGCACGGTTCGCAGCGGTACGGCACGAAGTACCGCCGGCGCACCGCCGAGGGGCGCCTGGAGGGCGACAAGCTGCCCGTGGACCTCGCGGCGAACGCCGAGAGCCTGGGGGTGCGCACCGTCCGCGTGGGCACCCGCAAGGAACTCGTCGAGGCGCTGCGGGAGGCCAAGGCCTCGAGCGAGTCGAGCGTCGTGCACGTGGAGACCGACCTGTACTCCGAGGCGCCCGACGGCGGCGGCTGGTGGGACGTCCCGGTCTCGGAGGTCTCGCACCTGGAGTCCACCCGTACGGCTCGCACCTGGTACGAGGGGAAGAAGCAGGCCCAGCGCCCGCTCCTCTGACCCCGGTGCCACCCCGCGACCTCCCCGGCGCACGTCGCCGGGGAGGTCGCCGTGCGTCCAGGGCTGAGAGGTCCCGTTGACGTGAGAATGTAACGACAATCTCTTGACAGTTTCCGTCCGCCTGCGCGAGAGTTCTCGCAGTCGCCAGCCCCGCCCGGGCCGGCGGCGGACTCCCGAGGACACACACGAGGACGTGGAGGAAGTTCCCCATGGGCCGCTCCATCACCATCGGCACCGCCCCCGACTCCTGGGGCGTCTGGTTCGCCGACGACGAGCTGCAGACCCCCGCATCCCGCTTCCTCGACGAGGTCGTCGACGCCGGGTACGAGTGGATCGAGCTCGGTCCCTACGGCTACCTGCCGACCGACCCGGCGGAACTGTCCGACGAGCTCGAGAAGCGCCGGCTCAAGGTCTCCGCCGGCACGATCTTCGCGGCGCTGCACCGCCCGGACCACTACGACGAGGCGTGGGCCCAGGTCGAGCAGGTCGCCAAGCTCACCCAGGCCATGGGCGGAACCCACCTCGTCGTGATCCCCGGTCAGTGGCGCAGCGACAAGACGGGCGAGCAGATCGAACCCCGTGAGCTCGACGACGAGGGCTGGGCGCGGCTGGCCGCCGGGATGGACCGCCTCGGGCGCGACGTCCGCAACGGGTACGGGCTGCAGATCGCGGTCCACTCCCACGCCGACACGCACATCGACACCCACGCCGAGGTCGACCGGTTCCTCGAGATCACCGACCCCGACGTCGTCAAGCTCTGCCTCGACACCGGGCACGTCGCGTACTCCGGTGGCGACAACCTCAAGATCATCGCCGACCACCCCGACCGCATCGCCTACGTCCACCTCAAGCAGGTCGACCCGGCGGTCGTCGCGAAGGTCAAGGCTGAGGACCTCCCCTTCGGTGAGGCCGTCGCCCTCGGGGCCATGGTGGAGCCGCCTCAGGGCGTCCCCGCCATGCCCCCCATCCTCGAGGCCCTCGAAGGCCTCGGCCGCGACATCTTCGCGATCGTCGAGCAGGACCTGTACCCGGTGGCGTTCGACAAGCCGCTGCCCATCGCGACGCGCACCCGCACCTACCTCAACTCCTGCCGCTAGACCCGACGGGTCTGGACGCGGCGACCTCACGAGAGGACGGATCGATGGAGATTCGCACCAAGGCCGGCGGTGACGCGGCCCCGGGGACTCCGGGGACTCCGGGGGCACCGGGGTCCGCGCCTGCGGTCACGCACGCGGGAGGGTCGGCGACGGCGGCCGATGACCGGGTGAGCACCCGGCCGTGGCTGTCGGTGGTCCTGTCGCGCCCGGAGATCGGGTCGTTGATCGGGGCGATCGCCCTGTTCGTCCTGTTCCTGGCCGTCGCGCCGACGCTGCGGTCGGGGGCGAGCCTGCTGACGGTGCTGTACTCCAGCTCCACGATCGGCATCATGGCGGTGAGCGTGGCGCTGCTGATGATCGGCGGGGAGTTCGACCTGTCGGCGGGGGTGGCGGTCACGACGGCGTCGCTGACGGCGTCGACGTTCGCGTTCCAGTTGCACCTCAACGTGTGGGTCGGGGTGCTGGCCGCGTTGGTGGTGGCGTTGGCGGTGGGGTTGTTCAACGGGTGGTTGTTCGTGCGGACGGGGTTGCCGAGCTTCATCATCACCCTCGG
>NZ_JBFBND010000025.1:0-69027 GCF_040702905.1 Kineococcus sp. NPDC059986 | reverse complement strand
ACGCCACGTCAGCCTCTGCCCGTGGCGCATCACCGCGATCATCGCCACGGCCCTCGTCCTCAGCCAGATGGAGAACCGCTACTGACAAAGGCTCACTCAATTCGTTGTTCAAGGCCGAGTGCATCCGCAACCCGCACCTACCCGGTCGCGACGGCCCCTGGCGGGGTCTGGACGACGTCGAGCGGGCCGTCGCCGACTGGATCGACTGGTACAACACCCGCCGCCTGCACGGCGAGCTCGGCATGATGCCACCGGTCGAATTCCAGACCGGCTTCGCTCACGTCGACAGCAAACTCGAGGGGATCACCGCGGCCTGAGCGTTGCTTCACACCCTCTACGAGACCCGGGCCTTGACAGAGACACGGCGCGAACCGCCGTCGTGGGCGCTGGCGACGTCACGGTCATCTCGGAACGAGTGCGCTCGTCCGTCCAAGCCCCAGCCGACCGGATCAGCCGTCCACGCCTCCCGGGCGGTCAGGGGATGACCTTCTCGGTCCGCAGCTGCTGGACGAGGTCGCGGAACATCTGCTCGGTCTCGACGTGCTCTGCGAACCCGAACCGGCGGGCCTTGGAGCCGTCAGCGAGGAAGTCGTAGTCCCAGGAGAAGACCCCGTCACCGAAGGGCCAGGACGAGACGGCTGAGAACGGCACGTCAGCCAGCCCGTGCCGCTCCTTGATCCGTTCCCACACCTCCTCCTTGTCGGCCATCACGTCGCTCAGCGACATCGGCAGCGGTGCCGCGACCGGCACACCGAGAACCTCCGCCAACGTCGGCCACATCCGGTTCCACCGGAACAGGTCCCCGTTGGCGATGTTGAACGCCTGGTTCGCCGCCCCGGGGTCGGTGGCCGCCCACACCGTCGCCCGCGCCAGCAGACCCGCGTCGGTGACCTCCATGAGGGTGTCGTAGGCGCCGGGCTTGCCGGGGAAGCGGAACGGCACCCCCAGCTCCTTGCACACCGCCGCGTACACCGCCAGGACCAGGACCAGGTTCATCGGGTTTCCCAGCGCCGTCCCGCACACCACCGAGGGCCGCATCGCCGACCACGTCCAGGACCTCCCCGCCTGCGCGGCGAGGAGGAAGTCCTGCTGGGCGAGGTTGAACTCCGGGAGCAGGTGACCGGGGTCGTCCTCACGGGCCGGGGTCTGGAAGGGGCCCAGGTGCGCCGTACACCTTGTAGCCCTGCATCAGGCTGACGTGCGCCAACCCGGGAGCACCCGCCTCATCGGTGACCTCGTCGGTGGCGGTGACGACGTTGCGCAGCATCGTCAGGTTCGGCGCCACCAGCCCCGCCCAGGTGGGGCGGTCCTGGAAGGCGGCGTAGAAGACGTGGGTGACCTCCGGCACCCCCGCCAGCGCCACCCGGGTGGCACCGGCATCGAGCAGGTCCACCGCCAGGTGGCGCAACCCCGGCTCGTCGACCCCGCCGCGCCGCGACAGCCCGATGACGTCGAAGTCGTCGCGTGCGCGCAGGTGCCGGACCAGTTCCGCGCCGATGACGCCGTGCGCGCCGACGACCAGAGCGGTGCGCCGCGTCGACGCGGCAGGAGCGACGCTCGTGGCGGGGGCCGAGGTGGAGTGGGAGGTGGGGACAGTCACGGTGGGGCTCTCCTTGTGCGGGTCGGGTCAGGCGTCGCCGGCCGGAGGTCCTCCGGGATCGCGGCCCCCGCAGCCTGTGGCGGTCGGTCCGTGGCGGGCCACACCCTGGCGGAGCAGTCCTGGCGCAGCCGAGCACTGACAGGGACAGGCGCCACACCCCGAGAGCCAGCCACACTCGTCCCGTGCCCGCGTCCCGGTCCTCTGCAGAACCCACCGCCGGCCCCAGCCTCGATCTGGGTGCCTTCCTGCGAGCGCTGCGAGCCCGGCTCTCACCCGCCGACGTGGGCCTGACCTCGTACGGCCCCCGCCGCGTCCCCGGGCTGCGCCGCGAGGAACTCGCGCAACTGGCGGGGGTCAGCCCCACCTACTACGCCCGCCTCGAGCAGGGCCTGAGCACCAACGCCTCCGAACAGGTGCAAGACGCCCTCGCCACCGCGCTGCGCCTGACTCCCGACGAACGCGCGCACCTGCACCACCTCGCCCACCCCGCTCCCCGTCCCCGGCGCCGGGCCGCGCGCGTCGAGCACGCCCGCGCCGGCACCCGCCAACTCGCGCACGCCATCCGAGGTGCGGCGGTGCTCGTCCTCGACCTCCGCAACGACGTCCTGGCCTGGAACGCCCTCGGGCACGCCCTGCTCGCCGGGCACCTGGACCTCACCGCCCCTGACCGCCCCGCGGACCGGCCCAACGTGCTGCAGATGCTGTTCTGCGACCCCCACACCCGGGAGCTGTACCGGGACTGGGCCGGGGAGGCCCGCCGCGCCGTCGCCTCCCTGCGGTTGGTCGCGGGGCTCCACCCCGAGGACCGGAGCGTGGCGGAACTGGTCGGGCGGCTCACCATCGCCAGCCCCGACTTCGCCCGCACCTGGTCCCAGCACCACGTCCACAACTGCACCGCCGGCGTCAAGCACTTGCACCACCCCACCGTCGGGCGGGTGACCTGGACTTCACCGTCCTCACCGTCGCCGACGGGTCCGGGCACCGGATGCTCACCCTGACCGCCGCGCCGGGATCAGCCGATCACGCTGCCCTCACCCTGCTGGCCGCCGACCTCGAGCGCTGAGAGCTGCCGCCCCTCCACCGGGTGGGCGCCGTCGCGGCGAACCCCGCACTCCTCCGACGTCACGGTCGCCCCGCTCCGCCCGCCGACAGCAGCTGCGCCACCCGTCTCCACCGGTCGACCTCCACAGCCGGCCAGTGCTGCAGCACCGGCTCGCTGAGACGACGCAGGGCCTCACCCACCTCGGCGTGGTCGACCACTCCTGCGGCCAGCCGTGTCTGCGCCAGGCCGACCAGCGACGCCTCGACCTCGATCAGCACCGTCCAGGCGTCCTGCTGCTCCACGGACAGGTGGTGAGGCCAGCCGCCACCAGTGGAGCTACCGGCGTCAGCCGCCCGGAGCGCTGCGGCCAGGGCCGACTCACCAGGAGGCACCACGGTCACCAGAGTGCCAGCGCCGGTGCGCGCTCACACCGGGTGCTGACCGCCCGACCTCGATCCACGATGCGGTCGTGACCAACGACGCCATCACCTTCATCCGCCCCGCCGCACTCATCGACCAGGCCCCGTACGCCTACGCCGCCACCACCGGTGCCGAGCGGACCGTCTACACCGCCGGAGCCTGCCCGCTGGATGCCGACGGGCGGACCGTCGCCGTCGGCGACCACGTCGGCCAGGCACGACAGGTCATGGCCAACCTGGTCGTCACCTTGCGCGAGGCAGGCGCGGAGCTGACCGACGTCGTCAAGACCACCGTGTACGTCGCCACGAGCCGCCGGGACGACCTCAACGCCGTCTGGGACGTCGTCCACAGCACCTTCGGCCACCACGACGCCCCCAGCACCCTCCTCGGCGTCAGCGTCCTGGGGTGGCCGGACCAGCTGGTGGAGGTGGAAGCCGTCGCCGTCGTCGCCGGGCCCGCTGCCACGCCCTAGCCGCAGACGTCTCGGCAGCTCTCGACCTCCCGGTCATCCGCGGTGCGCAGTGCGGTGACCGGTCCGACGGGTGGCGAGGCTCAGGCCCGTCCCGGGGTGAAGAGGGCCGCGGCGGCCTCGGGGTGGTCGGGGAAGGGAGGCGGCCGCCCCGTGCGCTGCTCCTCCAGGTCCACACCCCCGGCGAGGAACAGGCTGTCGCCGGTCCAGACGGCGGCGCTCGCGGCCCGCCGTTGCCACGGTCCGTCCGCGATCGGACGCCAGGTGTCGTTGGCGGCGTCGTAGGCCGCGCCCAGCAGACCGGGGGCGGGGTTGCACTCCCCGCCGTAGGCGAAGGCCGGGTCGTCGGGTCCGTTCCCGTCGATGCACATCCCGGTGTCCCGGCCCCCGCGGGCCCCGCCCCACACCAGGACCGACGTCCCCGTCCACGCCACGACGGGCCCGCCGTCGGGGGAGTAGGCGCCGAGGTCGTCCAGGGGACCCGGCGCGGTGGCCGTCCACCGTCCGGTCCCCGGGTCGAGGCTGCTGAGACCCTCCGCCGGGTCGAACCCGAACAGCCGGGTCCCGGACCAGACGGCGCCGGCGTGGGTGCCGGTGAGGGGCCCGGGGTCGAGTTCGTCCCAGGTCGTCCGGAGGGGGTCGTAGGCCAGACCCACGTCGACGGCCGGTGCGGTGCTCCGCGGATCCGGCCAGACCCGCCCCAGGACCAGCCACCGCGACCCGGTCCAGCACCCGTGCACGTCCGCGACGGCCGTTCCCGGCACGTCCAGCGGTGGGGCGGGCAGGGGCGTCCACGCGGGCTCGCCCAGCCCCAGGCTCCACGCGCCGACCGCCGGCGCCCAGGCCAGCACCCGACCGGCCGCCCAGGTGCTGGCGGCCACGGTCGTCCCCGCCGGCCAGGGCAGGTCCGGCAGCCGCTGCCAGGAGCCCGCGCCGTCGTCGGGTGTGAACAGCGCGACGTCCAGGCGCCCGGCAGGTCGCGACTCGCACGCGGCCCACAGGTCCTGCCCGCCCACGAGGACCGCCCCGGACCCGGTCCACCAGAACTGGGCGAAGCTGCGGGCCTCCACCGGTGCGGCGGCCATCGTGGTCCAGGACCCATCACCCCGGGGACCGGGGGTCCAGGCGGCGCCGTCGGCAGTGGTCGAGATGGCGCACCCGTCCTTGCGTGGTGTCGAACCGCCCCAGAGCAGGACCTGACGTCCGGTCCACACGCACGCCGACCCGGCCCGCAGCACCGGCGCCTGCAGCGGCGGGGCGGGGAGCTGCGTCCACCCGCGCGTGTCGGGCGAGGGCGATCCAGCGGACGCCGCGGGCCGGCGGTCCTCGCCGGTGCAGGCGGCGGTCGCCAGGGCCCCAGCGGACAGCCCCGCGACGAGGACGGACCGTCGCGCGGGACCTGGCCTGAGCTGTGGCGCCCTCACGCCTCCAGGGTGCCCGACGGTCGCGGTCCGTGGGCGGTCCATCGGGGTCGGCACCCGCTGAGGCACTGCACCGCAGGCTGTCCGCACGCGACGACCGCCCGGGGTGGGAGGATGGCCCGGGGCTGTCGCCTGGCCTCGAGGCCCACCGTGGAGGACGCACCATGACGCCCGGACCCGACAGCGAGCGTCTGCTCGACCAGATCCTGGCGATGTGGGACCGGAGCGCGGCGACCGACGGGGCTGCTCCTGCGCCGCTGCCCTCCGAACCCGCGGTGGCCGCGGCGGTCGGGGCGAGCCGGAACTCCGTCCGCGAGGCCATGATCCGGCTCGAGGAGCGCGGGTACGTGCACCGGTCGCAGGGGGCGCGCACGGTCCTGAACCACCGGTTGAAGGGCCTCGGCCGACGGGTCGACCAGCAGGTCGACCACGCGCAGGCGATCGCGGCGGCGGGTCACACGCCGTCCGTCGAGATCCTCTCGGCCGGCTCGGTCCAGGTGGACGACGACGAGGACCGCTTCGACGACCTGCCCGCCGGCAGTCCGGCCTTCCGCACGGCCAAGCTGTGGCGGGCAGACGGGGTGCCGTACGTGCACGCCGAGGACCTGATCCCCGTGCGGGACGCCGACCGCGTCGCGGACGTCGACCCGCAGGACCCCGTCTTCGACCTCGCCGAACACCTGAACGGGGTCGCCGTCGCGTGGGAGAGCGTGTGGTTCGACCCGGTGCTGATCACCGGTGACCTCGCGGAGCGGTTCGAGGTGGGCGCACCGCAGGCGGGGTTGCAACTGACCTACTGCGGTTTCGGACCGCTGGACGACGTCGCCTACTGGTCGCGCGAGGTGCAGCTCGCGCCCGTCGGTCGGTTGCGCAGCGCTCTCGTGCGGCGGGTCCGCCGGGGATGACGGGCCCCCGTGTGACGGGGGTGTTAAACGTCTGTTAACCCCGGTCGCCAACCGGTTCCCAGCTTGTTGGACAAGTTAGCTTCCTCCTGTCGAGGCACGTTCGCGCAGGAGGAGAGACGTCGTGACAGTTTCCACGAGCACCGTTCGGCTACCGGTCGAGGAGCTGACCCCGGAAGCCTTCGCGCCGTTCGGCGTGGTCCTGCGGCCCCTCGCCGACGGAACCCCCTTCACGGGCGAGGAGGCCGCGCTCGACCTCTCGGCGGGCACCCCGCGCTTCTACCTCATGACCCTCGAGGACAAACCCCCGCGGTTCACCCGCATCACCCGGCACCTGGAGACGACGCAGACCCTCATGGCCACCGGTGGCCGGGAGTGGTTCCTCGCCGTCGCCCCGGCCGGTGACCTCGACGAATCCGGAACCCCCCGCCTCGAGGACGTCCGCGCCTTCTGCATCACGGGGGACGTCGCCGTCACGCTGCACAAGGGCACGTGGCACTCGGGGCCGTACTTCCACGAGCAGCGCATCGACTTCGTGAACCTGGAACTGTCCGACACCAACGTCGTCGACCACCACACCTACCGCCTGGACGAGGAACTCGGCGTCGACGTGGTCCTCGACGTCCGGTGAACGCGACCGCGGACCCGCCCCGCCTCCCCGGTGCCGACGCCCGGCTGCGGGAACTGCAGGCCGACGTCGACCGCCAGCTGCGCCAGGACGCCGGGGTCTCCCGCCCCTGGGTGCACACCACCGACGGTGTGCACCCCGTGCTCGTCGTCGGTGCCGGCCAGGCCGGGTTGACCCTCGCCCAGGGTCTGCGCCGCAGCGGTGTCGACGGAGTCCTCGTCGTCGACGCGGGTGCCGCGGGAGCGACCGGGTCCTGGTCGACCTACGCGCGCATGCGGACGCTGCGGACCCCGAAGGACCTCCGCTGGCCCTGCTGGAACGTGCCCGCCTCGCACCCGCGGCAGTGGTTCGAGGCGGTGCACGGAACCTCCGCCTGGGCCGAGCTGGAGCACTTCCCGACCCGCGCGTGGTTCGCGTTCCTCGAGTTCTACCGCACCGCCCTGCGGCTGGACGTGGCCTTCTCCACCTCGGTGCAGCGCGTGAGCGGCGGGCACGACGGAGAACCGTTCCAGGTCGCCCTGCAGACGCCCCGCGGGGCGGAGACGGTGCGGGCCCGGCACGTCGTCCTGGCCACCGGTCTGGAGGGATCCGGGGGACGGCGCGTCCCCGACGTCGTCCGGGCCCTGCCCGCGAACCGGTGGGCCCACTCCCACGACCCGATCGACTTCGCCGCACTCGCCGGAGCGCGCATCGGCGTCCTCGGTGGCGGCACCGGGGCGTTCGACAACGCGGCGACGGCGCTGGAGGCCGGGGCCCGCAGCGTCGAGGTCCACATGCGCCGAGCCGAGATGCCGACCGTCAGCCCCTACCGGTGGATGGAGTTCGCCGGTCTCGTCGAGCACTACGCGAGCTTCACGGACGAGCAGAAGTGGCTGTTCAACGCGCACCTGTCGACGGTGGACCAGCCGGCCACCCAGAACGCCGTCTGGCGGGCCCACGCCCTGCCCGGCTTCTCCTTCCACCGCGGCTCGCCGTGGCACGAGGTCGGCTGGGACGGAACGCAGGTCGTCGTCCGGACGCCGGCGGGCCGACGGTCCTTCGACTTCGTCATCGCGGCCACCGGCGTGGACGTCGACCTCGCCGCTCGCCCGGAACTCCGCGAGGTCGCCGACGCCGCCGCGCGCTGGTCGGACCGGATCGACCCGGAACTCCTCGCCCGCACCGGGCCGACGTCGCTGCAGGACTACCCCTACCTGACGGACAGCTTCGGCCTCACCGGCCGGGACCGTCGCGACGACGAACGGCTCGGTCGTCTCCACGTGTTCAACCACGGCGCGAGGATGAGCCTGGGCGTCCTCAGCCACCAGGTCTCCGGACTGAGCGGTGGCGTGGAACGCCTGACCGCCGGCATCGGGCGCGCCCTCTTCGCCCACCGCTCGGCCGAACTCCTCGCCGACTTCCTGGCCTACGACACCCCCGCCGGCGTCCTCGTGGGCCCCCGTCCCGGGCAGCGGACCCCCGTGGGGGTGCTCTCGGGCGGGTGACCCGCGGGTGGCGGCGCCCACCGCGTTCCCGCCGACCACCGGTCCAGTTCTGACGTTCCTCTCGCCGGGCACCACCTCCTCCCGTCACCCCACCCGAAGGACACCACCATGAGTCTGCGAGAACTGTTCACCTGGAAGACGCACGGAACGGGAACCACCGTGACCCCGGGGACCGTCGTCGCCACCGACGAACGGCTGTCGTTCCCGGTCACCCTCGGCATCGGCTTCCAGCACGTCATCGCGATGTTCGGCGGGGTCTTCATCGTGCCGGTCATCATGGGTTTCCCGCCCTCGACCGCACTGCTGTTCTCGGGTCTGGGCACGATGGTCTTCCTGCTGCTGACGGCGAACCGGGTGCCGAGCTACCTGGGGAGCAGTTTCGCCTTCATCGCCCCCGTGGCCGCGATCGCCCCGCTGGGCAAGGGGGAGAACGGTCTGAGCCCCGAGGCGCTCGGACTCGCCCTCGGCGGCCTGGTCGTCACCGGCCTGGCCCTGGCCCTCGTGGGTCTCGTGGTCCACCTCGTCGGTGCGCAGTGGATCGGGGTGGTCATGCCGCCGGTGGTGACCGGCACGATCGTCGCGCTCATCGGCCTGAACCTCGCGACGGTGGCCAAGTCCGAGTTCGACGCCGGACCCGTCGAGGCCACGGTCACCGTGGTGGCGGTCCTGGTGGTCGCCGTCCTGTTCCGGGGGTTGCTCGGCCGGCTGTCCATCGTGCTCGGCGTCGCCGTCGGGTACGTGGTCGCCGCGGCCCGTGGCGCGGTCGACTTCTCCGCCGTGTCCTCGGCGGCCTGGGTCGGCCTGCCCACGTTCCACACCCCGACCTTCACCACGGGTTCGCTCGGCCTCTTCCTCCCCGTCGTGCTGGTGCTCGTCGCCGAGAACGTCGGTCACGTCAAGACCGTGGCGGCGATGACCGGGAAGAACCTCGACCGCTACATGGGGCGCGCGCTGCTGGCCGACGGACTGGCCACGACCCTGGCCGGGGCCGGAGGCGGCACCGCCACCACGACCTACGCCGAGAACATCGGCGTGATGGCGGCCAGCCGCGTCTACAGCACGCTCGCGTACTGGGTCGCCGCCGTCTGCGCGATCCTGCTCTCCCTCAGCCCCAAGTTCGGTGCGCTGGCGGCCTCGATCCCGTCCGGTGTGCTGGGGGGAGCGGGGGTCGTCCTCTACGGGATGATCGGCGTGATGGGGGCGCGCATCTGGGTGCAGAACCGCGTCAACTACTCCTCGCCGACCAACCTGCTCACCGCCGGGGTGGGCCTCGTCCTGGGGATCGGCGGTTTCACCCTGACCCTCGGGAGCTTCTCCCTCGGCGCGATCGGCGTCGGCTCCTTCGGGGCGATCCTGGCCTACCACCTGATGCGGGGCCTGGCGCGCTGGCGCGGGACCGACCCCGACGTCGCGACGGCCGCTCCCGAGCGTCCCGACGACGAGTCGGTGTCCCTGGCCCCCGTGGGCGCCGTCCGCTGACCGCGCGGGGCGACGGCCCGAGGCCGTCGCCCTGTCGTCGGGTTCCCGACCACGAGGACCGACCATGACCAGAACCCCACCGACCGACCCCCCGACGACCGACCCCCCACCGACCGATCCCCCACCGACCGATCCCCGACTGACCGACCCGGACGCCGCCGCCCACGTGGCGCGGTGGCTGGGGGAGCGCCGGGACTGGGTCCCCGCTCCCGCGGCCGGGGTGAGCGAGGTCCGGCGTCGGACGCGCAAGCAGCGGCTCCCCGACGACGCGGACGTCTCCACGGCGGACGTCGCCGTCCCCGCCCCCGGGCGGTCGGTCCCCGCTCGCTGGTACGAGCCGGCCGACCCCACCGACGTGGTCGTGGTGTTCTTCCACGGCGGCGGCTGGGTGATCGGCGACCTCGAGATGAACGACGCGATGGCCCGTTCCCTGGCCCGGCTCTCGCGGGCGCGGGTCCTCAGCGTCGACTACCGCCTGGCTCCCGAGCACCCGTACCCGGCGGCGCTGGAGGACGGGAGCGCCACCCTGGACTGGGTCGCCGGTGAGCACCCGGCGGCGCGGCTCGTGCTCGCCGGGCACAGCGCGGGCGGCAACCTCGCCGCCGTCCTCACGCAGCGGGCGGCGGTGTCGACGGCGGGCGGCGCCGGACCCGTCGTCCACGCCCAGGTGCTGCTCTGCCCGGTCCTGGACTGCGACCTCGACCGCGGGTCCTACGCCGACAACGGCGAGGGCCTGTTGCTGACCACGCGGGAGATGCGCTGGTACTGGGACCTCTACCAGCCCGACCCCGACCGGCGGCCCGACCCCTCCTGCAGCCCGCTGCGGGCACCGGACCTGCACCGGCTGCCCCCCACGCTCGTGGTGGTCGCGGGGGCCGACCCCCTGCGCGACGAGGCCCTCGCCTACGCCGACGCGGTGCGGGCGGCAGGCGGCACGGCGACGGTGCACCTGCAGCCCGGCGTCCCGCACCTCTACCTGACCTTCCCCGCCATGCCGTGCGTCGCGGAGTCGTTGGAGGTCGCGGCGACCGCCGTCCGGGCCGTCGGTACCCCGGAGGGTCAGCGGTCGCGGCGCAGTTCCCACAACCCGTAGTGCACGACGTACCCGTACTCCTCGTGCCGCCACCCGGGCACGTACCGGTAGCCGTACGGCGCCAGCCCGGACGCGGTGACGGCGGCGAGCTGCGCCGTCGCGTCGTAGGCGTGCATCGCGACCCCGGGCAGACCCTCCTGCGAGAACGCCCGTGTCGTCGCGCCCGGGCCGAGCGTCCGGTCCTCCACGGCCCCCACGAGCACGCGCGCCCCGGGGGCGCACGCGGCGGCCAGGTGCGTGAGGGTGGCGCCGAGGTCCCGGCAGAACTCCAGGCACCCCACGGCCAGCACGACGTCGAAGCGGCCCCAGTCCCGCGGCACCGGATCGTGCAGGTCGTGGAGCTCGTACCGCCCGGAGGGACGGGCCCCCCGGGCGCTCGCCAGCATCTGCGGGGACACGTCGCAGCCGAGCACCTCGACGTCCTCGGCGAGCTGGCTCGTCAACTGCCCCGGCCCGCAGCCGACGTCGAGCACACGGCACTCCGGGGTGACGGCGCGCAGCAGGAAGTCCGCGACGAGCGGGCCGTAGTACTGCACCGACCGCCAGCCCGGGACGTAGTGCGGCGCGAACTCGTCGTAGTACGTCGAGATCCCCTGGTCCTCGTTCATCCCCACCCCAGTGCTCGCAGTCCCGCCGCGGTTGCCGCCGCCAGCACGACGACGACGATGAACGGTGCCCGGCACACCAGCGCGACGACCGCCACGGCCAGCCCGGCGGCCCGGGCGTCGAGCACGAGGACCTGACCGGAGGAGAAGGTCTGCAGCACCACGAGGGAGGCCAGCAGCGCCACCGGCAGCATCCCCGTCAACCGCCGGACGCGCGGCGCCTCCAGCGCGGCCGGGGGGACGACGTACCCGGCGAACTTCGTCGCGAACGCGACGGCCGAGGCCGCGAGGACGGCGAACCAGAACGTCACGCCGGCGCACCCCCGCGGCGTTGCGGCCAGCACCACGCCACGAGCGACCCGACCGCCGCGGCGGCGATGACGGGCAACCCCTGCGGGATGACGGGTACGAGGACGGTCGTGACGAGGGCGCCGACGACGGCGATCGCGACGGGTTCGCGGCCCTTCAGGCGCGGCCACAGCAAACCGACGAACGCGGCCGACGCCGCCGCGTCGAGGCCGAACCGCTGGGGGTCGCCGAGGGAGTTCCCGGCCAGCGCCCCGACGAGCGTCATGAGGTTCCAGCCCACGTACACGCCGAGACCGGTGACCCAGAAACCCAGGCGTCGCAGCGGGGGTTCGGTCTGGGCCACGGCGACGGCCGTGGACTCGTCGATCGTCAGCTGCGCGACGGCCGCCCGCCGCCACCCCCGGGGCCGCATGACGGGCACCAGCTGCAACCCGTAGAGGGCGTTGCGGACCCCCAGCAACGAGGACGCCGCGACGGCCGCCCCGGCCGTCCCGCCTCCGCCGAGCACCCCGATGAGCGCGAACTGCGACCCGCCGCTGAACAGCAGGAGCGAGAGGACGCAGGTCTGCCAGACGGACAACCCGCTCGTGACGCTGAGGGCCCCGAAGCTCACCCCGTAGAGCCCGGTCGCCACGGCGACGGACAACCCCTGCCGGACGACGGCGGACCGCGCGTCGCTCCGGGGGTCGGTCACCGGCCCAGCATCTCAGCCGCGCGCACGGGTTCCGCGGCCGACCCGCTCAGGCGTGGTGCAGCGCGGCGTAGCTCTCGGGCGGGAACGTCGCCGCGGTGTCGCCGAGCGCCAGCGCCCGGTAGGTCGCGGTCGCCGCCTCCTCGAGGTTCATGATCCGCCGGAACGCCATCCCGATGTCCTCGGCGTGCGCGGAACACCCGTGGTGGGACTGCACGACGCACGGGTGGACCCGGGCCTGCTCGGCCGTCGTGTCGGCCAGTTCGTCGGACCCGTTGGGGGCGTAGGGGACGGTCCCCACCGAACGGACGTAGTAGGCGTGGTCGAGGGAGATCAGCCGGATGCGGTGGCCGAGCGCGTCGAGGAGGACGGCGTGCTGCGGGTGGAGGTGGATGACGGCGTTGACGTCGGGACGGACCTGGTAGGTGCGCTGGTGCAGCTTCCACTCGCTCGAGGGCTTCTCCGCCCCGCCCACGACGTCCCCGGCCAGGGACACGACGGAGAAGTCGTCGTCGGTGAGCCGGTCCAGCCACGTGCCGGCTCCCGTGACGACGAACTCGTCACTGCCGGGCAGCCGCGCGGAGAGGTTCCCGCCACTGGCCAGGACGAAGCCCCGCTCGACGGCGAGGCGCCCGACCTCGCTGAGTTGCCGGCGCAGGCCGTCGACGGTGCTGGGGTGCTCCACGGAGTTCTCCTTGTTCTCAGGCCGTCGCGGTCGTCGCGACGGGTTCGGTGAGGACGGCCCGGGCGCTGTCGATGTCGGTGACGACGACGTTGACCAGTCCGGTGCGCAGTGCGGTGGACAGGGGGAGGCGCTTCTCCGCGCCGCCGGCGATGCCGACGCGGGTGGGGATGCGGCGCATCTGCTCGAGGGTGAGCCCGATGACGCGGTCGTCGACCGCCCCGAGCACCGGCGCGCCGTCGGCGTCGAAGAACCGGGCCGAGACGTCCCCGACCGCGCCGAGGTCGCGCAGCGCCTCGAACTCGGCCTCGGTCACGGACCGGCGCAGGGCCTGCGCGGCGCGGACGGTGCCGCCGACGCCGACGACGAGGGCGTCCGCGGCGGCCGCCGCCTCCAGGGTCGCGCGGACCTCCTCGAGCCCGCGGATCGTCTGGGCGGCCTCCGGGGTCGTCGCGAGCAGGGGCGCGGGGAGGTGGTAGGCGGTGCCCCCGATCGCGCGGGCCAACGCGCCCGCGACCTCGTGGGGGTTGGCGTCGCTGGACCGGCCCCCGCGGCTGCCGGCGAGCGGCAGCACCTCCACGGCCTCGTCGGAGGTGTAGCGCAGGTGCGCCACGCTGGCGGCGACCGCGGTGCTCAGGCCGACGGCGATCCGGCCCGCGTGGGGCAGCACGGCCGCGAGGGCCGCGGCCCCGGTGACGCCGAGGGAACCCGGTGACCGTTCCTCCCCGAGGCCGAAGCTCGGGCAGACGTGCGCGCTGAGCAGTCCGAAGCGCCGCGCGAGCGCGGACTCGACGTCGGCGAAGGGGCTCTCGTCGCTGTGGACGGTGATCTCCACGACCCCCGTCCGCCGGGCCTCGGCCAGCACCCGGGTCACCTTCACCCGCGAGAGGCTGAGCAGTTCGCCGATCTCGGCGTGGGTCAGGCCGTGCTCGTAGTGGAGCCGGGCCACCTTGCCGAGCAGAGCGTCCTGCGCATTTGTTCGCATCGCTGCACCTCCGTGCAGCAGTGTGCACGCCGGGTGGCGGCGGATCAAGGGCTGCAGGAGCTTGACAGGTCCGCATCGGCGAACCTCAATGAATGAGCAGTAGTTCACGATGTGAACGGATGTTCAGACTCGAGGAGGAGTCAGATGACGACGAACGGTGCCGCAGCCGAGCCGCAGACCCGGTGGGCGCGTTTCCTCGCCGGGCAGGGGATCTCGCGGGTGCTCCTGTGGGGCTTCGTGGCCCTCATGCTGTTCATGGTCGGGGACGGGATCGAGCTCAGCTTCCTGTCGACCTACCTCACCGAACGCGGTTTTTCCGGCGGCCAGGTGGCGGGGCTCTTCAGCGCCTACGGCATCGTCGTGGCCGTGGCGGCCTGGCTGGCCGGCGCCCTCGCCGAGGCGTGGGGCCCGCGCCGGGTCATGCTCACGGGTGCGGCGATCTGGGTGGTGTTCGAACTCGCGTTCCTCGGCCTGGGGGTGATGCAGGAGAACTACGCGGTGATGGTCGCGACGTTCGCCGTCCGCGCCGTGGGATACCCGTTCTTCGCCTACGGCTTCCTGGTGTGGGTCACCATGGAGACCCCGGACGCCGTCATGGGCAAGGCCGTCGGCTGGTACTGGTTCTTCAACGCCATGGGGCTGGGCGTCATCAGCGGGTACTTCGTCGCCGCGGTCGTCGACCCCGTCGGTGAACTCGCCACCCTGTGGTCCTCGCTCGCCTTCGTCCTCGTCGCCGGCGTCATGGTCGCCGTGCTCGTGAAGTCCAAGGCGGGGCCGCACAAGGTCACGCGGGAGGAGACGGTCGAGGGGCTCAAGCGCGGGTTCGCCATCATGCGGGACCGTCCCAAGGTCGGCATCGGCGGCGCGGTCCGCCTCATCAACACGATCTCGTACTACTCCTTCGCCGTGTTCCTCAACGTGCACATGGTCAAGACCATCGGGTTCAGCCAGGCCGAGTGGTCCTCCATCTGGGGGACGATGCTCCTGGCCAACGTCGCGGCGAACCTCATCTCCGGGTACGCCTCGGACCGCTTCGGCCGCATCAACGTCATCGCCTGGGGCGGCGGAGCGGCGACCGCGATCACCGTCCTCGGGTTCTACTACGTGCCCCAGGCCGTCGGCGCGAACTACGCAGTCGTCATGGTCCTGGGCGTCCTCTACGGCCTGGCCCTCGGGATGTACGTCCCCCTGTCGGCCGTCGTCCCCCTGCTCGCCCCCCAGCACAAGGCCGCCGCGGTCGCGGTCCTCAACCTCGGTGCCGGTCTGAGCAACTTCGGCGGTCCCGTCGTCGCGGCGCTCGTCGGCCCGCTGGGCATCGGGCCCGTGGTCTGGATCCTCGCGGCCCTCTACGTCGTCGGCATCTTCCTGACGTTCCTCCTGCGCGAGGCCGGGGTCGAGGCCCCCGGGCACGGACCGGAACCTCAGCGTTCCACCCGGCTCGCCGACGAACCCGCCGCCGGTTGAGGCCCCGCAGCACAGCTCCCGAGAGGAGGAGCCCGGTGACCGCACCCGTTCCCGCCGTCCTGGGGGTCGATGCCGGCACGACGTCGGTGAAGTCCGTCGTCCTCAGCACCGCGGGCGTCGTCCTGGGGACCGCCCGCTCGACCGTCCGCATCCGCCGACCCGCCCCGCTCGTCTCCGAGCAGGACATGGACGAGGTGTGGACCGCTGTCGCGCAGACGATCTCGGCCGCCCTCGGGGAGGCCGGTCAGACCGCGGGCGGCATCGAGCTGCTGGGCCTGAGCGTGACGGGCCAGGGCGACGGTGCCTGGCTCGTCGACGCGGGCGGCCGGCCCGTGGGGCCGGCGGTCCTGTGGCTGGACGGTCGCGCCTCCGACCGCGTCGCGGCCTGGGAGGCGGACGGTCGCGCGGCGCTGGTGCGCCGGACCACCGGTTCGGCGTTGTTCCCCGGAGCCCTCCCCGTCCTCCTCGAGGAGCTCGAGGACACCCGGCCGGACCTGCTGGAACGCGCCGTGACGCACCTGAACTGCAAGGACTGGATCCGGTACCGCCTGACCGGGGTGATCGGCACCGAGGCCTCGGAGGCGTCACGCACCTACCTCGACGTCGCGACGGGGGAGTACTCCGACGAACTCCTCGCGGGGCTGGGCCACGAACGGTTCCGCCGGCTCCTGCCGCCGCTGTCGCCGCCCGACGTCGTCGCCGGTCGCGTCCAGGACGCCGCCGCCCGCGAGACCGGGTTGCCGGTCGGGTTGCCCGTCGCCACCGGTCTCGTCGACACCCCCGCCGGCGGGGTCGGGCTCGGGGTCACCCAGCCCGGGGACGCCTACGCGATCATGGGGACGACGGCCTTCGTCGGGGCCGTGCAGGACGGGGTGACGGCGGGGCAGGACGTCCCGGTCATCACCCTGAACCTGGGGCGGGGCCGGCAGGTCGTCGAGTGCCTGGCTCCCATGAACGGGACGCCCAACCTCGACTGGGCCCGGGAGGCGACCGGGTTGTCCGGCCTGGACTGGTCGCAGATCGAGGAACTCGTCCGCACCGTCCCCGCGGGCGCCGGCGGGGTGCTGTACCTGCCCTACGGCGGCGTCAGCGGGGAACGCGCCCCCTTCGTCGACACGGCGGCGTCGGCCGCCTGGCTCAACGTCACCGTCCGCACCAGCCCCGGGGAACTCCTGCGCGCCGTCTACGAGGGCATCGCCCTCTCGCTCGCGGAGTGCATGGAGGAACTCGGCATCGCGCCCGGCGCGACCGTCCGCCTCTGCGGCGGCGGGGCCCGGTCCGACGTCGTCTGCCAGGTCCTCGCCGACGTGACCGGACGGGTGATCGCCCGGTCGACGGCCGCCGAACTCGGGGCCCGCGGGGTGGCGGCCCTCGCCCTCGTCGCCGTGGGCGCCGCGCCTGACCTGCGGGCCGCGCTGCGGGGTTTCGGCGACGATGCCCGGACCTTCGATCCCGACCCCGCGGTCCGGGACCTGCACGACGCGCAGGCCCACCTCTTCGCCGCCGTGCGCTCCGCCGTGCGACCCCACTGGCCCGGGATGCGGGCCGTCCAGGCGGCGGCCCAGGACGTCGCCGCCGCGCGCACCGCGTCCCCCGGCCCCGCACCGGCCCTCGCCGTCCACCCCTGACCACCCGACCCGCCCCACCCCAGGAGGACCCGTGTCCGAACGTCCCGTCCTGCTCGTCACCGCCCCCTTCGACCCCGCCCGCGCGCAGGCCCTCGGCGACGTCTTCGACGTCGTGCGCCGGGAACCGTCCCTGGCCGGGGACTCCCTGGCGCAGCGGGGGATCGACGACGACCTGGCCCGGGCCACCGCGATCGTCTGCGAGGTCGACGTCGTCGACGAGGCGACGCTGGCCAAGGCCCCCAACCTGCGCGCCGTGGTCTCGTGCCGGGCGAACCCGGTGAACGTGGACGTCCCGGCGTGCACGGCCGCCGGGGTCGTCGTCCTGACCACCCCGGCGCGCAACGCCGACGTCACGGCCGACCTCGCCTTCACCCTGCTGCTCATGACGGTCCGGCACACCGGCCGCGCCGAACGGTGGCTGCGCAGCGGGGCCTGGTCACCCGAGGACGTCTTCGAGCCGTACTCCGCGTTCCGCGGCATCGGCCTGTCCGGCCGGACCCTCGGCATCCTGGGCGGCGGCGCGATCGGCCGCCGCATGCTGCGCCGCGCCCGCGCCTTCGGCATGGAGGTCCTCGTCCACGACCCCTTCCTCGCCCCCGACGCGTTCGGCGACGAGGCCCGGGTCGTCGAGCTCGACGAGCTCCTGTCGAGCGCGGACGTCGTCACCGTCCACGTCCCGCTGGCCGAGTCGACCATCGGACTCATCGGGGACCGCGAACTGCGCCTCATGCGCCGCGACGCCTACCTCGTCAACGCCGGGCGGGCGGCCGTCGTCGAGGAGGACGCGCTCGTCGACGCCCTGCGCGAGGGCCGGATCGCCGGCGCCGGGCTCGACGTCTTCTGGACCGAACCCGTCCCCGCCGACCACCCGCTGCTGGCGCTGGACAACGTCACCGTCACGCCCCACATCGGGGGCGCGTCGGACGACGTCGTCCTCGAGCACTCCCGGATCGCCGAGCGCGGACTCCGGGCCTGGGTCGCGGGGGAGCGACCGGCCGCCGTCGCCAACCCCGCTGTGCTGGAGGCGGACAGCCGCGTCTGAGCCTTCCGCGCCGAGGTCCGTCAGCCGCGCGCGGCGAACCCGTCCGCCACGTCGGCCCCGGACCGCAGCAGCGCCGCCAGCAGCACCCGCGCCTGGCCGGCCTTGAGCCGGCCCGCGGGGACGGCGCCGGCGGCCGCGAGGTCGGCCCCGCCCCCGCCGTCGCCGTACGTCGTGGCGACCGGGCCCGCCGCGACCCGGGTCGTCAGGACGACGGTCACCCCGGCCGCGGTGGCACGGCCGACGGCCGCGACGACGGCGGTCGTCGCGTTCCCCGACCCGAGTCCCTGCAGCACGATCCCGCGGGCTCCGGCCGCGACGCACGCGTCGAGGAGCACCCCGTCGGCGCCGGGGTGCAGGGCGACGACGTCGACCCGTGGCCACGGTCCGTCCCCGTCCAGCCCGGTCAGGGGTTGGTGGGGGAGGGGGCCGTCCGGGCTCGCGAAGGCGTCGAGGTCGGTGGTGTGCCGCTTGACGATCCCCGCGGCCGGCAGGACCCGGCCGCCGAAGGCCACCCGCACCCCGCTGGCCCGTCCGGCCGCGGTGCGCAGCGCGAGCAGGAGGTTGGCCGGGGCGTCGGGGTCGTCGTGGTCGCTCGTGCGCTGGGACCCGGTGAGCACGACGGGCCGGGCGTCGGTGGTGTGCAGGTCGAGCAGGTACGCCGTCTCCTCGAGGGAGTCCGTGCCGTGCAGGACGACGACCCCCGCGACCGCGGTGTCGGCCAGGGCGTCGTGGACGGCGCGCGCGATCGTCCACGCGTCGGCGAGGGTGAGGGTCGAGGAGTCGACGCGCAGGGCCTCGACGAGCCGGACCCGCACCCCCGCGGCCTCCGCGGCCGGTCCGACGAGGCTGCCGCCGTCGTGGGTGGGGCTGCTGACCCCGTCGTGGCCGACGGTGCTCGCGATCGTTCCACCGGTGGCGACGACCACCACGAGCGGGTCCGGCGACGGGGTCATGGGCTCCTCAGTCCTGGAGGTCGTTCGGCTGGTGCTGCTGCTGGCGGGCCAACGCTTCCACACGCGGCTTCGCGGCGCGCCACCCGAGGGCCAGCAGCGGGACGATGACGACGAGCGACCCGATCGTCCACGTGCCGACGGGGTGGTCGAACGCCATGAGGACGAGGACGGTGACGAGGAACACCAGCGTCGCGTACCCGCTCCACGGCGCGAACGGCATCCGGAACGCCGGCCGCGGGATGCGACCCTCCTTGGCCCAGGACCACAGCCGCAGCTGGCACAGGACGATGACGCCCCAGGCGCTGACGATGCCGATGGCGGCGATGTTCAGCACGATCTCGAACGCGTCGGCCGGCACCAGCGCGTTGAGCACGACGCCGAAGAGGGCGACGACGACGGTCAGCGCGATCCCGCCGTAGGGGACGCCGTTGCGGTTCACCCGGCCGGCGAAGGCGGGGGCGGACCCCGTGTGCGCCATGGAGTGCAGGATCCGGCCGGTCGAGTAGAGCCCGGCGTTGAGCGAGGACAGCGCCGCCGTCAGCACGACGAGGTTCACGAACGCGTCGACGCCCCCGACCCCGACGTGGGAGAAGAACGTGACGAACGGGCTGACGCCCTTCTCATAGGTGTCGAACGGCAGCAGCAGCGCGAGGAGCAGGACGGACCCGACGTAGAACACGACGATGCGGACGATGACCGTGTTGATGGCCCGCGGGATGACCTTCTGCGGTTCCTCGACCTCACCGGCCGTCGTCCCGACGAGCTCGATGGAGGCGTAGGCGAAGACGACGCCCTGGATGACGACGACGGCCGGCAGCAGGCCGTTCGGCAGCCAGCCGCCGTTGGCCTCGATGAGCCCGAACCCGGGCTGCTGCCCGTCGATCGGCTCGCCGAACACCACGAACCACGTGCCCACGACGAGGAACACCGCGAGGGTGCCGACCTTGAGGAGCGCGAACCAGAACTCCAGCTCCCCGAACACCTTCACCGAGAGCAGGTTCAGGGCGAGGACGACGACGATCGCGGCCAGGGCCCAGACCCACTGGTCGACCGACGCGACCGGTGCCCAGTAGCGGCCGAAGAAGTTCATGTAGAGCGCGACGGCGGTCACGTCGACCACCGCCGTCGTGGCCCAGTTCAGCCAGTACAACCAGCCCGCGACGAACGCGGTGCGCTCGCCGAAGAACTCCCGGGCGTACGACACGAAGGACCCCGACGTCGGCCGGTGCACGACGAGTTCGCCGAGGGCGCGCAGGATGAGGAAGCCGAAGAACCCGCAGACGGCGTAGACGCCGACCAGCGCCGGTCCGGCCCCGGCGAGCCGGCCACCGGCGCCCATGAACAACCCGGTCCCGATGGCGCCGCCGATGGCGATCATCTGGACCTGACGTGGCCGCAGTTCCTTGCGGTAGAGCGACTCCGGCGCCGTGGACGCCGTGGTGGTGCGGTCGGGGAGCTCGGTCGTCATCGAGAGGACTCCTGGTTCGAAGGGGAGGTCGTCGGGGTGGTCTGGATCTTCTGGGCGGTGAGGTTCTCGGGCTTGAGCAGTTCCTCGAGCTCCTCGCGACCGAGGAGGCCGGCGGCGAGGACGAGGTCGGCGACGGAGGCACCCGTCAGCGCGGCCTCGGTGGCGATGCGGGTGGCGGCCTCGTAGCCGATCCGCGGGTTGAGGGCCGTGGCGAGCCCGATCGAGTTCTCGACCCGGGCCCGCAGCAGCGCGGGGTCGGTCGTGATGCCCACGACGCAGCGGTCGGTGAGGACCGCGACGGCGTGGGTGAGGTTCCGGGCACCCTCGGACAGCCGCTGGGCGATGACGGGTTCGAAGGCGTTGAGCTGGAGCTGGCCCGCCTCGGCGGCCATCGAGATCGTCACGTCGTTCCCGACGATCTGGAACGCGACCTGGTTGACGACCTCGGGGATCACCGGGTTGACCTTGCCGGGCATGATCGAGGACCCGGCCTGCACCGGCGGCAGCTTGATCTCGCCCAGCCCGGCGCGCGGCCCCGAGGACAGCAACCGGAGGTCGTTGCAGACCTTCGACAGCTTCACCGCGACCCGCTTGAGGACACCGGAGAGGTGGACGAACTGCCCGACGTCCTGGGTGGCCTCGACGAGGTCGGGGGAACTCACGAGGTCGTACCCGGTGATGTGCGCCAGGTGCCGAACGGCGAGGTCGGCGTACCCGACGGGCGCGTTGAGGCCCGTGCCGACGGCCGTCGCGCCGAGGTTCACCTCCAGGAGCAGGTCGGCGGACTCGCGCAGCCGGGCGAGGTCCTCGGTGAGCATGACCGAGTAGGTCGCGAACTCCTGGCCGAGCGTCATGGGCACGGCGTCCTGGAGCTGCGTACGCCCCATCTTCACGACGTCGCGGAACTCGGCGGCCTTGGCGGCGAAGGCGTCGCGGAGCCGTTCGAGCTCGGTGGCCAGCGCCACGATCCAGCGGCGCGTCGCGATGTTCACGGCCGTCGGGTAGACGTCGTTCGTCGACTGCGAGGCGTTGACGTGCGCGTTGGGGTGGCAGTGCACGTAGTCGCCCCGGGGGTGGCCGAGCAGTTCCAGCGCCCGGTTCGCGACGACCTCGTTGGCGTTCATGTTCGTCGAGGTGCCGGCGCCGCCCTGGACGACGTCGACGACGAACTGCTCGTGCAGCGCCCCGTCCGCGATCTCGCGGCACGCCGCGACGATCGCGTCGGCCCGCTGCGCGTCGAGGACGCCCAGTTCCCGGTTGGCCAGGGTGGCGGCCTGCTTGACGTCGGCGAGGGCCCGCACGAGGTGGGGGTCCTGGCCGATGGTGCGACCGGTGATGGGGAAGTTCTCCACCGCGCGCAGGGTGTGGATCCCCCAGTACGCGTCGGTGGGCACCTGCCGTTCGCCGAGCAGGTCGTGCTCGGTGCGGGTGTCGGGGGCGGAGCGGGTCACGACATCGGGTCCCTTCGCTGAACCTGTCTGGCTGTCTGACAGGTGAGACGAGAATGGGGGAGGCGTCCCCGCCCCGTCAAGGGCCACCGCATCATGGGGGCCATGACTTCCTGGGCCGACCGTGCGCCCGCCGTCGCCCGCGTCGGCGCGGCCGAGGCCGTCTTCGCGGACCTGCGCGAGGCGATCCTCAGCGGCGAGCTGCCCGTCGGCACCCGCCTGCCGTCCGAGGCCGCCCTCGCCGAGCGGCACGGGGTCTCCCGGTCGGTGGTCCGCGAGGCGCTGCGCTCCTGCCACGCCCTCGGCCTCACCGAACCCCGCACGGGTCTGGGGTCCTTCGTCGTGCACGACCGGGTCGAACCGGACCCCGTCTTCGGGTCCTTCGCCGCCTCCGAGCTGCTCGAGGCCCGACCCCTCGTCGAGGTCCCCGCCGCGGGCTGGGCCGCGTTGCGCCACAGCGACTCCGAGCTCACCGAACTGCGCGAGCTCGTCGAGGCCATGCGCGGGGAACCGGACCCGCAGGAGTGGGCCGCGCTCGACGGCCGGCTGCACGGGCTCATCGCCCAGGCCTCCCGGAACCGGGTCATCGAGTCGGTGCTCGCCGCCGTCCGCGAGGCGTCGACGGCGCAGTCGCAGGCCCTCAACCTGCTGCCGGACCGCCGCGACCACTCCGACGACGAGCACGCCCGGATCGTCGAGGCCATCGCCACCCGCGACGACGCGGCCGCCCGCGACGCCATGAGCGCGCACCTCGACGCCGTCGGGTCCGCGTTGCGGGCTCTCACCGACCGCGGCTGACACCTCCGGCCGCTCGGCCGCCCGGAGGGGACCGGGCCCCGGAAGGCGGGGCCTCCTGGAGATCACGCCGCAGGAGTCGATGGACCGGTGGAGCGACTCACCGGGGCACCCTGCTCCGGCGTTCCGCGAGGAGGGACACGACGTGAGCATCAGCGTCAGCGGCACCAGCCTGGCGTCCGTCGCGCAGCCCGGTCACGGCGGTTCGCCCGCCGAGAAGGCGTTGCGAGAGGCGAACCGGGCCTACGCAGAGGCCCAGGACGAGCTCGTCGGTGACGTGACCGACCACGCCGACGAGGACACCCTGAAGGTCGACCGCGCCGAGCTCGAGGCGGCCGCCCAGGCCGTGGCCCAGGCCGTGGCGGCGCTCGCGGCCGAGAAGGCGGAGGTGCAGCGGCAGCGGGACGAGGCCCGGACCGCGCGTCAGCAGGTCCCGACCGTCACGCCCGCGCCCCGGGTCGACGACCACGGGGTGGACGTCTACGGCTGACCCGACCGCCCGCTCCGCTGCGCCACGGTGGGTGGCTGCCGGACCCCGCCGCGACGAACCGCTCGTGCGCGTCCGCAGGCGCACCGCCCGCGGGTCCTGACCCCGGTGGTGGTTCTCGTGCACCATCGTGGAGCCGACCCGCGGCGGGCCGGTCCACGCCTGGAGGCAACGGTGAGCGGACGCGTGCAGGACAAGGTCGTCGTCGTGACGGGCGCGGCCCGCGGGCAGGGGGCGGCCGAGGCGAGGGCGCTGGCCCGGGAAGGCGCCCGGGTCGTCGCGACGGACGTCGTGGACCCGGCGGACGTCGCCGCGGGGGGCCTCGACGCCCCCGGCATCGAGTACCGCCGCCTCGACGTGACCGACCGCACCGCGTGGACCGCGCTGTCGCAGGACCTGGGGGAGCGGCACGGCCGCGTCGACGGTCTCGTCAACAACGCGGGGCTCACCCACCGGGCGCGGCTGCTCGACGTCGAGCTCGCCGACTGGGAGCGGATGTTCCGGGTCAACACCACCGGACCACTGCTGGGCATCCAGGCCCTCGTGCCGCTCATGCCGCCGGGGTCCTCGATCGTGACGATCGGCAGCTCAGCCGCCCTCGTGCCGCACTACACGGCGGCCTACACCGCCTCGAAGTGGGCGGTGCGAGGGCTCGCGCGGGTCGCCAGCGTCGAACTGGGACCGCTGGGCATCCGCTCCAACCTCGTCCACCCCGGCTACGTCGAGACCCCGATGGTGGCCGACGCCCCCGCCGCCTTCCGGGCGGCGCAGGTCCAGGCCAACCCGCTCGGGACGGTGGGGACGGTCGACGACGTCGCGCACCTCGTCGTCTACCTCGTCAGCGACGAGTCGCGCTACGTCTCGGGTGCGGAGATCGCCGTCGACGGCGGCTACACGGGTCAGGCCGGCGTCAAGTTCCTGTCCGACGCCGTGCGCGTCACCCCGCCGGCCGGTGCCGGGGACCGCTGACCCCGGCCGGGGGTCGCGTCGGGCTCAGGCGCCCGGGCCGGGCGTGTTGTGCGCGTGGAACGTGGCACCGCCGCGGCCGGCGATGTCGTAGTCGTCGCGGTGCTGGGCCTCGCGCGAGGAGCGGTCCCGACCGCGGTCGCGGACCGCGAGGAACACCACGAGCGCGACCAGCAGCAGGGCGACGGCGACGATCGAGACGACGAGGAAGGTCATGGTGCTCTCCCGGTGACGGTGGACGTCCACTGTCCCACCGGTCACCCCGGCGCGGGAGTCGGCGGCCGATCTGGCACCGGGTGGCGGGGGCGAGCATCCTGAGGCCGTGCCCGAACCCTCCGGTCCCCCGTACGCGGACCACCTGCGTCCGCCGGAGGACCGCCCGAACCAGGGCCCCGGCTGGTTCGGGACGCCCCCCGCGGACGTGCTGGACACCCTCCCCGTCGAGGACACCGACGTCCTCGTCGTGGGCGCCGGGCCGACGGGCCTCCTGGCCGCGCTCGTCCTGGCCCGCCGCGGTGTGTCCGCCGTCCTCGTCGACCGCGAGGCCGGTCCCACTCGGGAGTCGCGAGCCCTGGCGGTGCAGGCGCGGACGGTGGAGGTCTACGACCAGCTGGGTCTGGCCGAGGAGTTCCTCGCCCGCGCGCACCGCGCCGCCCGGGTGCAGATCGGCCCCGTCGGACGTCCCGCACTGGTCGACCTCGCCGCGGCCCAGGAGGGTCGCACCCCGTTCCCCGGGTTGCACGTCCTCGAGCAGAGCCGCACCGAGGAACTGCTCGTCGAGGCCCTCACCGCGACCGGCCGGGACGTCCGGTGGAACCACCACCTCACCGGCCTCGACGACCGGACGGCCGAATCCGACGGTCGCGTCCTCGCGCTCCTCGACGGGCCCGACGGGCTGACCCGGGTCCGGGCCCGCTGGTGCGTCGGGGCGGACGGGGCGGGCTCGTTCGTGCGGCGTTCCCTCGGCCTGGCCTTCGACGGCGTCACCGACGACGCGGTCTTCTGGGTGGCGGACGTGCGGGGGGCCACCGGCCTCCCGGAGGACGCCCTGACGATGCGGGCGGGGCGCCGGGGTTTCGGGGTCTTCTACCCGCTCGGTCCGGGTGGGCACGCCCGGGCGATCTCCATCGCCCGCGACGAGGACGTGACGGCGGACGAGGCGCTCGCCACCGCCCGAGCGGACCTCGGTGTCGGCCACACGTCCGTGGACTGGTTCTCCACCTACCGGGTCCACCACCGTGTCGCGGAGGGCTTCCGCCGGGGAGCGGTGTTCCTCGCCGGCGACGCCGCGCACGTGCACTCCCCGGTCGGCGGTCAGGGGATGAACACCGGGCTGCAGGACGCCCACGACCTCGCGAACCTCCTGGCCGACGTGGTCCACGGCCACGTCGGCGTGGCGGCCCTCGACCGGTACGAGCGGGAACGTCGACGGGTGGCCCTGCGGCTGGTCCGTTCCACCGACCGCGTGTTCGGCGTCGTGGGCCGGGGGAACCGCGGCACCGCCCTGCTGCGGCGAGGTTTCGCGGCGGTGGCCGCCCCGCTGGCCGCCCGCGGCGTCAGGACACCCGTCGGTCGGCGGGCCGCCGGGTACCTGGGGCAGTACCGGATCCGCTACTCCTTCGCCGCCGGATCCTCGCCCGCCTGGGCCGACGATCCCGCCGTCGGACGGCGGCTGCTGCCCACCGACGAGAACCGCCCCGCCCTGCGCTCCATGGCGTGGCAACTGCACTCCCACGGCGGTCGCCCCGCGCGACCCGCGGACCTGCCGGACTGGGTCGAGGGCCCGCACACCTTCCGCGCCGACCCGACCGGCCGCCTGCGGATGGACCGGACCTACCTCGTGCGTCCCGACGGTTTCGTCGCCGCGGCCGTCCCCACGAGCGGGGGAGCCCTCGACGTCGAGGTCCTGCGGGCGGCGTTCCGCGCCCACCACCTGCGCACCTGAACCCACGGGCACGGCGGTAGCGTCCGGGCATGGAGTTCGACCGGCAACCCGTGCTCACCAGCGAGCTCGTCCGCCTCCGGCCGCTGCGGGCGGACGACGCGGACATCCTGCGCCGCATCGCCTCCGACCCGCTGCTGTGGGAGCAGCACCCCGCGAAGGACCGGACCGAGGAACCCGTGTTCCGAGCCTGGTTCGAGGACGCGATGTCGTCGGGGGGTGCCCTCGCGGCCGAGGACCGGTCCGACGGTGCCGTGTTCGGCACCTCCCGGTACGTCCTGCGCGGCACGGACGCGGTGGAGATCGGCTGGACGTTCCTGGCGCGGTCGCGCTGGGGCGGCACGTGGAACGGGGAGGTGAAACGGCTGATGCTCGGTCACGCGTTCGCTCACCTGCCGACGGTCCTGTTCACCGTCCACGCCGACAACCTCCGGTCGCAACGGTCCGTGGAGCGGCTCGGCGCCGTCCGCACGGGAACCCACGTCGACGCCCAGGGGCTGCAGCAGGTGACGTTCCGGCTCGACCGCGACACGACGGAGGTGGCCCGGTGATCGCCGCGCTGACGCTCCCCGTGGTCCTGCCCGTCCGGGACCGGGACGTCGTGCTGCGCCGCGCCGACGCGTCCGACCTCGCGGCGCTCGTCGCGCTCCTGGCCGACGACCCCGTCAGCGCCGCCCGCGGCGACCGCGCCGACGCCGACGACGAACCGCTCTACCGGGCGGCCCTGCTCGAGGTCGTCGCCGACCCGTCCAACGACCTCCTCGTGGCCGAGGTGGACGGCGACGTCGTCGGCACGTTCCAGCTCACCCGCATCCCCGGGATGGCGCGACGGGGTTCCGCACGCCTCCTCGTCGAGGCCGTCCGCGTGCGCAGCACCTTGCGCTCCAGCGGGATCGGGACCGCGCTCATGCGTTGGGTCACCGATGTGGCCGCGCCTGCGACGGGGTCCTCGCTCGTGCAGCTGACGTCCGACAACGCCCGCACCGACGCCCACCGGTTCTACGAGCGGCTGGGGTTCGCGGGGTCGCACCGGGGTTTCAAGTTCCCGGTGCCGACACGCCCGGCGTCCGGCTGAGCGCCAGCGACCCGAGCAGGGCGAGGGCCTGCTCCGACGCCGATCCGCGTTCGGCGTGGTAGACGACGAGGAGCTGCCCGTCGGTCCCGCCCACGGCCAGCTTCTCCCGGCGCAGTTCCAGCAGGCCCACCTCCGGGTGCTGAAGACGGGCCGTCCCCCCGGCCAGGTCGCGCACGTCGTGCCGCGCCCACAGCCGGGCGAACTCCGCACTGGCCAGGGAGAGCTGCCCGACGAGCCGTGCCACCCGCGGGTCGTCGGTCCCCGCCCCGACGGAGGCGCGGAACGCGGCGACCATCCCCGCGCGCGCCTGCTCGGGGTCGAGGACGAGTGCGCTCTCCCTCTCGTCGAGGAACACCGCGCGCAGCCGGTTCTGCCCGACGTGCAGCGAGGGCCACAGGGCCGTCGCGAGGGAGTTCGCGGCGAGGACCTCGAAGGCGCGGTCCTCGACGAAGGCCGGCAGGCCGAGCGCGTCGAGGAGCTGCCGCGTCCCGAGCGGGACGACGTCCCGCGGGCGTCGCCGCGGCGCCCGGTGGTCGGCGGCCACCAGGCTCAGCAGGTGGTCGGTACCGGCGGCGTCGAGCCGCAGGACCCGCGCGACGGCCTCCAGGACCTGCCGCGACGGGTTCCGGTCCCGGCCCTGTTCGAGCCGCAGGTAGTAGTCGGCGCTGATGCCCGCGAGCGTCGCCACCTCCTCGCGCCGCAGGCCCGGGGTCCGGCGCACTCCGGTCACCCGCACCCCGACGTCGCTGGGGTTGAGGAGTTCGCGCCGGGCGCGGAGGAACTCACCCAGGGGGTTCGTCGGCACACGGCCAGCCTAGGCGCGGATCCCGGGACCAGCCTGGTCCCCGCAGTCCCAGGAACGGCCCGGTGCTGCCTGGGGTCGGGGCCCACGGCGCACCCTGGCGGCATGACCACCACCCACGACACCTTCCGCGTCGGAGACCTGGACCTCACCCGCACCGGGTTCGGCGCCATGCAGCTCGCCGGCCCGGGCGTCTTCGGACCGCCGCGGGACCGGGACGAGGCCCTGGCCGTGCTGCGCGCCCTGCCGGACCTCGGCGTGAACCACGTGGACACGGCCGACTTCTACGGCCCGCACGTCGTCAACGAGCTGGTCCGCGAGGCGTTCGCACCCGCCGACGGCGTCCACGTCGTCACCAAGGTGGGAGCCGTGCGCGACGCCTCGGGCGCGTGGATCCCCGCGGCCTCGCCCGACCAGCTGGTCGCGCAGGTCCACGACAACCTGCGCACGCTGGGCGTCGACTCGCTCGAGGTGGTCAACCTGCGGGTCGGCGGCGGATCCGACGGCCACACGGCGGTGCCCGGGTCGATCGCCGAGCAGTTCGGTGCGCTCGCCGAGCTGCGCGAGCAGGGACTCGTGCGCCACCTCGGTCTCAGCACGGTCGACCTCGGCCAGCTGGAGGAGGCCGAGGCCATCGCGCCCGTCGTCTGCGTCCAGAACCTGTACAACCTCGCGCACCGCGAGGACGAGGAGGTGCTGCGGGCGACCCGGGAGCGCGGGATCGCCTACGTCCCCTACTTCCCGTTGGGCGGGTTCTCCCCGCTGCAGTCGCGGACGTTGTCCGACGTGGCCTCGGGACTGGGGCGTTCGGCGTTGTCGGTCGCCCTGGCCTGGCTGCTGCAGCGCTCCCCGAACGTCCTGCTCATCCCGGGCACCTCCTCCCTCGCACACCTGCGCGAGAACGTGGCCGGCGCGGCCGAAGCGTTGCCCGCGGAGGCGGTCGCGGCCCTCGACGCGGTGGGGGCCGCCGCGTCGGCCTGACGCCGGCGCGACGGTCAGACCGGCGACAGCCGGGTCCGGCCGTCGCGCCAGACCACGGTGGGTTGCACGAGCTCGTGGGCGCTCGCGGGCGCCCCGTCGACGGTCGGGGTCCGCAGCAGCCGCAGGACGGCGCCGGCGATGGTCTCGACCGGTTGCCGGACGCTGGACAGGCCGATGGCGTCGGCGACGGGGGTGTCGTCGAAACCCACGACCGGGATCCGCGAGTCGGTGGCCATGAGGGCCCCGAGCGCGAGGGAGTCGCTGGCGCAGACGATCCCGTCGACCTCGACGCCGTCGCGCAGCAGTCGCTGGACGACCTCCGTGGCCAGGGGCACGGAGTCCTCCGTCACCAGGTCGAGCGCGGCGAGGTCACGGGGGGCGAGGACCCCGGCCCCGGTCATGGCCTCGCGCCACCCGGCGCGTCGTTCGTTCCCCGTGCCGGACACGAGCGGCCAGCCGAGGAAGGCGACGGCCCGTGCCCCGCGCTCCAGCAGTCCGCGCGTGGCCTCCGCGGCCCCGGCGCGCCCGTCGACGTCCACCCACCGGCACGCCGGGTCGTCCAGGTCGCGACCCCACGGGCGGCCGAAGGTCACGAAGTCGGCGCCCTTGTCGGCCAGCCAGTCGATGCGGGGGTCGTTGAGCGTGGTCGAGGTGAGGACGAACGCGTCGACGTCGGCCCCGTCCATGAGCCGCTGGAACTGGCGGACCTCGTCGCGCTGGTCCGCGGCGGTGAACAGCGTGATCCGCAGGCCGAACGCGTCGGCCTGTTCCGTCAGCGCGTGGAGGAACCGGTCCAGGACCGCCCCGGAGATGCCGTTCTGCACTGGGTCCAACCGGACGCCGAGCGTGGAGCTCTTGCGGGTGCGCAACCGGCGGGCCGAGGCGTGCGGGCGGTACCCGAGCATCGCGATCGCGTGCTCGACGCGCTGCCGCGTCTCCGGCGCCACGATCTCGGGGCTGTTGAGGACGTTCGACACCGTCTGCCGGGACACCTTGGCCACGGCCGCCACGTCGACGACCGTCGGCAGTCGCGTGCCGACCCTGTCCGCCACGGTGCCCCCTCGGACGTCGTCCCCCGGTACCCGCCGGGTGCGGGCCCGCGCGGTCCTGAAGGGGACATCATGCCCGCCCGGCCGGCTCGGACCGTGCGTCGGTGTGGGACCGGTCCACCCCGCGTTGGAACGAGCGCACCGTGCCCTCCACGACGGAATCCCGGGCGTCGTGGCCCGTGTGCGGCTGTGCCGCTGCGGGTCAAGTCCCGTCTTGACGGTCGGGCGAGGGCTGACCTACCGTGCAGCCACGCCGCCTTTGATCGATCAAAGAGCGCCGACCGACTCGACGAGGAGATCGCGACCATGCAGCGACGCATCCAGCGCACGGTGACCATCGCCGCCCTGGTGTCCGTGGTGACCCTGACCGTGGGGGCCTGCGGCGGGTCGGGCTTCTCCGACTCCGGCGGCGCCGGCGGAACCGGTGCGGGCACCGACGGCGAGCTCACCAGCAGCAAGGACGGCCTCACGGTCCTGTTCGCCCCCTCCGGCGACGCCGAGACCGCGTCCGTGACCAGCGCGGTCGAGTCCTGGTCGAAGTCCTCCGGGGTGGGGACGACGGTGGTCCCCGCCACCCAGCTCAACCAGCAGCTGTCCCAGGGCTTCGCCTCCGGCAAGCCGGCCGACGTCTTCTACCTCTCGAGCGACGCCCTGGCCGGCTACGCCTCCAACGGTTCCCTGCTGGCCTACGGCGACCGGCTGCCGAACAAGGACGACTTCTACCCCGCGCTGGTGAAGTCGTTCACCTACGACGGCAAGTTCTACTGCGCCCCCAAGGACTTCTCCACGCTGCAGCTCGTCATCAACACGGACATGTGGAAGGCGGCCGGGCTCACCGACGCGGACGTGCCGACCACCTGGGACCAGCTGAAGACCGTCTCGCAGAAGCTGACGCGCGACGGTCACGTCGGGCTCAGCGTGTCGGGGGAGTACGCCCGGCTCGGCGCCTTCATGGTGCAGGCCGGCGGCAACCTCATGAACGCCGACAGCACCGAGGCGACGGCCGACTCCCAGGCCAACGTCCAGGCTCTGCAGTACGTCAAGGGCCTGCTCGACGGCGGCGAGCTGAAGTACGCCAAGGACCTCGGCGCCGGGTGGGGCGGGGAGGCGTTCGGCAAGGGCCTGGCGGCCATGACGATCGAGGGGAACTGGATCACCGGGGCCCTCAGCAAGGACTACCCGGGCGTGAAGTACCAGGTGGTCGAACTGCCCGCGGGACCGGCCGGCAAGGGGTCGCTGCAGTTCAGCAACTGCTGGGGCATCGCGGCCGACAGCCCGAACCAGGCCGCCGCCCTGAAGCTGGTCGAGCAGCTCACCTCGGCCGACAGCCAGCTGGCGTTCTCGAAGGCGTTCGGTCCCATGCCCTCGATCGGGTCGGCCGCCGAACAGT
This sequence comes from Kineococcus sp. NPDC059986, assembly GCF_040702905.1. Classification (NCBI taxonomy): domain Bacteria; kingdom Bacillati; phylum Actinomycetota; class Actinomycetes; order Kineosporiales; family Kineosporiaceae; genus Kineococcus; species Kineococcus sp. NPDC059986. The sequence continues at coordinate 37,727 of NZ_JBFBND010000025.1, read as the reverse complement.
GGAAGACGGAGAACCCGCAGCTGGTCCCGTTCCTCGACGCCGTCGACTACGCCCAGGGCGTCCCCACGGCCAAGGGGTCCGCTGACGTGGTCACCGACCTCAACAGCAAGCTGGAGTCGCTCGCCACGGGCGACCCGCAGCAGATCCTGTCGCAGACGCAGACGAACCTCCAAGCGCTCACCGGCAAGTGAGAGCGACCGTCCCCACCTGACCGCTCCGGACGCGAGGACGACACCGCCATGTCGACGACCAGCACCACGACCGGCCCGGCCGGACCCGTCACGACGAGACCCCGCCGCTCGGCCGCGCGCAGCGGCGAGGCCGTCTCGGGGTGGTTGTTCACCGCCCCGGTCGTCGTCCTGCTCGGACTCTTCCTGGGCGTCCCCGTCCTCATGGCGCTGTGGGTCAGCGTGTCGGACTGGACGGGTCGGGGCAGCCCCTTCTCCGCCGGCGTGCACTTCGTCGGCGCTCGGAACTACAGCGAACTGCTGACGGGCGGCGGGCTGGCCACCCAGGACTTCGGCACGGCGCTGAAGAACAACGCCTGGTACGTGGTGGTCGTCGTCCCGGTGCAGACGGCGCTCTCCCTGGTGCTCGCGGTCCTCGTCAACCAGGCCGCCCTGCGCGGACGGGGCTTCTTCCGCACCGCCTTCTACTTCCCCTCGGTGACCAGTTCGGTGGCCATCACCGTCCTGTGGCTCTTCCTGTTCTCCGCCAGCGGTGCGGTCAACCAGGTCTTGGGGTGGGTGGGGATCAACGGTCCGAACTGGTTCAACGACCCCACGGGGGTCCTGCACGCCCTCCTGAAGGCGCTCGGGGTGCAGGACGGGCCGGCCGCCCTGACCGACCACCGCCTGCTGGGGGTCACCTGGTGGGACTGGCTCGGCGGGCCGTCGGTCGCGATGTCCGCGTTCATCGTCATGGCCGTCTTCACCACCAGCGGGACGTTCATGCTGCTGTTCGTCGCCGCCCTGCAGAACCTGTCCGGGGAGGTCACCGAGGCGGCGGTCATGGACGGCGCCAACGGGTGGCAGCGCTTCTGGCGCATCACCCTGCCGCAGCTGCGGCCCACCCTCTTCACCGTCCTGACCCTGGGGCTCATCGGCACCTGGCAGGTCTTCGACCAGATCTACACCGGGACCCAGGGCGCGCCCGGGAAGACGACGCTCACGCCGGCGTACCTGTCGTACCAGACCTCGTTCGTGAACCAGGAGTGGGGACAGGGCGCGGCCATCGCGTTCATCCTCTTCGTCATCATCGTCGTGCTCACCCTCTTCCAGCGCTGGCTGCTGCGCGAACGCTCCGAACGCCGACCCCGCCCCGTCCGCCGGGCCTCCGAGAGGGGAACGCGATGACCGCTCACGGCACGACCACGAAGGCTCCGCTGCGCACGCCCCCGCGTCCGGGCCGGCGACGCGGACCGCGGTCCACCAGCGGGGTCACCTACGTGGTGCTGGTGGTCCTGGCCGTCGTCTACGTCGCTCCGTTCCTCATCCAGGTCGCGACGTCGTTCAAGACCGACGCCGACGCAGCGACCAACGCCGTCTCCCTCGTCCCGCACCCGTTCAGCACGGCCGCCCTGCAGCGGCTCTTCGAGAACTCCGACTTCCCGCTGTGGTTCGCGAACTCGGCCGTCGTGACGCTGGTCGTCACCGTCGGCCGCGTGTTCTTCGCCTCCCTCGCCGGGTACGCCCTGGCCCGCCTGCGCTTCCCCGGTCGCGGCCTCGTCTACGCCGCCGTCGTGGGCGTCATGTCGGTCCCCGCCGTGGTCCTGCTGATCCCCAAGTTCCTCGTCATCAACCAGCTCGGCATCTACGACTCCTACGCGGGGATGGTCCTGCCCCTGCTGGTCGACGCGGCCGGTGTCTTCATCATGAAGAACTTCTTCGAGTCCATCCCCGCGAGCGTCGAGGAACAGGCCCGCATCGACGGCGCCGGAACCTTCCGGATCTTCTGGTCGATCGTCCTGCCGATGGCGCAGCCGGCGCTCGTCACCGTGACCATCCTGTCGTTCCAGGGGTCGTGGAACGAGTTGTCCCACTTCATCGTCTCCACCCAGAGCCCGGACCTCACCGTCCTGACCAAGGGCGTGGCCGGGCTGGCCAGCGGTCAGTTGTCGCAGGGAACCCAGTTCCCGCTCAAGCTGGCCGCCGCCGCCCTCATGACCATCCCCGTCGCCGTGCTGTTCTTCGTGTTCCAGCGCCGCATCATGAACTCCAGCGACGGTGCGGTGAAGGAGTGAGCCCCCACGCACCGGCCCGTCCACCCCGTCCCGCCCCGCAGGAGAACCCCGTGCCCGAGCCCACCGCCACCCCCGACCTCGAGCAGGCCCGGCAGCCGCTGCTGGCCGACGAGACCGTGGTCCTGCAGGCGCCCGTCCAGGCCTGGAGCTCCGCCGACGGCACCATGGGGTCCGCGGCGATCCACGGGGTCTGGGTGGGGGACGTCCGCGTCGTGCGGACCCTGTCCGTGCACGTCGCCGGCACCGCCGTCGAGACGATCTCCTCGGGCCTGCTCGACGCCCGCGAACTGCGCACCGAGGCGCTCCTGCGGGGTCTCGACGGTCGCGGCGCCGACCCGGACGTCCGGCTCGGTCTGCGGCGCCGCGTGAGCAGCACCGGCGTCCACGACGACCTCGTCCTCACGTCGCGCCGGGACCTCCCGGTGGACACGGTCGTCGAGGTCCGCCTCGGCGCCGACGCGTCCGCGATGGAACGGGTGAAGGCGGGGCTGCCGCCCCGGAGCGCCGACGGGGTCCGCGTCGAGGGGACCACCGTCCGGTGGAGCGGCGGCGGGGCCACCACCCGCCTCGACGCCCCCGGGGCCCGCGCCACGGCCGACGGTGCGCACGTCGTCCTGCGCTGGCCCGTGACCCTCGACCCCGGCAGTTCCCGGACGCTGTCGTGGACCCTCAGCACGCAGGTCGAGGGCGCCGTGGTCCGGGGGGTCGACGCCGAGGTCCCGTGGCGCACCCCGCCGACGCCGTCCGGAGACGACCGGCTCGACCGCTGGCTCGCGCGGGCCCTCGACGACCTGGGCGCCCTGCGGATGAGCACCGGTGGGCGCCCCGAGGACGTGTTCCTCGCGGCGGGTGCCCCGTGGTTCTTCACCCTCTTCGGCCGCGACTCCCTCTGGGCCGCCCGGTTCCTGCTCCCCCTCGACCACACCGTCGCGGCCGGGACCCTGCGCGTGCTGGCCGGGTTGCAGGGGTCCCGCTCGGTCCCCGACACCGCGGAACAACCCGGCAAGGTCATGCACGAACTGCGCCGGGAGACCCTGCACATCCCCGGTGAGGGCGTGAGCCTGGCGCCGCTGTACTACGGGACGATCGACGCCACCCCCCTGTGGATCTGCCTCCTGCACGACGCGTGGCGCGCCGGGATGCCCGAGGACGAGGTGCACGACCTCCTGCCGCACCTGCAGCGCGCCCTGGACTGGATGCGCGACCACGGTGACAGCGACGGCGACGGTTTCCTCGAGTACGTCGACGAGACCGGCCACGGCCTGGCCAACCAGGGGTGGAAGGACTCCGGGGACAGCGTGCAGTGGCGCGACGGCACGTTCGCCGAGGGGCCCATCGCCCTGTGCGAGGTGCAGGCCTACGCCTACGAGGCCGCCGTCCACGGCGCCGACCTGTTGCAGCACTTCGGACTCGACGGGGCGGACGGGTGGCGCCGGTGGGCCGCGCGGTTGCGCGAACGCTTCCGGGCCTCGTTCTGGGTCCACGACGAGCAGGGGGCGTACCCCGCGATCGCGCTGGACGCGGCGAAGCGTCCCGTGGACTCCCTCACGAGCAACACCGGTCACCTGCTCGGGACGGGACTCCTCGACCCCGAGGAGGAGGCGCTCGTCGCGGCCCGTCTCGTCGGACCGGAACTCGACAGCGGCTACGGCCTGCGGACGATGTCGACGGCCGACAGCGGGTACTGGCCGCTGAGCTACCACCGCGGCAGCGTCTGGACCCACGACACCGCCATCGCCGTCGCGGGTCTGCTCAAGGCCGGTCTGCCGGAGCACGCCGCGCAGCTGGCCGAGGGGTTGCTGCGCGCGGCCACCGCCTTCGGGTTCCGGGTTCCCGAACTGCACTCCGGCGACCCGGCCTCGGAGAACCCGTCCCCGGTGCCCTACCCGGCCGCCTGCCGGCCGCAGGCGTGGTCCGCCGCGGCCGTCGTCCCCGTCTGGAGCGCCCTGACCGCTGCCCGGTGAGGTGGCCACTCTCACAGCGCGAGCGGTGGCGGGCCGGGAGGCGCTGGAGGAGCTTGGACGCGTGAGCACTGCGACTGCCCATGACGTCCCGACCTCCCCGGACGCCGTCGCGACCTACGACGTGGTCGTCGTCGGCGGCGGCCCCGCAGGGATCTCGGCGGCGGTCCGCGCCGCCGAACTCGGCGCCCGCACGGCCCTCCTGGAGGGGTCGCGCACCGGCGGCACCTGCGTCAACACGGGGTGCGTGCCGACGCGCGTGCTGGCCAAGACGGCCCGGCTCGTGCGGGAGGTGCGGACCGCGGCGGAGTACGGCATCGCCGTCCCGCAGGAGAGCGTCGACTGGCCCGCGACGGTGGCGCGCGTGCGGGCCACCGTCGAGCGGGTGCAGGCCGCCAAGGGCGACGTGCAGCGGCTCGCCGACCTCGGTGTCGACCTCGTCCTGGAGGGGAACGCCCGGTTCGTCGACCCCCACACCCTGGAACTCGCCGCCACCGGCCGGCGGGTGCGCGGCGGCAGCGTCGTGCTCTGCGTGGGCGGTCGTTCGCGGCGGTTGCCGCTGCCGGGGGCGGAGTTCGCGACGTACCCCGAGACCGTGCTGGACCTGCCGTCCCTTCCCCGCCGCCTCGCGGTCGTGGGGGCGGGGAACACGGGCGCCCAGCTCGTCACGGTGTTCCGCGCGCTCGGCAGCGAGGTCCAGCTCCTCGACCTCGCACCCCGGGTCCTGCCGACGGCCGACCCCGACGTCTCCGCGGCCGTCCGGCAGGCCTTCGAGGAGCAGGGCGTGCGAGTCGCGACGGGCATCGACACCGTGCACTCCCTGTCCCGCCGCGGTGACGGGGCGATCGACCTCGCCTGGTCGCAGGACGGGACCCGCCGCGAGGAGGCGTTCGACGCCGTCGTCCTCGCGGTCGGCTGGCCGGCCGCGCTGGACGGGCTCGGCCTGGAGGCCGCCGGGATCGAGGTGGGCCGCTCCGCCATCACCGTCGACGACCACCTGCGCACCTCGGCGCCCCACGTGTTCGCCGCCGGCGACGCGAACGGGCAGTCGATGCTCGTGCAGGCCGCGCACGCCGAGGCGGAGGCCGCGGCCACCAACGCGGTCCTCGGCACCAGCCGACGGACCCCGCACCTGCTCCTGCCCTCGGGGGGTTTCACGGACCCGGACTACGCGGGCGTCGGCCTCACCGAGGAGGAGGCCAGGGCGCGGGACCCGCACTGCCTCGTGGTGACGGTGCCGTTCACGCAGGTGGAGCGCGCCGTCATCGACGACCGCACCCGGGGGTTCCTCAAGCTCGTCACCGACCGGCGGCGCGACGTCGTGCTCGGCGCGCACGCCGTGGGGGAGGAGGCCGTCGAGATCGTCCAGGCGGTGACGACGGCGATGGCCGCGGGCGTGGACGTCGCCACCCTCGCGCGCGTCGAGTTCGCCTACCCCACCTACAGCGCCGTCATCGGGGAGGCCGCGCGTCGGTTGCTGCGGACGGCCGCAGCAGGGCGGTGAGCACCCGGCGGCAGCGGACCGGGTCGATCGTGAGTCCGACGGCCTCGGCCCACAGCCAGTAGTCGACCGTCCGCGCGACCACCCAGTCCCGCGCCAGCGCCTCGTCGAGCTGCCCGGCCGCGCAGACACTCCTCAGGAATCCGGTGACGTCACGGGTCGCCGGGTGGTCGGCGAGGGTCCACAGCAGTTCGGGCAGCGCGCGCTCCGGCGACCCCGCCCGGGGTTTGGGGTCGATGGCCACCCACCGGCCGGGCGTGCCGGCCGCGGCGGGTCGCCACAGCACGTTGTCCGGGGTGAGGTCGGTGTGGACGAGGAGGTCGGACCCGTCGGCCTGCAAGCGGTCCGCGCACCGGACCGCCTCCTGCACCCACTCCGGCGGCACGGGGGTGCCCTGCCGTCGCTGCCGGTCCGCGACGGTGCGGGCGATGGCCCCGGCCTCCGCACGGGTGGTCGGCGTGCCGGGCGGGGCGGGGACGGCGAGTTCCCGCACGAGCCGCCCCGCGACCCCGCCCAGGTCCGCGGGGGCGCACCGCGACAACGGCCGGGACGCGTCGAGCCGTTCCAGCAGCAGGGCGTCCTCCCCGTCCTCGTCCCCCTCGTCCTCGTCGTCGGCGGCGGCCAGGAGGCGGACGGCGCCCCGGCCGTCCCACGTGCGCAGGGCGGTCACCTCGCCGCGTGCGTCGTCCAGCCGGTGCGAGAGCTTGAGGACGAGGGGCTCCCCGTCGCGCCGCACGGGCAGGACGAGGGCGAAGGCGCCGTGGGCGGGGGGAGTGCTCCCGTCGAGTTCCAGGGACCAGCGCTCGCACCGGGCGACGACACGGTCGGGCAGGTCCCGCACCCACCGCCGTCCGGCGTCGTCGGCCAGGACGGGACTGCGCTGCAGCCCGGCGGGGACCAGCGCGCGGGCGGTCGCGACGTCCACCGGCGCAGCCTGTCGCGCCGTGCGTGGACGGGCAAGCGAGTTCCCGGGCCGCGGCCCGGGAGGGCGTCAGGTGACGCGGTAGCCGAGCATCCCGACGGCGTCCGCCGCCGGCCGGATCTGCACGGTGTACGCGGCTCCCCCGTCCGGGACGGTGAACGACTCCGCGGCGGTCCCACCGTCGGCCGCGCAGGTCGCGGGGACGGCCTGACGGCTCACCTCGCTGCCGTCGGCCGCGTCGACGGCCACGTCCACCTCCACCGTGCCCCGCCCCGCGCAGACCAGGACGAGCTGACGGTTCCCGACGGCCGCCGCCTGCCCGGAGATGCGGGACGTGTGGCCCTGGACCTGCCAGCCGTCCGGGGTGTCCGCACCGGTCGGGAAACCCGACGCGCCCCACACCGCCTGCGTCGAGGGGGCGGTGGGGAGGGCCGTCGTCAGGACCGCCTGGTCGCGGGCGAGTTCCGCGGCGTGGTCGGCCGGCGCGGCCGACGGGTGCGCCGCCGCGCGGACGGGACCGTGCTGGTCGTGGGAGGTGGACACCACGACCAGCGCGGCCGCGACGAGGACTCCGCCGGCCACCCCGCGCCACACCCTGCGTCCCGGCGTCTTCTGCACGCCCGCGAGTCTGGCACGCGACGGCGGCGGCCGTGGGGTTTCGGGGCAGTCAGTCCGCGCGCCGCAGCCAGACCGTCGTCCCCCCGGCCAGTTCGGTGACCCCGGTGCCCGACGGGTCGCCGGAACTGCAGAGCACGACCTCCCCCGCCGGCAGCGGGACGGCGCGGGTGGTGAAGTTCGTCGCGCAGACCCAGCCGCCGGGCCGGGCGAACGCCACGACACCGTCGGGGCTGTCGAGGGGGTCGAGGTCCTCCCCGCCGACGAGTTCGCGCCGCCGCGCGAGCGCGGTCCGGTAGAACGCCAGCGTGGACCGGGGGTCCCCGGCCTGCGCCTGCACCGAGAACCGCCCGAACCACGGTGGTTGCGGGAGGTGGGCGGGTCGTCCGTCCTCCGGGCCGAACCCGAACGACGGCCCGTCCGTGTTCCACGGCAGCGGGACCCGGCAGCCGTCCCGGCCCTTGGTCGTCCCGAGTGACCGGATCCACGTCGGGTCCTGCAGGACGACACCGGGCAGGTCGGCGACCTCCGGCAGCCCGAGTTCCTCGCCCTGGTAGAGGTAGGCCGAACCGGGCAGCGCAAGGAGGAACGCCGTCGCCGCCCGCGCCCGGCGCAGGCCCCGCGCCTCGTCGGCCCGCGGAGTGGTGCCGTCGGACAGCAACCACGCCGGCAGCGACGTCCCCGTGGGCAGCGCGTACCGGGACGTGTGCCGGACCTGGTCGTGGTTGGACAGCACCCACGTCGACGTCGACCCGGCCGCCCGCGCCAGCGCGAGGTTCTGCTCGACGACGGCGCGGAACTGCGCGGCGTCGAAGTCGGCCTCGAGGAGGTCGAAGGTGAAGGCCTGGCCGAGCCCGTCCGCCGAGGCGTACCGCGGTCGCCGGTGGGTGGGGACGACGGCCTCGGCGACGGCCATCCTCGGCGGGTCGTACTCGTCGAAGACCTTCCGCCAGGCCCGGTAGACCTCGTGGACGTCGTCGCGGTCGTTGAAGGGGTGCGTCCCCTCCGGCACGGTGCCCGCCTCGATCTCGGCCTGCGTCGGCAGGGGGCCGCTGAGGTCCTTCGTCAGGTAGTGCGCGACGTCGATGCGGAACCCGTCGACGCCCCGGTCGGCCCAGAACCGCAGCGTGCGCTCGTGGTCCTCGCGGACGTCGGGGTGGTCCCAGTTCCAGTCGGGTTGCTCGGGGGCGAACATGTGCAGGTACCACCAGCCGTCGCCGACCGGTTCCCACGTCGGTCCGCCGAAGCTGGCGGTCCAGTCAGTGGGCGGACCGTCGTCGCTGTGCCGGAAGACGTAGCGGTCCCGTTCGGGGGAACCGGGTCCCGCGGCGAGGGCCGCCCGGAACCACGGGTGCCGGTCGGAGGAGTGGTTCGGCACGATGTCGACGATGAGCTTGATACCGGCGGCGTGCAGCGCCGCGACCATGGCGTCGAACTCCGCGAGGGTCCCGATCTTCGGGTCGACGTCGCGGTGGTCGTCGACGTCGTACCCGCCGTCGGCCAGGGCCGAGGGGTAGAACGGACTGAGCCACACCGCGTCGACGCCGAGGTCGACGAGGTGGGGGATGCGGTGCGTGATGCCCACCAGGTCGCCCGTGCCGTCGCCGTTCGCGTCGGCGAACGAGCGCGGGTAGACCTGGTAGACGACGGCCTGGCGCCACCAGTCGGCGGCAGGGACGGACGGGCCGGTCACCGCTGCTCGGCCCGGGCGCGCTGCGACCGGGCGGCCTTGACCACGACGACGTCCGCGACGAGCAGCAGGACGAGCACCCCGACGAGCTTCAACGCGGGCGCACCGGTGACCTCGGCGTAGACGGTGAACCCGAACACGAGGACCGTCATCGCGACGAGGAGACCGCCGAACGTCTCCAGGTGCTGTGCGTTCCGGCGGGCGCGCACGACGTTCGTCGTGGCGCTCGGGCGGGGGCTGCTGGAGCGGGGCCTGGTGGCCATGGCGATCTCCTCGTCGTGCCGGGGTGGAGGTGGAGCGGGTGGGTCAGCTCTTCACGCCGCCGGCCGTGAGGCCGGAGACGATCCGGCGCTGGAAGACCAGCACCATGATGATGAGCGGGACGGTGACGATGGTGCCGGCGGCCATGACGGCCGTGTACGGCTCCTGGTGCGGCTGCGCGCCGGCGAAGCTGGCGATGGCCACCGTGACCGGCTGGACCTTGTCCCCACCGAGCTGGCTGGCCAGCAGGAACTCGTTCCAGGCGGCCGTGAAGGCCAGGATCGCGGTGGTGAAGATGCCGGGCGCGGCCAGGGGCAGGATGACCTTGACGAACGCCTGGCCCGGGGTGCAGCCGTCCATGCGCGCCGACTCCTCCAGCTCCCAGGGCATCTCGGTGAAGAACGCCGTGAGCGTGTAGACCGTCAGCGGCAGGATGAACGAGATGTTCGGGATGATGAGGGCCTGGTAGGTGTTGATCCAGCCGATGTTCGTGAACAGCTGGAACAGCGGGGTCACGAGGGCGACGCCGGGGAACATCGAGGCCCCGAGGATGAGGCCCAGGACGTAGAACTTTCCCCTGAACTCCAGCCGGGCCAGCGCGTAGGCCGTGAACACGCCGACCACGAGGCCGACCACCGTGGTGACCGCGCCGATGAAGACGCTGTTGAGCAGCGCGCGGCCGAAGTGGTTGCCGCGGTCGGTGGAGAACGCGGTCGTGTAGTTCTCGAGCGTCACGTGGGTCGGCCACGGCGTCGTGTCGAACGTGAACCCGACGTCGCGGAAGCTCGTGACGATCATCCAGTAGAAGGGCAGCAGACCCCACAGGCAGATGAGGACGACCCCGACGTACGTGAGGACGGCGGCCGGCACGTTGCGGTGCTGGACGACCTCGACGCCGGAGGCCGTGACGGTGTGGCCGCGGTGGGAGGAGGTGCTGCGCGATGTGGTCGCCATCTCAGGCCGCCTTCTTCGTCTTCGGTGCCCGCTGCTCGGTGACGTTCGCGCCCAGGAACTTGATGAAGATGAACGCGACGGCGAACACGATGAGGAACGTCAGTGTCGACAACGCCGAGGCGGCGTTGAACCCCGTCCTGACCTGGTCGACGACCAGCATCGACAGGGTCGACGTGTCGCCGGCCCCGCCGGTGAGGATCTTCGGCAGGTCGTACATGCGCAGGGTGTCCAGGGTGCGGAACAGCACGGCGACCATGAGGGCCGGCCGGACCAGCGGGAGGGTGATGTGCTTGAAGCGCTGCCAGGCCGTCGCCCCGTCCATCTTGGCGGCCTCGTAGACGCTCTCGTCGATGACCTGCAGACCCGCCAGGATCAGCAGGGCCATGAAGGGCGCGGTCTTCCACGTGTCCGCGATGATGATGGCGGCCTTGGGGGGCCAACCGTCACCGGTCCAGAGGATCTCGGTGCCGAGGATCTTGTTGGCGATCCCGTCGTAGGCGAAGATGAAGTACCAGAGCTTGGCGGTCACCGCGGTGGGGATCGCCCACGGCACGAGGACGCTGGCGCGCAGGATGGCCCGGCCCTTGAACTTGCGGTGCATGACGAGGGCGAAGGTGAACCCCAGCAGCGTCTCCAGGCTGACGGCCACGACGGTGAACAGGAACGTCACGCCGGTCGCGGTCCAGAACTGCGACCCCAGGGTCCCCGGCGGGCACGAGAACGCGCCGCTGCCGCAGTCCTGCAGCAGCCAGAGCTTGTAGTTCGTGACGCCGGCGAAGCCGCCCTGGACGAACATGCCGGTGGCGGGGTCCAGCCCCGCGTCCTTCGTGAAGGACTGCGAGACGGCCGAGATGACCGGGTAGAGGATGACGATCGCCAGGAGCACGATCGTCGGGGCGATCAGGACGGCGGCCTTGCGGCCCGAACCGTCGTGCAGGCTCTTGCGCTTGCCGGGGTCGAGCGGTGGCTTCCCCTGCGCGAACTCACCGGTGGCCACACCAGACGTGGTGCTCATGGGTCCTCCTCAGGACTCGGTGCCCGGGGGGCGGGACGTCGCCGTCCCACCCCCGGGTCCAGGTTTCCGGTCACTGACCGCCGGAGATGGCGTTCTGCACGGACTTCTGCATGTCGGACAGTGCGGCGTCCGTGGACTTGCTGCCCGAGAGGGCGGAGAACGCGTTGTCCTGGATGGCCTTGGTGACGGCCGGGTAGAACGGCGTCACGGGGCGCGGGACGGCGTTCTCGATCGACGTCTTCAGCTCGGGCAGGTACGGGAACTGCTGCACCAGCGTGGGGTCGTCGTAGAGCGAGGCGATGACCGGGGCGGCCGAACCCTTGGTCAGCCAGTCCTTCTGGATCTCCTCGGACTGCAGGAACTTGATGAACTCGAACGCGGTCTTCTTGTGGTCGGAGTAGACGCTGATGCCGGCGGCGTGGCCGCCCAGGCTCGAGGCGCCGGTCTTGCCGTCGGTGGCGCCCGGCAGCGGGGCGACGCCGAACGTCTCCTTCACCGTCGAGGAACCGTCGGTCTTGGCCAGGCTGTAGACGTAGGGCCAGTTCCGCAGGAAGAGGAGCTTGCCGTCCTCGAAGGACTGCCGGCCCTGCTCCTCCTGGTAGGTGGTGGCCTGCTTGGGGATGTCACCGTCCTGGAAACCCTTGACGAGGGCGTCCAGCCCGGCCTTGGCCTCCGGGGTGTCGAGGGTCGCGGTCTTGCCGTCCTCGGACAGGATCGACCCGCCGAACGTGTTGATGGCCTCGGCCACGTTCACCGTGAGGCCCTCGTACTGCGCGTACTGGCCGGCGTAGCAGTCGATGCCGTTCTGCTTGGCGATCGAGCACATCGACATCATCTCGTCCCACGTCTTCGGCGGGGTGGGCACGAGGTCCTTGCGGTAGTAGAGCAGGCCACCGTCGGAGGTGGTCGGCGCCGCGTACAGCGTCTTGTTGTAGGTCTCGGCGGTGACCGTCGCCGGCAGCAGGGTGGAGGTGTCGAGCGAGTAGTCGCCCGTGAGCGGCTGCAGCCAGCCCTTGGCCGCGAACTCCGAGGTCCAGATGTTGTCGACGCTGACGACGTCGTAGTCGGCGTTCTTGGCCTGGAAGTTCTGGACCAGGTCGTCGTGCTGCTGGTCGGCCTGGTCGGTCTGCTCCTTGAGCGTGACCTTCTGGTCGGGGTGCGCCGCGTTCCACTTGTCGATGGCGGGCTGGACGATCCCGCTGTTGTCCTTGCCCTGCACGTACGTGATGGGACCGGTGGTGTTGCCGCCCTTGGCGGCGTCGGCGGAGCCCCCGCTGTCCCCGCCGCCGCCGCAGGCGCCCAGCGCCAGGACGCCGGTCGCGGCCAGCGCGAGGGTGAACGAGATCTTGCGGGTGGCGAAGGACGTTCCGGGCTTGCCGAACACGGTGTTCTCCTCTTCGTCGAGAGCAGGCGGGGTCGGACGGTGTGCCGGGCGACCCCCAGGCCGGGCTCCACAGCGAACCCGGTCCGACGGGAGAACTACACACCCGCCGTCCAGGGTCGTCAACGCGCAAGTCGCTTTCACGCAACCGCTTGTGGAAGCGTCTTCGCAGGTGAGGAGTACACAAGCGCTTGTGTTGCAAGTTGGTAACGCACACGATTGTGGGACCCGTTCCGGGGTTTCGAGGGTGGACCGGGGGCCTCAACGGTGGTCGAATCCGGGTATGCCCGCGACGTCGCGACAGCCCTTGCGCAAACCCGTGCCCCCTGTTCCGGAGGTTCGGATGGCCGACGTCGCCGAGCGCGCGGGGGTTTCGCTCGGGACGGTCTCGCGGGCCTTGCGGGGGCTGGAGGGTGTCAGCCCCGGTACGCGGGACCGCATCCGCGCCGTGGCCGCCGAACTCGACTACGTCATCAACCCCGAGGCGGCCGCCCTGGCCGGTCGCGCCACCGGTCGCGTCGCGGTCGTCCTGCACGACCTGCCCACCTGGTACTGCAGTTCCGTCGTGCTGGGCCTGGAACGGCAACTCCGGCCCGTGAACCTCGACCTGCTCGTGCGGTGCGTCGACGACCCCGACGACCGCATCGAGTTCTTCGCGACGATGCCGTTGCGCCGCAAGGTGGATGCGGTCGTCGTGGTCGCCATCGCGCTGTCGCCCGTGGAACTGGGGAAGCTGACCGACGCCGGCGTCCACGTCGTCGCGGCCGGCAGCCACTCCGACACCGTCCCGTACGTGGCCATCGACGACGTGCTCGCCGCGCAGCAGGCCGTGAACCACCTGCTCCAACTGGGGCACCGGCGCATCGCCCTGCTCAACACCGTCGCCGCCTCGGACCGGGCGTGGCAGGCCCAGCGCGACCGGGAAACCGGTTACCGCACGGCTCTCGACGCCGCGGGTGTTCCGGTCGACGAGGACCTCGTCGTCTCCTGGTCTGGTGGTTCCCGCGGCGGCGCGCAGGGCATGGACCGGCTGCTGTCCGGCCGCCGGTTGCCCAGCGCCGTCTTCGCGTTCTCCGACGAGGTGGCCCTCGGAGCCGTCCGGAGCCTGCGCCGGGCGGGCATCGAGGTCCCCCGGCAGATCTCCATGATCAGCATCGACGACCACCCGCTCGCCGAGCTCACCGACCTGACGACCGTGGCGCAGGACCCCGAGGCGCTGGGCCAGGCCGCGGGGATGGCGGTCCTGGACCTCCTGGCGGGGCGGCCCGTCCGCGAGGCAGGCCCGTTCCCCACCCGGCTCATCGTCCGGGGGACGACGGCCCCGCCCTCGTCCTGACGCGCACCCCGGCCGCGACGGGCCTCCGGACACCGGGTCGCGCGAGGCGGAACGACGGGTAGCGTCCCGACCCGTGCACTCCTACAGCCCCCGCGAGGGCCACCGCCTCGCGCACGACCCGCTGAACTCCATCGTGGCCCCGCGCCCCATCGGCTGGGTCTCGACGGTCACGGCCGACGGCACGCGGAACCTCGCGCCGTACAGCTTCTTCAACCTCCTGAACTACCGCCCGCCCATCGTCGGGTTCTCCAGCACGGGCCACAAGGACAGCGTGTCGAACGCGGAGGCGACCGGGGAGTTCGTCTGGAACCTCGCGACGCGTTCCCTCGCGGAGGCGATGAACGAGACGTCCGCGTCGGTGGGTCCGGAGGTCGACGAGTTCGCCCTCGCCGGTCTCACCCCGCAGGCCTCCGCCCTGGTCCGCCCGCCGCGCGTCGCGGAGAGCCCCGTCGCCTTCGAGTGCCGCGTCACGCGCATCCAGGAGCTCACCGACGTCGACGAGCAGGGCGTCGGGGCTTGGCTCGTGCTCGGGGAGGTCGTCCAGATCCACCTCGACGAGTCGCTCCTCGTGGACGGCGTCTTCGACACCCTCGCGGCCGACCCGCTGCTGCGCGGCGGGGGGCCGGCCGACTACTTCACGCTGAGCGCGGAGCAGCGGCTGCGCATGACGCGGCCGGACGCGCGGTAGGCCGCCCGCTCGTACCCTCGAGGTGGAGCTCCGTCCCCGGAACGGAGACCACCCCGAGAGGAGACGCTCCTGGCGCCCGGACGCAGTGGACTCGAGCACGACGAACTCTGCACCACCCTCGAACTGGCCTTCAACGAGCTGAGCGGCCCGCCCGCGGCCGTCCGACTCCTGCGCCGCACCGGCGACTGGCTCCTCGCCCTCGACCGCGAGGGGTTCATCCACCTCGGACCACCCCACCCCGACGACCCGGAGTCCCGTCCCCGCGCGACGGTCGACTGGGAACGGGCCCTGGCGGCGGCCGAGCACGGAGGTCCCCTCGCCACTCGCAGCCTAGGTGCCCGCCTCGGCGACGACCGACCGTTCGGCGTCGAACCCCACGACCTCGACCAGCCGCGGCGCGACCTGCCCCTCCTGCGCATCGCGGCCAGCCTGGCCGTGGGCATTCCGGTGGACCTCCTGACGGAACTGCGCGACCTCGACCGGCCCACCACGGCGTCGGTGCTGGCCGCCGTGAGCGCCTGCACCCAGGCCCACGTGCGGTACGACCGAGCGCGACTGCCGGACGGCCGGATGTCCACCCGGTCCTCGATGGCGTGGGTCGGTCCCCTGTACGACTGGACGGACGCCGACCGCGAACTGCCCCCGTCCCCGGGCGGCGACGGGTGGAGGCAGCCCGAACTCGGGCTGTTCCCCGCCGCCGACGAGGAGGCGGACATCGCCCGGGCCGCGCACGCGAACCCCCACCCGGTAGCCGAACTGCCCCTGAGCGACCACCTCGTCCGCGTCCTCGGGGCCCTGCGCCCCGGGGTCGTGCACGGTCGCCGGGCCTTCCCCCCGCGGCCACCGGCGGACGAGGCGGAGCGGCGCCGCGACGCGATCGCGCGGCAGATGCTGCGGCACGACCGCGACGAGGTGGAGCGGTGGCTCGGGCGGGCGCTGCCCGTCCTGCCCACCGAGGGCCGTGACGTCGAGCTGGTCTGCCTGCGCCACCGCAACTTCTGGGAGGAGGAGGGGGACCACCCCCTGCCCGAGCGGGGCTCCACGATCCCGAACGGGGAACCGTGGCAGCTGTCCCTCGTCCTGGCCTGGCTGCCCGTCGGCGTCGACCTGACCCGGACCACGGTGGACGAGCTGTGGCTCATGGACGACGTCGTGGGCGGCTCGCTCGACTGGATGCCGTGGCCGCGGCCGGCGGGGGGTCGCCGACGGCGGTCGACCTCCCTGCTCGAACCGGCGGGCGGGTACACGGGAGTGACCGTGGGAGGCCGGCACCTCGGGGTGCAGCACTCCCGCCAGGGGCAGACGCGCATCGGCTGGGCCGCCGAGGGGGCGTGCGAGTTCTCCGTGGCGCTGCACGTCCCGGCCGCACCGGTGCCGGCGGTGGAGTTCGTCCTGCGCTGTCGCAACGTCCCGTAGGACCGGGCCGCAGGGGGTGAGGTGCGGCGGGGCCGCTCCGAGTCGTCCCTCACCCCCGCCGGGCCTACTGTGCCAAGGGTGAACGGCCGGAGCCCCGACGAGGTCACCGGAACGGGGCCCGCGTCGTCACTCGGTGACGTCGGGCAGACCCGTCTCGCCGTCGCGCTGCAAGCGGCCCAGCTCGGCCTCTGGGAGTGGGAGCCCGCGACCGGCGCGATCCTCTGGGACGCCCGCAGCACCGCCATCTTCGGTTTCCAGGGTCGGACCGTCACCGGGACCATCGCCGACGTGGACGCGGCCGTCGACCCGCGGGACCGCGAACGCCTGAGCCGTGTCCTGCAGGAGTCGGTGGCGACGGCCGGGTCCGTCGAGGTGGAGTTCCGCACCCGCTGGCCGGACGGCAGCGAGCACTGGGTGAACGCCCGAGGCCAGGCCCTCGTCGACACCGACGGCCACGTCGTCCGGCTCCTCGGGACCAACGCCGACGTGACCGAGGCCCGCGCCGCCGCCCACCAGCAGGTCCTCGACGCGGCGGCGATGGCCGGGCTGGTCGCCGTGGCCACCGACCTCGGCGAGGCCCACACGGAGTCCGCCGTCCTGCAGGTCGTCACCGACCGGGGCACGCCGCTGCTCGGGGCGCAGGCCATGGGCCTGGCCCTCCTGGACCACGACCGACCCGGTGTCCGCACCCTGGCGACGGCCTTCGACGCCGAGTTCCTCGCCGACGTCGCCCACCTGCCTCCGTCGGTGCGGTTGCCGCTCGTGGACACCTCGACGACGGGTCGCTCCCACTTCCTGCCCGACCTCGCCGCGACGGTTCCCGAGTTCCCCGACGCCGCGCACATCTACGCCCGCACGGGGACGGAGGCCTCGGCCTCCGTGGCCCTGCACGGGGCCGGGGGGACCGTCGTCGGGGCGTTGTCGGTGGCGTTCGCCGAACCCCACGAGTGGCGCGAGGCCGAGGAACGTCTCCTCGTCGCGTTCGCCGCCCTCACCTCCCAGGCGCTGCAACGCCTCGCGGCCCGCGCCGCGGAGGCCGCCGCCGGCGCGCTCGCGGCGCGCTTCACCGAAACCCTGCAGAAGACGCTGCTCACGTGGACCCCTCCCGCGCAGGACGACCTCCAGGTCGCGGTGCGCTACGTGCCGTCTTCCCACCACACCCGCGTCGGCGGGGACTGGTACGACGTGTTCACCACGGCCGGCGGGGAGCTGAACCTCGTCATCGGCGACGTCACGGGACACGACCAACAGGCCGCCGCCGCGATGGCGCAGCTGCGGAACCTGTTGCGCGGCATCGCCCACGCGACCGACGCGGGTCCGGCTGCCGTCCTCACGGCGCTCGACCGGGCGGTGGCGGACCTGCGCGTCGGAGTGCTGGCCACCCTCGTCGTCGCCCAGGTGCGCAGCGAGTCCGGCACCGTCCGGATGCGGTGGTCGAACGCCGGGCACCCGCCGCCGCTGCTCCTCGCCCCCGACGGGGCCGCCCGCTACCTCGACGCGGAGTCCAACCTGCTGCTCGGACTGGAACCGGCGACGGTGCGCTTCGAGCACGAGGTCGTCCTGGCCGCCGGGTCCTCCGTCGTCCTCACCACCGACGGACTCGTCGAGCGCCGGGGCGTGCACCTGCAGCGCGGCCTCGACTGGCTGGCACAGGCGACGGCGGACCTCGCCCGTGAGCGCGTCGGACCGGTGGCCGACCACCTCTGCGACGGCCTGCTCGCCCTCACCGGGGAGGACCTCGAGGACGACGTCGCCCTGCTCGCCCTCCACGTCGCCGCCGACCCCTCCGGAGTCACCGCGTAGCCCCCTCGTCCTCGGCGGCGACGGAACGACGCTGGTCACCGGGCCTCCGCGTACCCCAGGCTGTCCGTCGACCCGTCTGGACTGGCCGACCACCGAGGAGCACCGTGCGGATCGCCGGACTGCAGCACGCCGGGACTCCCGGCGACGTCGACGCCAACCTCGCCGTGCTGGACGCCGCGGCCGCCCGGGCGGCCGCCGCGGGGTGCCGGCTCCTCGTGACCCCGGAGATGTTCCTCACCGGGTACGACATCGGGGCGCGCGTCAAGCACCTGGCCCGTGAACCCCTGGAGGAGCGGACCGCCGAGGTCGCTGCGCGGCACGGGCTCGCGCTCGCCGTCGGTCTGCCGCAGCCCGCGGAGTCAGGGGTGGGGGTGACGAACTCGGTGCTGCTGCTGGACGACCGTGGCCGACGCGTCGTCCGCTACGACAAGACGCACCTGTTCGGCGACCTGGACCGCGCGATGTTCGTCCCGGGGCGGATCCCCGTCGTGACGGCGGAGCTGGAGGGGATCCGGTTGGGGTTCCTCGTCTGCTACGACGTCGAGTTCCCCGAGACCGTCCGCGCGGCCGCGCTGGCCGGTGCCGACCTCGTCGTCGTGCCGACGGCGCAGATGGAACCGTTCGCGTTCGTCGCCGAGCACCTGATCCGGGTGCGCGCGTGGGAGAACCAGGTCTACGTGGCCTACGTGAACCACTCCGGGTCCGAGGGCGACCTGCGGTACGTGGGGCGCTCGAGCGTCTGCGCCCCGTCCGGGGAGGTGCTGGCCGTCGCGGACGCCGACGGCGAGGCCCTCCTCGTGGCCGACGTCGACGCCGAGGTCGTCCGTACCGCCCGTCGCGAGAACCCCTACCTCGACGACCTGCGGCCGGAGTTCCGCCCGGGGTCCAGGTCGGCGGCCGATCCGGGCGTTCCGCCCGCACCGGGTACCGGAAAGCTCTAGGGTCTCCCGGAGGACGCCGCGACGGAGCGGCGGGAGACGAGGGGGACGACGTGCGGGGACGAGGGTTCGCGGCGGCGTTGGCGCTGCTGGCAGGGGTCGCCGGGGGTGCGGGGACGGCGGGTGCGGCGCAGGCCGCGGACTGCCTGCAGCCGGCCGTGCAGGCCCGGTGGGACCAGCTCGGCGGGGCGGCGGGTCCGCTGGGTCCGCTCACCGCGTGCGAGCAGCCGACGGCGACGGGGACGTTCGCGACGTTCCGCAGCGGCGCCGTCTACTGGAGCCCCGCGTCGGGCGCCTGGGACGTCTCGGGCTCGTTCCGGGACCTGTGGGCCTCGACCGGCTGGGAGAACGGGTTCCTGCGGTACCCGACGTCGGGGGAGAGCCGCATCGCCCGCGGCGGGGTGTTCCAGGGCTACCAGGGCGGAACCCTCTACTGGTCGCCGGGCACGGCAGCGCACTCGGTGACGGGGTCGTTCCTGCAGCTGTTCGCCTCCCTCGGGTACGAGAACGGTTTCCTCGGCTACCCCACCTCCCAGGAGGTGCCGATCCGCGGCGGGGTGTTCCAGCTGTTCCAGGGCGGGGTCGCGTACTGGTCCCCGTCCACGGGGGCGCACACGGTCTCGGGGTCCTTCCGCGACGTGTACGCCCGGACCGGGTACGAGGGCGGTTGCCTCGGCTACCCCGCCACGCAGGAACTGCCGACCACCGGAGGCGGTGTGTACCAGCGCTTCCAGGGCGGGACCGCGTACTGGTCGCCGGCTTCGGGTGCCCACGCGCTCTGCGGGGCGTTCCTCGAGGCGTACGCGACGACGGGCTACGAGAACGGGTCCCTGGGGTACCCCGTGAGCGACGAGCACCCCGTCACCGGGGGTCTGCGCGTCGACTTCCAGCGGGGTTTCGTCGAGTGGTCCGCGGCGACGGGGGCGCTCGTCAACCGCACGGTCGCCTCCGTGACGGCACCCGCACCGACGCCGGCCCCGCCCAGCGGCACGTACTACGCGAACTGCGCGGCCGCTCGAGCCGCCGGCGCAGCACCCCTGTACCGCGGCGAACCCGGCTACCGTCCGGCGCTCGACCGGGACGGGGACGGCGTCGCCTGCGAGTAGGGCGCCGGCCTCAGCGCAGGTCCGAGGGGTCGGTGTTCGCACCGCACACGACGACGGCGACGCGTTCCCCGGGCCGGGGTTCGTAGGCCTGGAGCCCGGCCCACGCCGTCGCGGCCCCGTGCTCGGCGACGACGCGGAACCGGGACCAGAGGTCCTGCCGCGCCGCGCGGACGGCGTCCTCGTCGACGAGCAGGCTCACGGGCCCGGTGCGCCGCGCGAGGTCGAACCCCAGGTCCCCGATCCTCCGGGCGCCGAGGGAGTCGGCCGCCACGCCCCCGACGGGGACGTCGACGGGTGCCCCGGCGGCCAGGGCGGCGTGCAGGGTGGGGGCCCCCTCGGGTTCCACGGCGACCACGCG
Source organism: Kineococcus sp. NPDC059986 (assembly GCF_040702905.1). Lineage (NCBI taxonomy): Bacteria > Bacillati > Actinomycetota > Actinomycetes > Kineosporiales > Kineosporiaceae > Kineococcus > Kineococcus sp. NPDC059986. Next base: position 17,540 of record NZ_JBFBND010000025.1, on the reverse strand, counting down.
GGCCCGGCCCTCGAGGGCGGCGGCGACGCCCGCGAAGAGCCCACCGCCGCCGACCGCGACGACGACGGTGTCGAGGGCGGGGAGGTCCTCGACGAGTTCCAGTGCCAGGGTCCCGGCGCCCGCGGCGACCTCGACCTGGTCGTAGGCGTGGCAGAACACCGCTCCGCGTTCGCGCGCGAACTCCACGGCCGCCTCGTACGCCCGCGCGTACTCGCTGCCCACCGACCGGACGTCGGCCCCCAGCGCGCGCAGCCTGCCCACCTTGACCGCCGGCGCCGTCTCGGGGACGAAGACCGTCGCGGGCACCCCGAGCTCGGCCGCGGCGTGCGCGTGGGCCAGCCCGGCGTTCCCGCCGGAGGCGGCGACGACCCCGCGCCGGGGGTCGAGCTCCCCCTGCTCCTGCGCCGCGAGCTGGCGGTTGAAGGCGCCGCGGGCCTTGAAGGTGCCGGTGTGCTGCAGCTGCTCCAGCTTCAGCCACAGCGCGGGCCCGACCTGCAGGACGGGGGTGCGCCGGACCCGTCCCGCGGTCCGGACGGCGGCGGCGGTGACGTCGGCGGCGGTGAGGGTGACCACCCCGCGATCCTGCCCGGGGGCGGCGCCGCGGCGGACGCCGGGTGGCACCGCTGACCGGAACGGGTGACGCGCGGCTCCACGTCTCAGGATCGGTGACGGTTGCGTCGAGACACCCGTGTGCCGTTCCCGGACCTCGACGCCCTCCTCCGCCCCGCCAGGTCGGCGCTGGGTGACGGTTGTCGCCGGCCGCCGGTGTCGACGCTGGGTCTCCTCCTCGTCACGGCGCTGGCCCAGGTCCCGGCGGCCTTCGCCGTCGGCGGGTCGTGGCCGCTCGTGCGCTTCACGATGGCGCTGGTCGCGGTCACCGCGACCTGGCGGGTGGTCGCCTGGCGGGCCCGGACGTCCGCCGCCGAACGCCTCGTCTGGCGCATGTTCAGCGCCGGGTGCCTCCTCTACGGCGTCGGGGCGGTGGCCACGGCGGCGTGCGTCGCCGTCCCCGAGCTGCGCGCGTTCGCCGACGTCCCCGGGGCGGTCTGCGCGGGGCTCACCTTCCCGCTGGCCTACCGGGCCCTGGTCCGCTGGAGCCGGCGCAGCTCCGGGGTCGACCCCGACGACCTGCTCAACGGGACGAGCGCCGTCCTCGTCGTCGCCGCGCTCATCGGCGCGGGCGTGGCGTTGCACGACGGCGACGGCGTGACCTCGGGGTTCCTGGGATCCGCGGCGTGGCCCGAGCAGCTCCTGGTGCTGCAGAACGCCTGCGTCTTCGTGCTGCTGGGGGCGGCGATCACGGCGGCCTTCACCGGACGGCTGCACCGCGACGTGCGGATCTGGCTCGTCTTCGCCGCCTACGCCCTCGCCGGGTCCGGCGGGCTCGCCGCCCTCGTGGACGGCGGGGCGCGCCCGGCCTGGGCCCTGCCGCTGTGGTCCGCCGGGCTCGTGGCGCTGGCCGCGGCCGCGGTCCTGCGGGCCCGCTTCGAGCCGACGGGGTCGTCGGACCCCGTGAAGTCGACCGTCGGGTCCTTCGTCGTCGTCACGGCCGGGCTCGCCGTCGCGACGCTGGTGCTGCTGACGGGAGCCCCGCGGGGACTGGCCCTCTGCGCGCTCGTGGGCGTCCTCGGGTCGAGCGTGCGCCTGCTCGTCAACCTCTTCGAACTCGCGCAGCTGGCGGTCAGCCGCCGCGAGGCCCTCACCGACGACCTCACGGGCACGGCCAACCGTCGGGCGCTGCTGCGCCACCTGGAGGACCTGCTCGCCGAGCGCGGGACGGACCGGGGGGAGGGCGGCGACCGTCCCGCCGCCGGTGTCCAGGTGCTCGTCTTCGACCTGGACCACTTCAAGGAGGTCAACGACAGCCTCGGCCACAGCGCCGGGGACGGGCTGCTGCAGATGCTCACCCAGCGCATCGCGCCGGACCTGCCGCCGGCCGCCGTGCTGGCCCGCCTGGGCGGTGACGAGTTCGTCGTCGTGAGCGACGACGGCCCGGTGGGCGACCGCGTCCTCGCCGTGCTCGAGGCCGCCCGCCGCGAACCGTTCGCCGTCGGCGGGGTCAGCGTCCACGCCGACCTCAGCGTGGGCCGCACGACCTGGACGCCGGGGTCGTCCGGCGCGGCGCGCACCAACGCCGCGCTCCTGCTGCGCCGCGCGGACAGCGCCATGTACGACGCCAAGCGGACCGGGCAGGGGACCGGGGCGTGCGTCGTCACGTACGACCCCGCCCGCCACGGGGACACGCAGGGCCTGCTGTCGACCGTCGCCGAGCTCCGGCACGCGATCGCCGCCGGGCAGCTCCGGGTCCACTTCCAGCCGCAGCTGCACACCGCCGACGGGACGCTGTCCGGCGTCGAGGCGCTCGTCCGCTGGGAGCACCCGACGCGCGGTCTGCTGGGGCCGGCGGAGTTCCTCGACCTCGCCGAGACGCACGGCCTCATGGACGCCGTGACGCGGGAGGTGCTGCGGCAGGCCGTCTCCCAGCAGGCGGCCTGGCGCCGTGGGGGACTGGCCGTGCGCGTGTCGGTCAACCTCTCGGCGGGCACGCTCCTCGACACCTCGCTGCCGGCGACCGTCGCGGCCCTCCTGGACCGGCACGGCGTCCCGGCCAGCTCCCTCGTCCTGGAGGTGACGGAGACGGCGCTGCTGCGCGAACCCGAGCGCAGCCTCGCGGTCGTGGAGGCGCTGCGGGCCCTCGGGGTCCAGGGCAGCATCGACGACTTCGGGACGGGCTACTCCTCGCTCACGCAGCTGCGCCAGCTCCCCGTCGGGGAGCTGAAGCTGGACCGGGCCTTCACGGTCGACCTGCTCACCGACCCGCGGGTCGCCGCGATCGTCGCCCACACCATCGGCCTGGCCCACGCCCTGCAGCTGCGGGTCGTGGCCGAGGGCGTGGAGGACGAGGACACCCTGGCGGCGCTGACGGGGCTGGGGTGCGACGAGACGCAGGGCTTCCTGCACGCGCGGCCGCTGCCCGCACGCGCCTTCGAGGCGTGGTACGCCGCGCGGTACGGGGCCGTTCCGTCGCCGCGCACCCCCCGCCCGGAGGCCCTCACCGCCGGGGGGTGAGCCGGGACCCGTCCCGCGACATCAAGGTTTCACGGCGGTGAAACACGGCGGAAACACCGGCTCGGACAGACTCGGAGCCATACCTGTCGAGTGACAGGTATCCGAGCTCCACCGACCGGAGGGATCGACGATGTCCGTTCCCGCACCTCGTTCCGGGCCCGACCGGACGGCGCCCGACAGCAGCGACCTCGGCGGGTTCGGCTACCGCCAGCAGTTGCGCCGCAACGTCGGCCCGTTCGCCTCGTTCGCCGCAGGGTTCTCGTTCGTCTCGATCCTCACGACGGTGTTCCAGCTCTTCGGCCTCGGCTTCGGGTTCGGTGGCGCCGGGTTCTTCTGGACGTGGCCGACCGTCTTCGCCGGTCAGCTGCTCGTCGCCCTCTGCTTCGCCGAACTCGCCGCCCGCTACCCCATCTCGGGTGCCGTGTTCCAGTGGTCCAGCCGCCTCGCCGGCACGGACGTCGGCTGGTTCACCGGCTGGATCATGGTCGTGGGCCAGGTCCTCACGGTGGCCACCGCCGCCATCGCCCTGCAGGCCGTGCTGCCGACGATCTGGTCGGGTTTCCAGCTCGTCGGCGGGTCCGGGGCGGACTCCTCACCCGTCTCGGCCACCGGGGCCCAGAACGCGGTCGTCCTCGGTGTCCTGCTGCTCGTCGTGACGACGGTCGTCAACGCCGTCGGCGTCCGGCTCATGGCCGTCATCACCTCCGCGGGTGTCGTCATCGAGATCATCGGCGTCGTCGCCCTCGTCGTGGCGCTGTTCAGCCACGCCGAGCGCAGCCCCTCCGTCGTCATGACGTCCGCCGGTGCGGGCGAGGGGAACTACCTCGGGCTCTGGCTGGCCAGTTCCCTCATGGCGGCCTACGTCATGGTCGGTTTCGACTCGGCCGGGGAACTGTCCGAGGAGACCCGCGCCCCGCGCGCCACCACCCCGCGGACCATCCTGCGCGCCCTCGTCGTCTCCGGCGTCGGCGGTGCCCTCCTGCTCGTCGGCGGCGTCATCGCGGCCCCCAGCCTCACCGACGGTTCGCTCGCCTCCGCTGGTCTGGCCGGGGTCCTCACGGCCCGCCTCGGCGACGTCGGCGGCCGGTTGCTGCTGGTGTGCGTCGCCGTGGCCGTCGTCGTGTGCACGCTCGCCGTCCAGACGTCCGGTTCGCGCATGGTCTACTCGATGGCCCGTGAACGCGCGTTCCCCTTCGCCTCGGTGTTCGGCCGCGTCTCCGTCCGCACCGGAACCCCCATCGGCGCAGCCGTCCTCGTCGGGGTCGGCGCGGCGATCGCCCTCGCCGTCAACTGGGACCAGAGCGCCGTCTTCACGGCCCTGGCCAGCCTGTGCATCGCGATGCTCTACCTGGCCTACCTCGGCGTCACGCTGCCGCTGCTGGTCCGCCGGCTGCGCGGGGAACTCCCCTCGGGCACCGACGAGTTCGGCCGGCCGCTGTTCTCCCTGGGGCGCTGGGGGGTCCCGGTCAACGTCCTCGCCGTCGTCTACCAGACGGTCATGGTCGTCAACCTCGCCTGGCCCCGCGCCGGCGTCTACGACCTCACCGGCGGCACCTGGTGGCTGCAGTACAGCGCGCTGCTGTTCATCGGCGCCACGGTGCTCGTGGGCGTCCTCGTCCACCGCCGCAACCGCATCCGCCACGGCGGCGCCATCGTCCTGGGGAAGCTGCAGGTCGCCGCCCCCGCCGAGACCGACCGCGTGGAGGAACCCGCATGACCGACCGGAACACCGCGACCGTCCTCGCCGCCCGCGACGACGCCCGCGCCCAGGGCGGGACGACGTCGGACTGGATGCCGTACCTGCCCGCCGCGACCTCCCCGCACGCCCCCGCCGACGTCGACCCGACCCTCCTCACGTGGGCCGAGACGGTCGCCCCCGGCGGCTACACCTCCAAGGTCGTCACCCGGGGGACCCGCCTGCGGTTGTCCGACGTCACGGGAGACGCGTGCGCGCACGTCCTGCTGTTCTCGGCGCTCGCGCCGTGGGAGCGGCTCAACGTCGCCGACACGCAGAAGATCCCGTGGCAGGCCTACCTCGGCGACGGCCACCCCCTCCTGTCCGGGGACGGCCGGGTCCTCGCCACGGTCGTCGGCGACACCTCCGGGCACCACGACGCGTTCTGCGGCACGACGTCCGACGCCTGGAACGTCCACCGCTACGGCGACGCCGCCCCCGAGGGACCGAGCCCGTCGGGGCGGGCGCTGTTCACGCTCGCCGCCGCCAAGCAGGGCCTGGAACCCCGGGACCTGCCCCCGAGCGTGAGCTTCTTCCAGGGGGTTCGCGTGGAGGCCGACGGTGGGTTCCGCTGGCTCGGGTCGGCCGGTCCCGCCGAGGTCGAGCTGCTCGCCGAACTCCCGCTCGTCGTGCTCGTGGCGAACACGGCGCACCCGCTGGACCCGCGCCCGGAGTTCACCGTCGGACCGCTGCGGATCCACGCCTGGCGGTCCGCGCCCACCTCGCCCGCCGACCCACGATTCACCCGCACACCGGAACTGCACCGCGCCTACCTCAACACCCTCGACCACGCGGAGGCACGAGGACTGTGACCAGCCCCACCTCGACCACCGACACGACCCCGGACACGACGACCCTGGAGTGGGGTTCCCCGCTCGTCGAAGGAGACGTCGTCCTCGACGAGCGCGTCGCCCCCCGTGCCCCCTGGTCCGCCGTCGTCCGCGCCGGGCACGTCCTGACGATCGTCGACGTGGGCGGCAACCAGTCCGCGGACTGCCTGCTGTTCTCCGACGCCGACCGCAGCGAGCGCTACAGCGTCCCGGACACCCTGGCCTGGCAGGGCAACGCCTACGTCCGCACGGGCACCGTCCTGCGCAGCCAGTTCGGCAGCCCCCTCGCGACCGTCGTCGCGAACGAGGTCGAGCGCCAGGACACCATCGGCGGCGCCTGCGGCAAGGAGTCCAACACCCTGCGGTACGGCCACCACACGATGCACCAGCACGGCTGCCGGGAGAACTTCCTCGCCGAGGGGGCCCGGCACGGCCTGTCGGCCCGCGACCTCGTCTCGAACCTCAACTGGTTCATGAACGTGCCGGTCGAACCGGACGGCTCGCTCGGCATCGTCGACGGCATCTCCGGCCCCGGCAAGCGCGTCGCGTTCCGCGCCGAGGTCGACCTGCTCGTCGTCGTCTCGAACTGCCCCCAGGTCAACAACCCCTGCAACGACTTCAACCCGACACCGCTGCGCATGCTCGTCACCGCCCCCGCAGGAGTTCCCCAGTGACCTTCGACACCCTGCTCGTCGCCAACCGCGGCGAGATCGCCCGCCGCGTCCTGCGCTCCGCGCGTGACCTCGGCCTGCGCACCGTCGCCGTGTACTCCGACGCCGACCGCGCCGCCCCGCACGTCCGCGAGGCCGACACCGCCGTCCGGCTGGGCCCGGCGCCCGCGCGCGAGTCCTACCTGCGCACCGACGCCCTGCTCGAGGCGGCCATCGCCACCGGTGCGGGCGCCGTCCACCCCGGGTACGGGTTCCTGTCCGAGAACGTCGAGTTCGCCCGCGCGTGCGAGGCCGCCGGCATCGCCTTCGTCGGCCCCACCCCCGAGCAGATCACCGCGTTCGGCAGCAAGCACACTGCGCGGGAACTCGCGGCCGCGGCGGAGGTCCCGCTGCTGGCCGGCACGGGGCTGCTCGCCTCGGCCGACGAGGCCGTCGCCGCGGCCGAGGCGGTCGGCCTGCCCGTCATGCTCAAGGCCACGGGCGGTGGTGGCGGCATCGGGATGCAGGCCTGCGCGACGGCCGCCGAGGTCCGCGAGGCGTACGACCGCGTCGTGCGGCTGGCGTCGGCGAACTTCGGCTCGGCGGGGGTGTTCCTCGAGCGGCTCGTCCGGCCCGCCCGGCACGTCGAGGTGCAGGTGTTCGGCGACGGGCTCGGCGGCATCGCCGTCGTCGGCGACCGCGACTGCTCGCTGCAGCGGCGCAACCAGAAGGTCGTCGAGGAGGCACCCGCCCCCGCGCTGCCGGACGACGTCCGCGCGCGCATCGCCGGGACGGCCGCCGACCTCATGGCCTCCGTGCGCTACCGGTCGGCCGGCACCGTCGAGTTCGTCTACGACCCCGTCCGGGAGGAGGCCGCGTTCCTCGAGGTGAACACCCGCCTCCAGGTCGAGCACCCCGTCACCGAACTCGCCTACGGGGTCGACCTCGTCGAGCTCATGCTGCGGCTCGCGCGCGACGGCGCCGCCGACCCCGTCGTCCGCGACGCCCTGGACCGGGAGTGGACCGCGACCGGAGTCGCGGTCGAGGCCCGCGTGTACGCCGAGGACCCCGCCAAGCAGGACGCCCCGTGCCCCGGGCTCGTCACGAACGCGCAGTTCCCGGAGATGTCCGGCGTCCGCGTCGACGGCTGGGTCGAGACGGGCACCGAGGTGACCCCGTTCTACGACCCCCTGCTGGCCAAGGTCGTCGCGGCCGCCCCGGGGCGGGACGCCGCCCTCGACCTGCTGGGGGAGGCCCTCACCGCCTCCCGCGTCGACGGCGTCGTGACGAACCTCGGGCTGCTGCGCTCCCTCGTCGAGGACCTGCCGCTGCGCTCGGCCACCCACTCCACCTCCACGCTCGACGTCGGCCCCACGACGGGGATCGACACGGGCCGCGACCCCGACCCGCGCATCGACGTCCTCGCGCCGGGGGCGATGACGACCGTGCAGGACCTGCCCGGTCGCCTGGGGTACTGGCAGGTCGGTGTGCCGCCGTCCGGACCCATGGACCCGCTGTCGCTGCGCGAGGCCAACCTCGCCGTCGGGAACCCGCCGACCGCGCCCGGGCTGGAGATCACCGCCACGGGCCCGACGCTGCGGTTCTCCACCGACGCCGTCGTCTGCGTCACCGGCGCGGCCGCCCCGGTGACGCTCGACGGGGTCGCGGTCCCGCAGTGGGAACCCGTCGAGGTCCCCGCCGGCGGCGTGCTCGCCGTCGGTACCGCGGCCGGGCCGGGCCTGCGCCTCGCGCTCGCGGTCCGCGGCGGCCTCGACGTGCCGCTGTACCTCGGCAGCGCGTCCACCTTCACCCTCGGCGGGTTCGGCGGTCACGGCGGCCGTGCCCTGCAGGCCGGGGACGTGCTGCGCCCCGGCGTCCCCGAGGGGCAGGGGTTCACGACCATCACCGGCCCCGTCCCGGCCGAGCGCCGGCCGGAGTTCACCCACGACTGGGTGGTGGCCGTGACCGAGGGGCCGCACGGCGCCCCGGAGTTCTTCACGCGCGCCGACCTCGACGAGTTCTACGCGACCGAGTACGCGGTCCACCTCAACTCCGCCCGCACCGGCGTCCGCCTCGACGGTCCGCGGCCGCGCTGGGCCCGCACCGACGGGGGTGAGGCGGGGCTGCACCCGTCGAACATCCACGACACCCCGTACGCCGTGGGTGCCGTCGACTTCACGGGCGACACCCCGATCCTGCTCGGCCCCGACGGCCCGTCCCTGGGCGGTTTCGTCTGCCCCGCCGTGGTGACGTCCGGCGACCTGTGGAAGCTGGGGCAGCTGCGGCCGGGCGACCGCGTCCGGTTCGTCCCGGTCCGCGAGGAGGTCGCGGCCGCACCCCGGTTGCGGCGCAACGACCTCGCCGCGTCCTCCCGGGGCGACGGTGACGACGGGGTCCTGGCCCGCGTGCCCGGCACCCCCACCCGCCCGTCGGCCACGTACCGCCGCGACGGCGACGACAACGTCCTCGTCGAATTCGGCGACATGGTCCTCGACCTCGGGTTGCGGATGCGCGTGCACGCCCTCATGCGCGCCCTGGAGGAGCACCGCCCGGCGGGGATCCTCGACATCACCCCGGGCATCCGGTCCCTGCAGGTGCACACGGACGCGAGCGTCCTGCGGGCCTCCCGCCTCGTGGGGCTGCTGCGGGAACTGGACGACGCGCTGCCGCCGACGAGCGACCTCGTCGTGCCGTCCCGGCGCGTGCGGTTGCCGCTGTCCTGGGACGATCCGGCGACGCACCTGGCCATCGAGCGGTACATGGCCGGCGTCCGCGACGACGCCCCCTGGACACCGTCGAACATCGAGTTCATCCGGCGCGTCAACGGTCTGGAGTCCGTCGACGACGTGTTCCGCACTGTCTTCGACGCCAGCTACCTCGTCCTCGGACTGGGTGACGTCTACCTCGGGGCGCCCGTCGCGACGCCCCTGGACCCGCGGCACCGCCTCGTCACCACGAAGTACAACCCCGCCCGCACGTGGACGGCGGAGAACTCCGTCGGCATCGGCGGCGCCTACCTGTGCATCTACGGCATGGAGGGGCCCGGCGGGTACCAGTTCGTGGGCCGCACGACGCAGGTGTGGAACCGCTTCCGCCGCGGGGGGCTGTTCGCGCAGGACCCGTGGGCGCTGCGGTTCTTCGACCGCATCGAGTGGTACCCCGTGTCCGCCGAGGAGCTCCTCGAACTGCGCGCCGAGACGGACGCCGGCCGCGGTCCCGTCGACACCGAGGAGGGGGAGTTCTCCCTCGCCGAGCACGAGGCGTTCCTCGCCGCGAACGCCGACTCCATCGAGGCGTTCCGCGCGCAGCAGTCGGCCGCGTTCGAGGCCGAGAAGGACCGCTGGCGCGCCTCGGGGGAGTTCGACGTCCGTCCCGAACCCGCGCCCGCCGTGGCGGCCGGGCCGGTCGACCTGCCCGCCGGTGCGGTCGGGGTCGAGGCGCCGTTCGCGGCGACCGTCTGGCAGGTGTCCGCGGCCGCGGGGACCGCGGTCGGCGACGGTGACCGCGTCCTGGCGCTGGAGGCGATGAAGATGGAGACGGCCGTGACCGCGCCCGTCGAGGGGGAACTGCTGGAGGTGTACGTGAAACCCGGTGAGGCCGTCACGGCGGGCCAGGTGCTGTTCTCCGTCCGACCGCTGGAAGGGGTCTCCGCATGACGTCTCGCGTGAACCCGCTCGTGGACCCGCTCGAGTCGAAGGTCCGTCAGGCCTACGACCGCATCGCCGCCGCCGACCGGCCGGAGGTGTGGATCACCCTGCGCTCCCTCGAGGACGTGCTCGCCGAGGCCGCCGCCGTCGACCCGGGCGCACCGCTCGCTGGCACGCTCGTCGCGGTCAAGGACAACATCGACGTCGCGGGGTTGCCGACGACGGCCGCGGCCCCCTCGTTCGCTTACCGGCCCGAGCGGGACTCGACGGCGGTGGCGCGGTTGCGCGCCGCGGGGGCCCTCGTCCTGGGCAAGACGAACCTCGACCAGTTCGCGACCGGTCTCGTCGGCACCCGCAGCCCCCACGGCGCGGTGCGCAACGCCTTCGCGCCCGACCGGATCTCCGGCGGGTCCAGTTCCGGGTCGGCCGTCGCCGTCGCCCTCGGGTTCGTCGACGTCGCGCTCGGCACCGACACGGCCGGGTCCGGGCGTGTGCCCGCGGCCCTGCACGGGATCGTCGGCGTGAAACCCACACGCGGTCTGGTCCCGAACACCGGCGTCGTCCCGGCGTGCCGCAGCCTGGACTGCGTCACGGTCTTCGCCCGCGACCTCGCGACCGCCCGCCGGGTGGCCGAGGAGCTCGCCGGGCCCGACGGCCACGACCCCCTCGCGCGGGTGGACGCCCCGCTGCCGGCACCACCGGCTCGGCCGCGGATCGCCGTGCCGACCGCCGAGCACCTGCAGGGCCTCGCGGACGGCTGGGCCGCGGCGTTCGGCCGGTACGTGGACCGGGTGCGCGCGAGCGGCGCCGAGGTCGTCGAGGTGGACGTCGCCCCGCTGCTGGAGGCGGCCGGGCTGCTCTACGGAGGCGCGTTCGTCGCCGAGCGGACCGCCGCGGTGGGTGCGCACCTCGCGGCGCACCCCGACCTGGTGGGCACCGACCTCGACCCGACCGTCGCCGCCATCGTGCGGGCGGGGGAGGAGGTCACGGCCGTGGACGTGTTCCGCGACCGCGAGCGCCTCGACGTCCTCGCGGCCCGAGCCCGCGACCTGCTCGCGGGCACCACCGCGCTGCTGACGCCCACGACGACCTGGCACCCCACCCTGGCCGAGGTCGCGGCCGACCCGGTGGGGGCCAACGCGCGGCTGGGCCGGTTCACGAACTTCGCGAACCTGCTCGACATGGCCTCGCTCGCCGTCCCCGCCGGGACGGTGGCGGGCCTGCCGTTCGGCGTGATGCTGACGGGTCCGGCCTTCAGCGACCGCACCCTGGCGGCGCTCGCGCAGGGCTGGGCGGACGTGCCGGTCGACCTGCTCGTCGTCGGCGCCCACCTGAGCGGTCAGCCCCTGCACCCCGAACTCGTCGCCGCCGGCGCGACGTTCGTCGGGCCCGCGGCCACCGCCCCGGAGTACCGGCTGTACGCCCTCGACACCGTCCCCCCGAAACCGGGGATGGTCCGCGACCGGGCGGGGTCGAGCGTCCAGGGCGAGGTGTGGCGGCTGCCGGCGTCGGGGTTCGGCGCGTTCGTCGCCGCCCTGCCGCAGCCCATGACGATCGGGGCCGTGACCCTCGACGACGGCCGCGTCGTGCGCTCCTTCCTCGCCGAACCGGCCGCCCTGGAGGGGGCGCGGGAGATCACCGCGCACGGGTTCTGGCTCGCCGCCCGGGCGGCCCTGGCGCGAGAGGTCGTGGCAGCATCGGCGGGGTGAGCGAGCGCGGGGGGACGGGCCGGGTCGGGCGCCCCCGCAGCCGTGGTGCCGCCGACGACGGCCGCACGCCGCGGCAGGAGATCCTCGACGCGGCCGCGGCGCTGTTCTCCGAGTCCGGTTTCGCGGCGACGTCGACGCGCGCCATCGCCGACCGGGTCGGGATCCGGCAGGCCTCGCTCTACCACCACTTCGCGGGCAAGGACGAGATCCTCCTCGAGCTGCTCGAGGCGTCCGTCCGCCCGACCCTCGACGTCGTCGACGCGCTGCGGTCGCGCGCGCCGGACGCGGCCGGGGCGCTGCACGCGCTCGTGGTCGTCGACGTGGGGACGCTGCTGGCCGGTCCCCTGGGCATCCCGGCGCTCTACGTGGCCCCGGAGGTCCAGCAGCCGCGCTTCGAGCAGTTCCGCGCGCACCGCCGCCAGCTCGGCGCGGTGTACGCCGAGCTGGTCCGCGACGTCGCCCCGGCCGGGCACCCCGTGGACGCGGACGTCCTGGGGCAGGTGTGCCTGCACCTCGTCGAGATGACCGCGTCGCTGCCCTCGGCCCCCCAGCTGCCCGAGCAGGTCGCCGCCGCCTGCCTCGGGGCCTGCGGGGTCACGGGGGACCAGCTCGCGGCGGCCGTCGCGGGCGGTCGCGCCGTCCGCGACGCCCTGGCCGCGCCCGCCGCCGCCGGTCGCCACTGACGTCGGTCCGGTCCGCACGCCGTCCACGCTGGTCCGTTCAGGGTGATTCGGGCGACGGTCGGTGTGGACGGGGCCGGTGCGTGCCGACAGAGCGGGGGAGGTGAGACGCCCGTGCGGGTCACCGTGACCCACTCGATGACCACCCCGGACGACGTCCGGACGACGAACCGGTGTGCGAGGCCCCCGACCGAGCGGTCGGTGTCGCCCACGGCCACCTTGCGAAGGAGCGCGATGAAGACTGTGCTGTCCATCGAGACGACGAGGCCGATCGGCGTCCGCGACCTCAACGGTTTCATCTCCGGCATCGCCGAGCGCGTGCCGGGGTGCTTCGTGTCCCAGGGACCGAGCAGCCGCGGCAAGGTCACGGTGACCATCCTGTCGCCGCAGGCCGTGCCCCTCGAGGTCGCCGAGCAGGTCCTGGAGACCCTGCCCGAGCTGTGCGACGCGATCAGCGGGATGTCGATGCAGGAGGCCGCGCGCCGGCCCAACCCGCGCCAGCAGGCCCGACCCGCGCCGGCGGTGCCCGCACCCGTCGGCTGATCCCGCAGCGCGTCCCCGCGGGCCCGTCACAGGACGCGGTGGGCGTCCGTGCCCACGACGAGGTGCACCCCCAGCACCTCGACGTGCTCGTCCCGGCAGGCCTGGGCCAGGCTCTGCGCCCACGCCAGGTCCGCGGCGACGACCTCGCGGGTGCGCGCGGGGACGAGGGCGAAGGCGACCGAGCCGACTCCGGCGGTGTGCTCGGCGAGCAGGTGCCCGAGCACGCCGGCGAGGCTCTGGGCGACCTCCTCGTCCGGGTCCGGCGACAGGCCCTGCACGACGACGAGGGCGGACTGCTGCCGGCCCTGCGCGTCGAGGAGCTGGACCCACAGGTCCGAGCCCGCGACCGCGTCGTCGACCGCGGGGTCGTCCGGGTCGGCGCCGAGCGCGGCGATGAGCGCCCACCGCGCGGTGAGCTCCTCGGGGGTGCGGACGGGGGACAGGAGGGTGGGGTGCGGGAGCGACATGGCGGCAGCGTGCCGCCGATCGCCGACCCGTCCCGGGCGTCGTCCACAGGTCGAGGGGCGAGGAGGCCGGAACGGCGCCTGTGGGTCCCGCGACGACGTCGGCGGCCGACGTCACGGTCGTGGCGCTCCGCGCGAGGTGCACCGGCAGTGGTCCAGGGCTCGTGAACTCACCCGTGCAGCGCCGCGGGCGGGACGTCCACGAGCAGCCGGTTCAGGACCGGGTGGTTGCTGTCGTCGAGGGACGGCGTCCGTGCCGGCCTGAGCTCGAGTCAGCGGGTGGTGATCCGTCACTCACGGGCTCGCGCCGTGGTGAGGAGTCGGCGAGGACTCACGACCTGCGCCAGCTCGCGGTCCCAGAGCACCCCCAACGGGGCCAGGTGCAGCGGCGAGAGCGGTCGCCAGGCAGGCAGAGCCGCGAGCAGGTGGTCGCAGGCCTCGTGGCGACGGCCACCACGCACCAGGCTGCGCGCCTGCTGCACCGCGCGGTCGAACACCGGGCAGTAGGAGAAGTCGGCGAGAAGTCCTCCCTCCCGCTCCGAGCGGGCGACGAGGTCGCGCACCACCGCACGGTGGGGCTCGGACAACCGCCGCAAGAAGATGCCCAGCGAAGAGTCCTGCCAGGGCGCACGCTCGCGGAGGCTCGCCACCAGCATCGGCCACAGCTCGTACCGCAGCACGGGGTCAGGTTCTCCCACCGGTGGATCGAAGGACTCGACCCGCCCGATCGCGCCCTGGACCTCCCGCAGCACCTGGATCTGCACCTCCAGGACCTCCGCTCGGAGGTCGCCGTAGTCCTGGGCACGCTTGAAGACGTCGCCGGTCTCGCCTCCGGCCAGACTGGTGCGGTAGGCCTGCTCGACCAGGTCGGCGATCTCCGTGCGGCTCACGCTGTCCGAGGCGTCGAACCTCACGAAGCTGGCGTAGTGCCTCTCCAACCCCGCACGGAAGGACGGGGCACCGTTGGCGGCGCCGGGGTACCAGTTGGTGAAGTCCCACGTGGCCCACTCCCCGTCCGTGCTCGTGTGTCCGGGGTCCAGGAGGAAGTTGTCAGAACCGTCGTTGAGGAGCAGACAGCGACGCAGCAACGGCACCTCGTCATCACGGAGCTCGCTCTCGTCGTCGGCCGTGTCGTCCTCGTCGAAGCTGTCTTCCCACGCCTGGAGCAGTCCCGGCTCCAGGTCGCGCACCCGACCGATCTCAGCGACGGGCCGCACGGCCCCGTAGTCGAAGTCGACCAGGGGCCACCCGTTGCTGATCTGAGCGAAGGCGCGGTACGAGGGTGGCAGCGACAACCCCGTGCTCCGCTCCCAGGCCGCGAGCTCGGCCGGCGTCGCCGGTGGCGATCCGATCCACCGGCGGTCACGCATCTGCGCGGTGACGGTTCTCGAACCGGCGTCGGAGATGGTCAGGACCTCCTCGTTCCACCGTTCCAGCAGCTGCCGCAGGCTCAGGTGACTCAGCACACCCTCTACCTACCAGGTGACTCCTGCCGGCGTGGTCACCTCGGCGGCAAGAACCGTCCAGAGCACGTCAGCGAGCCACCGGGTCGGGCGAGCAGCCGCCCTGCTGGAGTTCGGCCACGTACTCCGCGAACAGCTCGCCCCGATCCGTCACGGTCACCCACAGGCGGGAGGCCCCAGACGGCGGCGCGTTGAAGCGCCAACACCAGTCCACGTCCGGGGGCGCTCCCCAGCCGCTGACGGTGGTGTACCAACTCCCCAGGTCATCGCGAACCGAGACCTCCGCGTGCACGGCGTCCCGCTCGCTCTGCTCGTCGAGGGCCACGGCAGCAGCGGGAACGGCGCGGAAGCCGAGCAGGGTGCTCAGTCCCACCCGCAGGACCTCCAACTCCGCCCAAACCCCTGGCTCGCCGCGGCTGCGACGGAAGGACACATCACGGAAGGGACGCTCCCGCACCGTCACGTGCGCCTCGGAGCCGTCAGGGCCGCCGATGATCCAGGTGATGGACTCCTCATCGCGGTCAGCTTGGTGCGGTGATCTTCCCGGCTCCCGGTGCTGGTCCACCAGATCGACCACGCGACTCCAGAGGTGGTCGCGCTGCGGGTCGTGGGAGATGGGGAAGCCGGAAGGCATCTCTGGACGCTACCTCCCCTGTGGAGATCGCTCCCGCCGTTCCGACCGCCACGGCGACGACCTCGCGGTCCTCCCGCGGTGCGCGCAACGCACGATCTTCCAGTGGTGCGCGATCTTCATGACGAAGTCGCTGCCTCGGGGGCTGCCCACGCGGTAGGCAGGTTCCCATGACCTTGTCTCTGGACGGTCTCGACTTCGACGTCATCGCCCCCGCCGACGTGCCCCTGGAGAGTCTGGCCGTCGTCGACGTTGCGCACTCCCTGAGCGGTGAAGGCGTCGACCAGGACCATTGGTGGCGCGTCAGCCTGGCTCCCGCCGACGACAGCGCCACCGCTCCAGTCGTCGACACGATCGCCCGCCTCGGCGTCCGGCCCACTGGCCCGGCTCGCGTGGGCGCCACCACCGTCGACGACACCCTGACCTCCGTGTCGACCCACGCCGTCCGCTCCCATCTGAGGAGCCGGTGGACGGGACCTCCTTCCGCCGATCCGGAGAGCGGGGTCGAGGGTTTCGACCAGCTGGCACACCAGGTGGCCGCAGCCCTGGGCGACGCGCGGGTCTGGACCCCGGCCCGGGCCACGGTGGCGGCAAGGACTACGCGCTGTGGGTGTACCGGGACGCCGGCGGCTTCGTGGCCTGCGCCGATCTGGGCTACGCCCTGTTCAGCGCGCACGGGGTGATGGCGCCGTCGGTGTTGTCCTTCCAGCGGCTCACCCCCGCGCAGACGGTGGCCGCCTTCGCGTGAGGCTCGCGCGCCCCGAGCGCCGGGGTTTTCGGGACGGGTCAGCTGCGGATCGGTCTGGTGATGATGGAGCGGCATCACGTTCACGGACTTCGCGGTCATGTCGATGACCGGATCCGGAGCGAGCGCAAAGAACACCCGCGTATCCCCGCAAATCCGGACGGGGGCCGATCACCCCTCAGCCCAGCAACCCACCATCAGCGACGAGCTCCAGCGCAGCCCGCGGACCCCGACGCGTCAGCAACCCCACCAGCAGCACCCGATCCCCACGCGAGATCAGCCACGACAGGTGCACCACACCAGAGGTGTCGACCTGAACCCCCACTTCCACCCCCTCTACCGTGACCACGGTGTAGTCCCCACTGCCGGCGTCACGGCTGCTGGCAACCCGCTGCGGCCAGGGCCGGCGCCGCTGCGGATCGGGGTCCTGCTCGCGCATGTCCAGGACCGAGCCACCCCGGCGCAGCACCGACCACGTGAGCGCCTGCTCCCACGTCTGTTCCACGGGCAGGTAGGTGACGCGCAAGTGCAGCAGCAGAAAACCCGCGGCGAGCTGAGACTCCATCGACTCGGTGGGCAGGCCCCGGTGGACGGAGATCCGTTCCACCAGCTCAGGCGTCCGCAGAAAGCTCAGGGTGGGCACCGCAGCGCCCAGGAGCGTCGCTGCTTCCGGTTCGCCGATGAGCTCGTGGTGCCATGACAAGCTTCCTGGATTCCGGCCACGTCCTCCGAAGGCGTTGCTCAGCGCGTCGTGGGGAACGAGTGCAGCCAAGGCTGCGGCCACGCTCATGGGGAGAGGCATCCCGGCAGTCTTGCCGTCGGGGTGAGCGCTGCACAACGACCGCCATGTTCACGGTCATCCCGCGTTGTGCGCGGTCTTCGAGCAGGGATCACCCAGGGCGCGATGGGAACCGGTTGTAGATACTCATCCCATGACTGACGCAGGCCCCGCCGGGTGGTTCGCCAGGACGGATGGACAGGCAGCTTTTCAGGGGTCCGCTTTCGAGGAGAAGACGCCAGCTCTGGTCCACGCCGAGATCAATCTGTCTGGACTGGGTGAACACGCCGGTGCAGCGCGCGTCGTTTTCGACGATGCAGCCCTGACCGACGGGGCAGCTACGACCGGCGAGAGTGACCGGTTACTGCTGCGTCGGCGGCTGCACGAGCACTTGGATCGTGCGCTCGACGCGGCGGAGATCTCCGCTGACGTACGCCCTGGGCATACCTGAGCGTCAGCCAAACATCCGGTCATCCCGCGTTATGAGCGCTGTCGCCAGCAGCCGCGACGTCGCGATCTCGACGACAAGCGCACAGTCCACCGCTTCCACCGACGCCCCCTGACCCACCCACCTCACACCGGCCTGGACGAAGCCG